>JBEIFW010000053.1:0-19201 GCA_040382215.1 Acidimicrobiales bacterium
CCCCCCCCCCCCCCACCACGGTCGCTCTCAACGACGCAGCAGGTACGTCGATGCGAGCGGGGCGAACCCGTTGAACCCCACCGACGAGTAGGAGGTCGTGTACGCCCCGGTGGCATGGAACGTCACCCGGTCTCCTGCGACGAGGTCCAGCGGCAGGTCGTAGGGAGCCTTCTCGTAGAGGACGTCGGCCGAGTCGCACGTCGGGCCGGCGAGGCAGGCCAACCGGCGAGCACCGGCATCGCGGGCGGTCGTGATCCGGTACCGGATCGCCTCCCCGAGCGTCTCGGCGAGACCGCCGAACAGCCCGATGTCGAGGTACACCCAACGGCCGTGATCAGCCCGTTCCGACACGAGCACCACCTCGGAAACGAGCACCCCGGCATCGCCCACGAGGTAGCGGCCGGGCTCGACGATCACGCGCGGCAGCCGCTGCGGGAACCAGGCGTCGAGCGCGCTGCGAATGGCGCTGCCGTACTCGGCCATCGTCGGCACGCCGTCGTCGTAGACCGCCGGGAATCCGCCACCGAGGTTGAGCACCTCGAGGGTGTGTCCGCCGCCGGCGAGTTCGGAGGCCAACTTCGCCACCTCGCACAACGCGGCATCCCATGCGTCGAGGTTGCGCTGCTGGGATCCCACGTGGAACGAGACCCCGAGTCCCAACCCGTGCGACGCGGCCCGCACGAGCAGTTCGACGGCCTCGTCTCGTGAGGTGCCGAACTTGCGAGACAACGGCCAGTCCGCCCCGACACCGTCGACGGCGATGCGGCACATGACCGTCGCTCCGGGTGCGTGCTCGATCAGCTTGTCGAGCTCTGCTGCGCAGTCGAACGTGAAGAGCCGCACCCCCCGGCCGTAGGCGTCGGCAATGTCCCGGGCCTTCTTCACGGTGTTGCCGAACGAGATACGGGAAGGGTCTGCGCCCATCGTGAGGCACCGGTCGATCTCACCGGGGCTCGCCACGTCGAAGCTGACCGCTTCGTCGAGGAGGACCTCGAGGATCTCGGGCGCGGGATTGGCCTTCACGGCGTAGAAGACCTCGGCCATCGGCAACGCCGTGCGCAGTGCGTGCAGACGTTCGGCGACGACGTCGAGGTCGACGACGACGACCGGGGTCGGACCGTCGTAGTCGGTGACGAAACGGTCCAGTCGGGCGCTGCCGCTTCGACGTGGACCGGGCGTGCTGGTGCTGGCGTGGGAATCGGCCGTCGTGGTGGGCACCTCCCACCTCCCTTCTCTCATGGCCCTCGACCCCGGTGGGTCGAATCAGGGGGAGCGTCATGGTGGACCCCCCGACCGGTCTTGTCGACTCACTGATCCATCAGTGCGTACTGACGCATCAGTGCGTACTGACGCATCAGGCGCTGACGCATCGTTCAGTGCGTTCGAGTCCACGATCCGAACTCGGCTCGGTAGCCTCGTCCCGTGCCTCGCGTCGCCGTCGACCGTCGGGCCTTCGAGATGGACGACATCGACAAGGCCCTTGTCGCTGCGCTCCAGCGCGACGGCCGATTGTCGTACCAGGACCTGGCGACCACCGTGAATCTGTCGCCGTCGGCCGTACGCCAACGGGTGCAACGACTGCTCACCCACGGTGGGTTCCAGGTCGTCGCCGTGACCGACCCGACCACGCTCGGATACCCGGTCATGGCGATGATCGGCCTGCGCACCGAGGGCAGCGCACGCGAGGTGGCCGATCGCATCGCCGAACTCGAGGAGGTCATCTACCTCGTGCTCACCGCCGGGTCCTTCGACGTGATCGCCGAGGTCGTGTGCGTCGACAACGACCAGCTCATGCGGCTCGTCGACGACCACATCAAGGCCGTCCCGGGCGTCCACGACGTCGAGATCATGATGGAGCTCGCAATCCACACCCATCGCTTCACCTGGCGGCCCCGATGAGCGACCCCGTCACCGGTTTGCGTTCGGCGATCGCCGGCGCCGTGCGCGACCGGGTCGCCGGCCCCGGTGCAGATCGCCGAGCCGCCGAGGTGTGGGCCGCACCGGGACCTCGTTGGTTCGGGCCGGATCGCCCGGTGCACACCGTCCACGCCGACCCGGCGATGTTCCTCGGCGGCCTTCGGGCCCTGCTGCTGCAGAGCCTCCATCCCCTGGCCATGGCGGGCGTCGCGCAACACTCGGCGTACCGTGAGGATCCGTGGGGACGCCTACAGCGCACGGCGGACTTCTTGGTGGCGACGACGTTCGGTCCCGCCGACGAGGCCGAGCGGGCGTGCGAGCGCGTGATCGCCGTGCACCGTCACGTCCGTGGCGTCGCCCGCGACGGGCGGCCATACGCCGCTAGCGATCCCCACCTGCTCGCCTGGGTCCACGTCACCGAGGTCGACAGCTTCCTGTCGGCGCACCAACGCTACGGTGCCCACCGGCTGACCCCGACCGAGGCCGACGGGTACGTCGCCGACCTCGCCGTCGTCGCTCGGCGACTGGGCGTTGTGGATCCCCCGGTCGACGTCGCTGGCCTGGGCCGGACCCTGGGCGCCTACCGTTCGGAGTTGCGCAGTACGCCCGAGGCGCGAGCCGCTGCCCGGTTCCTGCTGCTGCCACCCTTGCCTGCGGTTGCCCGACCCCCGTACGCGATCGGCTTCGCCGCTGCGGTCGGCCTGCTCCCGTGGTGGGCCCGGCTGGCCCTCGGGCTGCCCCCGCTGACCCCGGTCACCGATGCGCTCGTGGTGCGCCCGGCGGCCGGCGCACTGGTCGATCTGTTGCGCTGGGCCCTCAGCGCGCCCGGCGCTGCTTCGGCGGCGACGCGGGCACCGACTCGGTGACCAACGGCGACTCCACGAGGTCGTGGCTGGGCCAATACATGGTGGCGAACGCCTGGAGGCACGCGGCAAGCGGGATCGCGAGCAGCGCGCCGACGGCGCCGAGCAGCGCAGCCCCTGCGAGTACGGCACCGAATGCGAGCGCCGGGTGCAACTCGAGGGTGCGGGCGGTGATCCGAGGCAGGAAGAGGTAGTTCTCGACCTGCTGGTACAGCACGATCACGACGACGACGATCAACCCGGCGCGGGGATCGTCGACGAGCGCCACGAGAAGGGGGAGCACCCCGGCGAGGTACGTGCCGATCACGGGGACGAACTGGCTCACGATGCCGACCCACAGTCCGAGTGCGAGCGAGTACTTCACGCCGAGCAGAAGGAAGGCGAGGGTGTGGCACAAGCCCGAGAGTCCGGCAAGCACCACGCGTGAGTAGAGGTAGGCACCGGTCTTGTCGATCGCCACCTCCCAGGCCTCGAGCACCTTGGTCTGCACGTTCGGACGCAACCGGGAGCAGACCGCACGGCGGAACCGCGGGCCGTCGGCGACCAGGTAGAAGGTGAACAGGCCGACGGCCAGGAAGGCCACGAGCGCGCTGAACGCCGTCGCCGACAGCTCCAGCGTCCGGCCAGCGATGTTGCTCCACACGCCTGAGTCGCGCAGGCGGTCCCCAAGGTCACCGAAGTCGACGGACACGTCGAAGGTGTCCTTCAGCCAGTCCTCGATCTGGGACAGGTACTCCGGAGCGCGCTCGGCCAAGGTGGCGACCTGCTGAGCGACCAGGGCGACGATGGCGACGACGAAGGCGAAGGAAGCGGCGAGCACGGCCAGCATGACGGTGCCCGTCGCCCGGCCACGCCGCCACCCACGCCGCGCCAGACGGTTCACGCCGGGCTCGATGGCCAGGGACAAGAACAGCGAGGCGAGCAGCATGACCAGCAGGCTGCGCAGCAGCTCGACGACCTGCCAGGCCACCACCAATAGGGCGAACACCCCCCAGAACAGCAGCACGGCGCGCAGCACCCACGACGGCATGCGTCGCTCGGCCCCGTCCGTCATGCACGTCCAGGGTAGACACCGCCGCCCCGTCCCCGGGCGGATGCTGCGGCGGCCGCCAGCAGCGCGCCGGTGCCGGCTGCAGCGCTGAACACGAGGTCGTCGAGGACTGCGGCCAGCTCCACGGCGAGCACGGCGGCGCCGAGCACCGACGCCGCCCCGGCACCGGCGGCGTGGACCCCGACGACGGTACCCGCAGCGTCCGCGATCACCTCGACGGTGACGTCCCCCTCGATCCGGCCCCTCCGCATGCCCTCGAGAGCACCGACCGACCAGGCCGCCCAGTCGCCGGACTCGACCAGCACGGGCACCACGCCCGGCTCGAAGGGCACCGGAGCACCGGCGATCGCGGCCGCCACCGTGACGGCCTCGGCGATCTCGAACCCGGTCGGGCGCCCCGCTGCTGCGCCGACGGCGTACAGGTGCGGCGCGGCGCGACCGACGTCGTCGCAGACGAGCGAGCCGTCCGCCCGCCGCCGGACACGATCGAGGTGTTCGAGGCCGAGATCATCGGTGGCGGCCCGCCCGAGCGCCGCCCCGACCGGCGCGGCCCCCTCGATGACGACGACCCCCGATGTCGCCAGCCGGGCACGGACCGAAGCGGCCACCCAGGGTGCGGCCGTCGGCAGCAGCGCCGAGACCGAATCGACAGCGACGATCGCTCCCTGACCGGCGAGGTCGAACGCCCGCTGCACGGCGACGACGTCGCCGCCCACGACGGTGACCGTCGCGCCGGGGGTCGGGGTCGGGGGTCCCACCTGACCGGTGGCGACGATGACGTCGATCGCCTCGACGTGCACGACCTGGTCGCCGTCGCTCACTGCCACCCGGCGGGGGGTCGAGAACCGAGCGGTCCCCCTCAGCCAGGTCGCGTCGCGTCGCGACACTGCTGACGCCGATGCTGACGCCGTTGTGGACCTCGCTGCGTCGGCGACGACAACGTGGCGACCGTGGCCGGCGAGCACCTCGACCACGGCCCGACCGCTGCGGCCTGCGCCGATGACGAGCACGTCGGCCCCGATGGGGACCTCGCCGATCACCATCGGGAGCCCTACAGCAGCAGGCGCACCGGATCCCGGAGCGCTGCGGTGAGGTCGGCGGCGAAGGCGAGCACGTCGGCCCCGTCGAGCAGTCGGTGGTCGGCCGAGATCGACCACGGCAGCACGGGACGAACGGCGAGTACCCCGTCGACGACCCACGGCCGAGCGGCGACGGCTCCCACCCCGACCACCAGCGTCTGGCCTGGTGGGATCACCGGAGCGGCGAACCGCCCTCCGAGCGGCCCGTAGTTGCTCAGCGTCGCCGTCCCACCGGCGAGATCGGCCGGACCGAGCCGTCCGGACCGAGCCGTCTCGGTGAGCCGGCGTAGCGCCCGAGCGGCGTCGAGCACGCCGAGTCGGTCGGCGTCGTGGAGGACCGGCACGACGAGACCGTCGGGCGTCGCGCAAGCAACACCGAGGTTGATCTCGTCGTGGAACGTCGCACTGCGACCGTCGTCGTGCACCGTCGCATTCCCGGCCGGGTGACGGCGCAACGTCCGGGCCACGGCAAGCGCCAGCAGCGCAGTCAGCGTGATCGGCTCGCCGGCCGCTTCGGCCAGCGATGCACGAGCGGCGAGCAACCCGGTCGCGTCGAACTCGTCGGAGGCCCCGAGGTGGGGGATCGTCGACCAGCTCCGACCCATGGCCGCTGCCGTAGCGCGCCGGATCCCTCGGAACGTCACCTCGCCCGTGCGGTCGTTGCCGGTCGCCGATCGCACGGGGATCGGGGGTGCGGTCGTCGCCTCGCTCCCGTCCCGGTCGGGGCGCGCGGCGTCGAGGTCGTCGTCGGTGATCCGCCCGCCCGGACCCGTGCCACGCACCGTGGCGAGGTCGATCCCCCGTTGCGCAGCGCGTCGGCGAAGCGCCGGCGACGCCTTGGGCCGCTCGGCACCGACGGGCGGGGCTCCCAGCGGGTGCAGCGTTGCGAGGAGGGTGCCGACGGGCACGACCGCCCCGATTTCGACGTGGATGGCCGCCACCGTGCCGTCGGCGGGCGCCGGGACCTCGACGACCGCCTTGTCCGTCTGCACCTCGGCCAGGGCCTCGTCCCGGCGCACCGACTGGCCCACCTCGACGAACCAACGCAGCACCTCGCCCTCGTCGAGACCCTCCCCGACGTCGGCCAGACGCACCTCGAGTGCGTTCACGCCGTCACCTCGGTGGCCCGCAGGATGCCGGCGAGCACCCGGTCGTCGTCGGGGACGTACCCGTCCTCGAGCAGGCCGACCGGATAGGGCACGTCCCACCCGCTCACCCGGACCGGGGGCGTCTCGAGGTCGTAGAAGCACTCCTCGACCACGGTCGCGACCACCTCCGACGCGAACCCGGCGGTGAGTGGGGCTTCCTGGACGACCACGACCCGGCCGGTTCGAGCCACCGACGCCGCGACCGTCGCTGCGTCGAACGGGACGATGGTCCGCAGGTCGATCACCTCGGCGTCGATGCCATGCTCGTCGTACGCCCGCTGGGCCGCCCGCCGGCACACCTCCACCTGAGCGCTCCACGCCACCACGGTGACGTCGCGGCCGGGTCGCACAACGCGCGCCACGCCGAACGGGACGAGATGTTCACCGTCGGGCACCTCGTCACGGATCAACCGGTATCCCCGCAGCGGTTCGAGGAACAACACCGGATCGGGCGAGCGGATCGCCGTGGCGAGCAAGCCCTTTGCGTCGGCGGCCGACGCCGGGGCGACGACGTGGAGCCCGGGCACGTTCGCGAACTGGGACTCGAGCGCTTCGCTGTGCAGTTCGGGGGTGCGCACTCCGCCGCCGAACGGCGCCCGAATCGTGATCGGCGCGCCGAAGCGCCCGTCGCTGCGGTATCGCAGGCGCGCCACCTGACCGCACAGCTGGTGCATCGCCTGCCACGCGAAGCCGAGGAACTGCACTTCGGCGACCGGCACGGCACCCTCGATTGCGAGCCCGACGCAGGAGCCCACGATCACGGCTTCGGCCAACGGCATGTCGACGACCCGCTCGGGGCCGAACGCTGCCTGCAGCCCGTCGGTGGCCCGGAACACCCCGCCGTTTGCCCCCACGTCCTGGCCGAGCACAACGACCCGACCGTCCCGGGCCATCTCGTCGTGCAGGCAGTTGCGGATCGCCTCGACCATGGTGAGGACCGTCATTGCGCCGCCCGGGCGGTCAGGTGCCGCCGAAGCTCCTCACGCTGGCGCCGCTGGCGCAGCGTCGGTTCGGCGTAGACGTGGTCGAAGAAGGCGTCCGGGGAGACGGGTGTTGCCTCGGCCCGAGTCCAGGCCTCGTCGACGGCGCGATCGGCGGCTGCCTCGGCCTCGCCTTGCTGGGTGTCGTCCCAGCGGCCTGCTGCAACCAGCAGGACGCGGAGCCGCTCGATCGGATCCGCAGCGGCCCAGTGGGCTCGCTCCTGCGCCGGCACGTACCGCAATGGATCGTCGGCCGTGGTGTGTGGTCCCATCCGGTACGTCACTGCCTCGACCAGCACCGGGCCCCGACCGGCGGCCGCATGGGCGCGCGCCGCTGCCGCCACCGCAGCGACGGCAAGGGCGTCGTTGCCGTCGACCCGCACGCCGGGCATCCCGTAGGCCGGACCGCGCGCTGCGAACGACGGCGCCGCGGTCTGCGCAGCGAGCGGCGTCGATATCGCCCAACCGTTGTTCTTCAACCAGAACACGACCGGCGCTCGCCTCACACCGGCGAGGTTCAGCGACTCGGCGAAGTCGCCCTCGCTCGACGCGCCGTCGCCGCAGAACGCGAGCACCACACCGGGCGCCTTGCGCAGCCGGCGGCCCCACGCCAGTCCGACGGCGTGCGGGAGCTGCGCGGCGAGCGAGATCTGGGGGAACAGCACGCGCACACCCTCGGGCAGGTAGCCACCACCGGGGTGCCCGCGCTGGTAGAGCGCATACCGGTAGAGCACCTCGGAGCCGTATCGACCGAGGCCGAGCAACTCCCGGTAGTACGGCACGATCCAGTCTGTGGCCGGTTCGAACGCAGCAACGGCGCCAACGACGCTCGCCTCCTCACCCTCGATCGGGGCGAAGGTGCCGGTACGGCCCTGCCGCTGCAGACTGAACAGACGCCGGTTCGCTACCCGGGCCGCAATCATCCCGGCCAGCAGCTCCGGCCCTCGTCCGAGGACCTCGGCAAGCACGGCCGTTGGGCCGACGACCGATCCGTCGGGTGCGAGCAGGCGGAACGGCTCGCCGACCGCCGGCAGGTCGTCGAGGGAGAGCCCCATCGCTCAGCGCGACCCCAGGGAGGCGAGGAACTGCTCGACAGCACGGTTGACCGGCTCGGGATGGGTGAGGTTGGCGGCGTGGGCTGCGCCGTCGATCACGACGACCGGACCGGCGCCGGGGAGCCCTCGGGCCATCGACTCGGCACGCTCGAGAGCGATGGCGACATCGGCCGAACCGTGCACGACGAGCGCCGGGCAGGTGATCTCGCCGAGGCGGCCCGTCAGGTCATCTCGCCCCACGAGGCAGGCGCCGGGTTCGCGCAGCGCGGCGTGGTCGCGCTGCTTCCACACGGCGATCCAGCGGGCGGACTCGGTTTCGTCGCCGAGGATGATCCCGGCGACGGCCCGTGCCAAGTCGTCGACCGGACCGACGGAGACCCACGTGTCGATCATCGTCTGGTAGCCGGCGAGCACATCGGCGTGATCGACGTCGGCGCCCGAGTCGAGCAGTACCAGCGCACGGACACGTTCCGGCGCCCGCAGCGCAGCGCGCAACGACAGGAACCCGCCCTGGCTCATGCCGGCAAGTACCGCCTGTTCGACGCCGAGGTGGTCGAGCAGGCCGAGCACATCGTCGGCGGAATCCCAGTAGGAGAACGGCTTGCCGTCCCAGACCGTCTCGCCGAATCCCCGCTCGTCCCAGGTGACGACCCGGTAGCGGTCGCGCAGCGCTGCCACTTGATGGACGAACATGGTGCGGTCCATCAAGAACCCATGGGAGAACACCGCTACCGGGCCCTCACCTCCCGTGTCGTCGTAGGCGATTCGCTGGCCGTTGACATGGGCGACGGGCATGCCCGGCACGGTACACCGGGTCCCAGCCGGCCCCGATCAGGCGAACCCGTCAGGCGAACCCGTCAGGAGAACCGGTCGAGGATGTTCGATTCCGTGAGCCGGGCAAGACCCTCTTTGACGGCGACGGCGTGGGCTTCCCCCACACCGGGCACCTCGGCGAGCTCGTGCACCGTCGCCCGCATGATCCGGTGCAGGCTCGAGAACCGGTCGACGATCGAACTGACCACCTCGGCCGGGAGGCGGGGCACGCCGGCGAGTTGCCGATATCCCCTCGGCGTGAGCGACCGGTCGAGCTCGCTGCCTGCGGGCAGCCCGAGCACTCGCCCGACGGTGCGGGGGTCGAGCAGATCGTCGGTCGTGAGGCTCGACAGCTCCAGGAGCGCCTCGGCGGGCGTCCGGCCCGAGTCCTCCCCGAGGTAGTCCTGCAGCATCGCCTGGCGGTCGTCGTCCACGTCGGCCATCAGCTCGTCGAGCTGCAGCTCGATGAGGCGGGCGTCGACGCCGAGCTCGACGACGTAGCCGGCGATCTCGTCCGCGATACGCCGCACCATCTCGGTGCGCTGCAGCACTGCGGTCACGTCGCGGATGGTCACCAGATCCTCGGCTTCGAGCGTGGCCAGGGTGTTGGTGACGTCGTCGAGCCGGCTCTTGTACCGCTCCAGGGTCTGGAGCGCCTGGTTCGCACGATTCAGCAGGCGGGGGATGTCCTCGAGCACGTGCTTGTCGACCTGGGCGTAGATCGTGATCACGCCCATCTCCTCGGACACCGAGATGACCGGAACGTCCAGCGAGCGGGCCACCCGCTCCGCCGTGCGGTGGCGGGTACCGGTCTCCGAGGTGGGCACCGAGACATCGGGGACAAGGTGCACGTTGGCCCGGGCGATGCGAGAGGCGTCCCGGGCAAGGATGATCGCCCCGTCCATCTTGGCGAGTTCGGAAAGCCGTTGCGGGGTGAAGGTGGCGTCGAGGAGGAAACCACCGGTGCAGATCGACAGCACCTCGGGTCCGTCGCCGACGACCAGCAGCGCGCCGGTCTTCGCCTTCACGATGCGGTCGAGGCCTTCCCGAAGGGCCGACCCGGGCGCCACTTGGGACAGCGCCCGCTGCAGCAGCGCACTCCGTCGACCGACCACGGGGTGAGTGTACGGTCACCCTGCGCGTCGGGGGGCACCGGGGAGGACCGCCAGACGGTGGCTCCGCCTGCCCGTGGACTCGCCGCTCGGACCGAGCCCCAACTGCGCGAGCACCTCCGCCACGGTCGCCGCTCGCCGCAGCTCGATACCGGCGACCGGTGGAGCCGAGGGCGGCACGAACGCCGTCTCGAACCCGAGCCGGGCCGCCTCGGCGAGCCGGCGGGGAGTCTGCGCGGCCGACCGCAGTTCGCCGGCCAGGCCGACCTCGGCGATGGCGACCGCCGTCGCATGGACCGGCCGATCGAGCGCCGCCGACGCGACCGCCAGGCAGAAGCCGAGATCGGCTCCGGGATCGGCGAGGCGCACGCCTCCGGCGACCGAGGTGACGACGTCGTTGCGACCGAGTGGCAACCCGACGCGACGGCGCAACACGCCGAGCAGCACCGAAAGCCGGCCGGTGTCGGAACCGAGCGCACGCACCGACGGCGGTCCTGCGGCCGGGGCGACCAGCGCCTGGAGCTCGACGAGGATCGGCCGGCGACCCTCGAGCACCGGGACCACGATGCTGCCGGGCGCCTGCGGACTGCGATCGGCCAGCAGCAGGGCGCTGGCGTCGGGCACGACGCGCATCCCATCGGCGGCAAGTTCGAGGATGCCGACCTCACCCGTGGGGCCGAACCGGTGCTTCACGGCCCGCAGCAGGCGCAAGCTGTGATGGCGGTCGCCCTCGACGGACACGACGGTGTCCACGACGTGCTCGAGTGTGCGCGGCCCGGCGATGGCGCCGTCTTTCGTGACGTGACCGACGAGCAGGCAGCAGAACCCGTTGTCCTTGGCCGCACGCACGAGGCGAGCGGCGCATTCGCGCACCTGGACCACCGAACCCACGCCGGAGCCGAGCTCGGGATCGGCGATCGTCTGGATCGAATCCACGACGACGACCTGTGCAGCGACCTCTTCGATCGCCGCAAGGATCGACGCAAGGCTCGTCTGCGCGGTCAACCACAACGTCGAGGGGACCGGCCCGAGGCGGGTGGCCCGGTCGCGCACTTGGCCGGCACGTTCCTCGGCGCTCACGTACAGCACGGACGCACCGGCCTCGGCTCGGCGCATCGCCGCCTGCAGAAGGAGGGTGGACTTGCCGATGCCGGGCTCGCCCGCGACGAGGGTGACCGATCCCGCGACCAACCCGCCGCCGAGCACCCGGTCCAGCTCGCCGACCCCGGTGGGCACGACGGGCAGGGCGCCGTCGTCGACCTCGGCCAGCGGCACGGCGAGCGGCCCGACGGAGGCACCGGCCGGCACCCGGACCGCTGGCAGCTCCTCCACCAGGGTGTGCCAGGCCGCGCACGACCCGCACCGGCCCGACCACCGAGGCTGTTCGGCACCGCACGCGCTGCAGCGGTGGACGGTCTTCGTGCGGGACATGGCGCCACCGTACGGAAGGGGTGTGTCAGGGTCCGTCGACGTCGACGAGGACCGTCGTCCAACCCCCCGGCCCGAGCGCCCGCAACGTGACGGGCGCACCCGCCGGGAGGGCGGTGCCGTCGAGCGCAGCGGTGCCCTCCACGCCACGGTGGCCACCAGGGCCCACCACGACGTACCAGGCATCGACCGCCGCCCACGACACGGTCAGGTCACCCCCGCCGCTTCGCCGGATCGACCCCGAGGCGAACCGGGGACGACCGGCCTCGACCGGTGACGGGGTCGGCAACGTTCGCAGCGACACGGTCGTGTCGAGTCGATTGCCGTCGCGGCCGACGAATGCGCTCAGTGCGGTCCCGCAGTCGTCGCACGCGAAGCGGTTGTCCACGAACGAGTTCGTGGCGACCAGAGACCGTTGTGCCTCGGGCTGCCCGAGGAACCCGACGAAGCCCACCCCGTCATCGGCCCCGGCCCGGGGTCGAGCACGAACGAAGGTGTTCCGACGGAACTCGTTGTCCCGCAGCGTCCCGATCGCCGAAAGATCACCCCAGATCCCGACATTCCGCTCCTGGAACTGGCTGACGCCCGGGCGACCTCCGGCGACCACGACGTTGCCGACGACCCGGTTTCCCCGGGCGGCCTCGTTACGCGTGGAGCCGGCTTCAGCGGCCGTGAACGTCATCACCGGTACGGCTTCGTTGACCCACGGTTGATCGGCCAGCAACAGGTTCCCCTCGATCCGGTGGTCGGCCCCGTCGACGTGCAGTGAGTACAGGTGGTTGCCGACCACCGTGCTCCCGGACCCATGGCGCAGATAGAGCACCACGTCCGGCATCAAGTTGCCGACGTAGACGGCGCCCGGCGTCTTTTCGTCGATCGCCTCGGGGATGGACAGACCCCAGTCGAGCACGGTGTTGTACTGGAAGACCGTGCGGGACGGTCGAGGGTCCATCGCACTGCCGCTCTTGACCAGGTAGCTGTTGTAGCGGCCACCCATGCCGTTCGGTCCAGTGATCACGTTGTGGCTGTAAACGGTGTACCCCGTCCCGTGCGACAGATAGGTGAACACGGTGTTGGGCCGGTCCACCTCGTTGGCGTCCACCAGGTTGAAGCTGTCCCGGTCGGTCTCCATCCGGATCACGCTTCGGGTGTCGGTGTCTTCGGCGGTGTACCCCACTGCGTCGAACCGGTTCTGCGTCACCCGGACGTGCCGCCCCGTCACCACGACGACGCCCTTCGTTCCGCCCCGGGTCCGGTCGAATCGGAGGTCGCGCAGGACGAGGTGCTCGCCGCTGAGGTTCCAGGACCCGTCGCCGACCACCACGGCGGCCATTGGCTCGGCCGCCCGCACCGTGATCGGCGAACCGGCCCGGCCGCGTGCCGAGACGTTCACCTCACCCTCGTAGGTCCCGGCCCGTAGGACGATCTCGTCGCCCGGCCCGACGCTGCCCATCGCAGCGTTCAGTTCGGTCACCGACCCAACCTCGACGCGCTGCCCTGTCGGCACCGGTACCGGGAATGCCTCGACCCAACTCGACCGGTTCGCCTCCGCGCCCGGGCGGAAGTCGGGCGGCGCTACCGCGGCAACGGTGCTCGTCGAGGAACGTTGGGCCACCGTGGTCGTCGGCGCCTCGGACGCACCTGGACCGGCCGGCGGCCCGACCGACTCCCGCTCGCCGGCCATGAGGGGCACCGCCGCGGCCACGGCCACAAACGCCACCAGTGCGAACGCGGTGAGCGGCCACCGCGACCCCGCGGGTCGCAGCGGATGAGGCGGCCGTTGCTGTGCTCCCGAATCACCTACCACGTGTTCTGAGTCAACACCCCGCCGTCGACACGCAGCGTGGCCCCCGAGACCCATCGTGCCGCTGGCGACAGCAGGAACAGCACGGCGTCGGCCACATCCTCGGGTCGGCCGAGCCGGCCGAGCGGCGCTGCGGCGTGCCAACGGGCGACGCCTTCCGGCCAGGCCTGCGCCAGGCCGTCACGGTCGATCAACCCGGGGGCCACAGCGTTGACCCGGATCCCGTGCCGGCCGAGTTCGCCAGCAGCCGTGCGGGTATGCATCAGGACCGCCGCCTTCGAAGCGGCGTAGTGCGCATGCAGGCTCGGCGGGTGCTCCCCTTCGATCGACGCGATCGTGACCACCGCACCGGGTCGGGACCGGCGCACCAACTGCGCGGCGAACGCCTGCGTCAACCGGAACACCGACGCGACGTTGCTGTCGAGCACCTCGGCGAGTTCCTCGTCGCCGATGTCGAGCAGGGCCCGCACCGGCTGGACCGCTGCGTTGTTGACCAGCGCGTCCGCTGCGCCGAACGCCTCCACCGCTGCGGTCACGATCGCCTCGGGTGCGTCGGCGTCGCGTAGGTCGACCGTTGCAACCGCAACTCGCTCGCCGAGAGCGTCGGCCAACGCCTGCATCGTCGGCGACGGCCGTCGTGCGTGAAGCAGCACAGACGCCCCGGCCTCGTGACAGCGCCGGGCGATGCCCGCACCGATCCCGCCCGCGGCACCCGTGACGATCACCGCACGGCCGCCGAGGTCGAGCAGATCGGCGACGGCGGGGACCTCGGCGGCGCTCACGGGCCCCACGATAGGGTCCCGCCGATGACGGATGATCCGTACGGCACGGCTGCCCGCGCCGCCGAGGTGCTTGCCGAACGGACCGGCCGAGCCCGGCACGACATCGCCGTGTGGCTCGGTTCGGGATGGGCCGACGCCGCCGAGCGGATCGGCACCGGCGTCGACGTGGCCCTGGCCGACGTTCCCGGCTTCCCGCCCACCTCCGCCGGCGGGCATCGCGCCGTGGTCCGATCGGTCGACGTCGGAGGGCTGGGCGTGCTCGTGTTCCTCGGCCGGGTCCACCTGTACGAGGGTCACGACGTGAACACCGTGGTGCACAGCGTGCGCACTGCGGCGTGCGCCGGGTGCCGGGTCGCCGTGCTCACGAACGCTGCCGGCTACCTCCGGCGGGACTGGCGCCTCGGCTCGGCGATCCTCGTCGCCGACCAGATCAACGCCACGGGGGTCTCGCCGCTTACCGGTTCCCACCCCCCGGCCGGTTGGGGACCGCGCTTCTGCGACATGACCACGCTCTACTCGTCACGACTGCGCGACCTCGCGCGTCGTGTCGATCCCGACCTCGCCGAAGGGGTCTACTACGGGCTGCGAGGCCCGCAGTTCGAGACCCCGGCCGAGATCCGCATGATCGGCATCGTCGGCGGGAACCTCGTCGGGATGTCGACCGTCAACGAAGCCATCGCCGCCCACCATGCCGGGATGGAAGTGCTCGGGATCTCGTTGGCCACCAACCTCGCCGCCGGGCTCGCCGCCGGGCCCCTGTCCGGCGAGGAGGTCATCGAGGCCGGACGGGCTGCGGCGGACGCAGTCGGCGATCTCCTGCGCGGCGTCCTGGTCGAGCTGGCACACGACGGGCGCGGCCGGTGAAGGACCTCCTCGTCGGGAACGCAATGGTCCTCACCCTGGACGGCCGGGGCGACCTCGGCGGCACCGTCATCGACGGCGGCGCCGTCGCCATCGCCGACGGCAGGATCGCCGCAGTCGGCCCGAATGCCGACGTCGCACGGCAGTACCCGGGGCTTCCTCGGCTCGACGCCGGTGGCGGCATCGTGCTCCCAGGGCTCGTCAACACCCACACCCACCTCGCCATGACGATGTTCCGGGGCTTCGCTGACGACGTCGACCTGCAGGCCTTCCTCGGCAAGCTGTTCCCGGCCGAGGCGGCCGTGCTCTCGCCGTCCACCGTCGGTCTCGGCGCGGCCGTGGCGGCGGCGGAGTCCCTACTCGCCGGGGTCACGAGCGCGCTCGACATGTTCTGGTACCCGGAGGCCACCCGGGACGCGTGCGCCACCGTGGGGCTCCGGGTGCACGGCGGCCCAGTGTTCATCGGCTTCGACGGCCCCGACCTCGTCGCATTCTCCGATCGGATCGCCCGCGCCGCGACCGATGACGAGCCGCTGCCGGGTACCCGCCGCTGGCTGTTCGCCCATTCGGCGTACACGATGTCGCCGGAGCAGGTCGCCGAGACCATTGCGCTCGCCCGATCCTGCGGCGCCCGGTTCCACATCCACGCGGCCGAGAACGCCGCCGAGGTCCGTGACGTCGTCGCCGCCACCGGACGGCGGCCGGTCGAGCTGCTCGCCGAACTCGGGGCCCTCGGCCCCGACGTGGTGCTCGCCCACGCCGTCCATCTCGACGACCACGAGATCGCTGCGATCGCGCAGACCGGCACCGCCGTCGCGCACTGCCCGGCGTCGAATCTCAAGCTCGCGTCGGGAATCTGCCGGGTGCCCGACCTGCTCGCCGCCGGGGTTCCGGTGGGTCTCGGTACCGACGGCACGGCGTCGAGCAACGATCTGGACCTGCTGCTCGCAACCCGCCTCGCCGCGCTGATCCACAAGCCGGCGGCGGACGACCCGACGGTGGTGCCGGCCCGCCGAGCGCTCGCCATGGCGACCCGGCAGGGCGCCGAGATCCTCGGCGTCGGCGACGAACTCGGCACGCTGGAGGTCGGCAAGCGGGGCGACCTCGTCGTCCTCCACGCCGATCGCCCGCATCTGGTCCCGAGCTACGACCCGTTTGCGACCGTCGTCTACGCCGCCGGGCGGGGCGACGTGCGCCACGTCGTGGTCGACGGCCGAATCGTGGTGGACGAAGGTCGTCTCACCACCGTCGAGGTGGTGCCGCTGCTCGACGAGTTGCGGTCGCTCGGTCGGCGCATCGCCGGCTGACGGCTGACGGCTGCAGTCAGGGCACCTGCACCCGCGTCCGACGGGGCCGCCTCGGTGGTGCGATCGGTGCCGCGGTCGGTACCGGCGGCGGGAACACGACCGTCATGCCGTCCTCGGCCGCCGGGCCCTGCTGCAGCCGCAGGACCCGTAGATCGAAGGCGCGCGGATTGTCGCCGAGGCGGCTCGCGGCGGTGGCGTACTCGTCGGCGGCGGCCACTTCGCCTGCTGCGGCGATCCGCACGGCCAGTGCTTCACGCTCGGCCTCGACCGCCCGGGCGAGCGACCGACGGGGATTCTCGGGAAGCACCACGTCGGCGATCTCCACGGTCCGTAGGCGAAACCCCCTCCCGGCGAACGGTCCGGACAGCTCGGCGCGCATGGCCGACTCCACCTCGGAACGGCGCTCGGTGAGTTCGCTCAACGCGTGCCGGGCGACGATCCGGCGGACCGCTCCGCCCGTGAGCTTGCGCAGGGTCTGGGTGGGGCCGATTCGCTGTTCCCGCTCTCGAGGGCGCTCCACGCCAAGCGGTCGCCACAGATCACCCGCGTCGGGTGACCGGCGGTCGTGAGCACGATGATCTCCTCACGGCGCGCTCGATCGAACACCGGTTGCATCACCACGAGCAGGACGACGGCCACGACCACGACGACCGGTGCGACCACCCACGGTGGGCTCAGACCGAGGAGGAACGCAAGAGCTCCGCTCAGCACGATTCCGGTTCCCGCCTACGGCACCCCGTGCCGTCCACCGCCCCGACACTACCGGGCTAGGCCATCACCTTGGCCCGGCGTCATCCCGGGGCGTCGACCGGGCCCGGCTCGGCGCAACGCGCGGCGGCTCGCCCGGTTGCTTGGGGTACACCGGCGGCCACGGGGCATCGGGCAGTCCGGCGTCCTGGTCCCGGCGGACCAGTGCCAGCAACGGATCGAGGGACTGTGGCACGGCACCGGCCCACGGATCCCCCTCTGCGGCGAGCCGGGCCGGCACCGTCGTGAGCGTGAGTGCCTCCGGGTCGAGGCCGTCGAGCTCGTCCCACCGGAACGGCGCCGACACCTGCCCAGTCACTCGCGGCCGCACACACCACGCGCCGAACACCGTCTTGTGCGGGGCGTTCTGGTTGAAATCAACGAAGACCCGGGCCCCGCGCGCCTCTTTCCACCATTCGTCGGTGACGAGCGTCGGGTGGCGCCGGGCAAGCTCGCGCGCGAACGCCACCGCTGCGGCGCGCACGGTGATGGCGTCCCATCGCCGCTCGAGACGGACGAAGACATGGAGCCCTCGGTTCCCGGTCGTCTTGGGCAACCCGACCAGACCGAGCTCCCTGAGGAGCTCACGCGTCGCTCGTGCCGCCGCCCGCACCTCGGAGAACCGGACGCCCGGTTGGGGGTCGAGGTCGATGCGGAGCTCATCGACGTGCTCGGGGTCGTCGGCGCGAAACGCCCACGGGTGGAATCCGATGCATCCGAGATTCACCGCCCACAGCACGTGGGCCGAGTCGGCGAGCACCAGGGCGTTCGACTGCGTGCCGTTCGGTGTCGACACGATCGTGGTGCGAAGCCACGGCGGCGCGCCGGCGGGCACCCGCTTCTGGAAGAACGAGTTCCCTGCGGCTCCGTCCGGGAATCGCTGCAACATCGTCGGTCGATCGCCCAGCGCCTGCAGCAGCGGCTCGGCGACGGCGACGTAATAGCGGGCGAGATCCGCCTTGGTTTCCCCCCGGGTGGGAAAGAACACTTTGTGCCCGTTGGTGATCGTGATCGTCCGGCCCGCAGTGTCGATCGGCAGGCCGGGTTCGGCAGACCGGGGCACGGCACGGACACTACCGAGCCCGACCGACGCGACCATCCGTCAGGAAATCCTCTGGAAGCGCATCCAGACGACCAACAACTCCGTACACCGAGCATCAGACGGAGATGACGACGCCCGCAGAACCGCTACGGGCGCAACGACCCTGATGGGCCGCATCGGCCCCGAACAGAGAGGTACACCCATGACCAAACGGATTCGACGCGTCGCGGCTGCGATGACAGCGGCAGTGCTCGCCACCATCGGTTTCGGCACGACGGCACAGGCCCAACCCGCCGCATCGGTGATGCTGCTCCACGGCATCCCGGGCGCGGACGTCGACGTGGTCGTCGACGGCACCGTGGTGATCCCCGGCTTCAAGCCCGGCCAGATGCAGGACCTGAGTTCCTTCGCAGGGCAGACGTTGAAGAACGTGGAGGTGCGGGCGGCGGGAAGCCAGACCAAGCTGATCGGGCCCATCGCGTCGTTGCCGGTGCCGGCGAGCGGGAGCGCCACCGTCGTCGCTCACCTCGACGCCGGCGGCACTCCGCGCCTCACGCCGTTCGTGAACGACTCGACGCCCCTGCCCGCTGGTCAGGGTCGCTTGACGGTCCGGCATACGGCCGCTGCGCCGGCGGTGGACATCGTGCTCGGCGCCAACCGACCATTCACCAACCTCGTGAACGGCGCGCAGGCCTCCGCCGTCCTGCCCGCCGGCCCCATCGCCGGCGCCAAGGTGGCTCCGGCCGGGGGTGCGCCGATCGCCGACGTGCCGACCGTGCAGCTCGCCGCCGGCACCAACCTCGTCGTCTACGCAGTGGGCAGCCTGTCGGGCAACACATTCACCTTCTACACGCAGGCCATCAGTGGACTCGGCGGCGCCCCCACGGTGGTGAACACCGGCGACCTCGCCGGGGTCCCCACGACCGTGGCTCTCACGCTGCTCGCCGCGCTCGGGCTCGCCACGGTCGGCGGTGCGGTTGCCATCCGGCGCCGACCGGCCTGAGTCGGAACGAGGACCGGACATGTCCCGTCGCCTGATCGTCTCGGCTTGCCTGCTCGGCGCCGGCACACTCGGTCTCGTCGCATGGGGAGCTCAGCGTCTCGCCACTCCGGTCACCTCGGTCGTCGCCCGCGCCGCTACGGCGGCGGCGACGACCGTTGCAGGGCCGGTCGAGACCGGGTCGGCCGACGCAGCACCACCGCCCTTGGTCG
>JBEIFW010000054.1:0-19162 GCA_040382215.1 Acidimicrobiales bacterium
ACGCTCTCGTGATCGACAACACCGACTGGACCCTCGGGCGGGCCTGGTTCGGGTACGGCTCCACCGAGGTGCGCGCCACGCTCGACCATCCCGGTGGCCCGGCGTCGTTGCGGGCCGAACTGCGACCGGCCATCGGCCCCGGTGTCACCGCACTCCACGTCGGCTGGCTCGCCCCGGAGCCGGCGAACGCCTTCGACCGGGCCGTCGCCGCCGCCCGCAGCGCCGACGTGGCGGTCGTCGTCGTCGGCACGACCCACGAGTGGGAGACCGAAGGCCACGACCGCGACTCGATGGATCTCCCGGGTCGTCAGGACGAACTCGTGCGAGCCGTCGCCGCCGCCAACCCGCGCACGATCGTCGTCGTCAACGCCGGCAGCCCGGTGACGATGGACTGGGCGGACGACGTCGCCGCCGTCGTGCAAGCCTTCTTTCCCGGCCAGGAATTCGGCGATGCACTCGCCGATGTGCTGTGCGGCGTGGTCGACGCGTCGGGCCGGTTGCCGGTGACCGTGCCGCACCGGTTGTCCGACACTCCCGCCTACCTCGATCACCCCGGGCCGGGAGGCGTGCTCCGCTACAGCGAGGGGGTGTTCGTCGGCCATCGCTGGTATGCCGCACGGTCGATCCCGGTGCGGTTCGCCTTCGGCCACGGGCTCTCGTACACCTCGTTCTCCTGGAACGAGTTCAGTGCCACGACGACCGAGGCGACGATCACGGTGACCAACACCGGCTCCCGGGCAGGACGCGAGGTCGTGCAGGTGTACATCACCCCACCGCACCGGTGGCAGGCGAGGGTCCTCGCCGGGTTCGTGACCGTCGACCTCGAGCCGGGCTCGTCGAGATCCGTCACGATCCCCCTCGATGAACGCGCCGCACAGACCTGGCGGCACGGAGACTGGGCCCGCGTGCCCGGCGTCTACCGGATCGAGGCGTGTCGGTCAGCCGACGACGTCGTCGCCAGCGTCGACGCGGT
The DNA here is from genome assembly GCA_040382215.1 of Acidimicrobiales bacterium. Taxonomy (GTDB): domain Bacteria; phylum Actinomycetota; class Acidimicrobiia; order Acidimicrobiales; family Ilumatobacteraceae; genus JBEIFW01. The sequence goes on from JBEIFW010000054.1 coordinate 974, forward strand.
GGTGGCCGCCGAGTCGTAGGAGCTGCGCGAGTTGTTCGTCGGACTGCGGCCCGGCACCCGGCCGATGCCGACGGACGTGCGCGATCGCCTCTTCGAGCCCGGTGCCGAACCGGCCGAGCGCAAGCACTGCGAGCTGACCGGTACGCCCGAGCCCGGCGCCGCAATGCAGCACCACCCGGCGGCCGGCGGCCAAGTCTTCGGCGAGGATGGAGGTCCATCGGATCGTAATCTCGTCGTCTGCGACGCCGTGGTCCTCGATCGGCCACCAGTGCGCCCGCAACGGGTCGGGCGCATCGAGCCACCCAGCGAACCGATCGGATCGACGCTCGATCTCGGGCCGCTCGAGCAGGCACACGAGCGTGTCGGCCCCGATCACCGAGAGCGCCTCTGCCGGGTCGTGCACCACGACACTGAACCCGCACGCCCACAACCGACCCGGGACCGGCGCCGGCAGCGGGATCTCGTGCACCCCGCCGGCAGCGGAGAATCGGGCAAGCATCGACACATCTGACACGATGCCTGCCCGTGCGCGCGTTGGTCCAACGGGTCAGCCGGGCCTCGGTGAGCGTCGACGGCGAGGTCGTCGGCGCGATCGGGCCGGGTCTGTGCGTGCTCGTCGGCGTGACGCACGCCGACGACACAAGCACGGCCCGGAAGATGGCCGCCAAGCTCTGGCACCTGCGGGTGATGGACGACGACGCCGGGGTCATGAACCGTTCCGTCGCCGACACCACCGGTCAGATCCTCGTCGTGAGCCAGTTCACCCTCTACGGCGACACGTCCGCCGGTCGGCGACCGAGTTGGCTCGCAGCGGCTCGTCCCGAGCACGCAGAGCCGGTGGTGGCCGCCGTGGTCGACGAGCTGCGCCGGCTCGGCGGGACGGTCGCAACGGGCCGCTTTCGTACGACCATGGCCGTCGAGCTGGTCAACGACGGACCGGTCACCGTGCTCGTGGAGCTGTGAGCGGCACCGACGTGCGGCGACGGGCCGCCCACCAAGCGCCCGCCACCACGACCAGCGCGGCGAGCACCACCGGCCGATCGCCGAAGCGCACGTAGGGCGTGAGCCCACGTCGCAACTCGACCTCCTGCACGCGGACCGCGCGCTCGCGCTGCGCGGTGCGATCGAGCACGGTGCCATCCGGCGAGACGAACGCCGAAAACCCCGTGGGGGCGACCTGGACCACCCACCGGCCCATCTCGCGGGCCCGCAGCCGCGAGGACGCGACCTGCTGGGACTGCAGGATCGTGCCTTCGTAGCTGGCACCGTTCGTGGGATTCAGCACGAGGCCGCCCCCGGCACCCACCCCGTCGCGAGCGCGCCCGCCGAAGAAGACCTCCCACGAGATCACCACGCCGACCCGACCGATGCCGGGCACCTCGACGAATCCCGGACCCGGACCGGGCGTCGCATCCCGGGGCACGAGTTGCCGGGTGGGCGCGCCGAGCGTCTCCACCAGTGCCCGCAACGGGACGTACTCCCCGAAGGGCACCCGCCGCACCTTGTCGTAGCGCCCGGTCTGCGTGCCGTCCGGCTGAACCACGACCTGGGCGTTGGTGAAGTGGTCGGGCCCGTCGTCCTCGGTGATGCCGACCGAGAACGGGGCACCGACCCGTCGGGCGAGCGCCGCCACCTCGATCAGTTCCCGCGAGTTCGAGAACAGGCAGGCGCCGTCCACCTCGTCGGCCGGCGCGCAGGTCGGGATGATCACGTTCTCGGGCCACACGACGAGATCGACCCCTGCCGGCACCTCCTGCGACGCCGCGAGGTGGCGTTCGAGCACGAGCCGTTTCGGCGTCGAGATCGCGCGCGTCCCCTGCTCACCACCCCCCTGGACAAGTGCGACGCGCCGAGTGCCGACGACGTCGGTGTCGGCCAGCGACGCAGATGCGACCAACACGGCCACCAGTCCGACGGTCCCGGCGACAGGCTGCCAGCGGAACCGGCGGGTGACGACGACCTCGCATGCGACCCCCAGGGCCGTCCCCAGTGCGAACGTTGCCCAGGTGATTGCGAGCGCGCCGCCGAGCGGCGCGAGGGCGCCGAGCGGCCCGGCCACCTGCCCGATGGCCAGGCTGGCCAGCGGGACGCCGCCGAAGGGGAAACTGAACCGCACGACCTCGGCAAGCGTCAGGGCCGCTGGCAGCGCGAGCCACCGCCACGCACCCTGCGGTACCACGGCGGCCGCCAGGCCGAGGTAGGCCGCGTAGGCCGCCGTCGCCACCAGGTAGCCGGGCACGGAGAACGACCACATCCATCCCATCCCGGGCGCCAGCCAGCCGACGGCGAACAGCCAGGTGGTGGCGAAGTACCCCAATCGGGACCGCCCGACCCCGAGCCGTTCGAGCACGGCGATACCGACGAAGGCGAGCGGCCACCACCCCCACGGTGGTAGGGACGCAGCCACGAGCGTCCCGGCGCCGAGTGAGGCCGCCGCCACCAGGAGTCGTCGTCGAAGCGCCATGACGGTGGGCGATTCTGCCTGCCCCCTCCCGCCCGCGGGCGGTCGGGCCCACGGCCGGACCTAGGGTGCAGGGCATGGAGCTCGGGGTCTGCATCGCCGCAAAGATCGACGACATCGACTACGCCGTGCTGGCGGAGGATCTCGGCTACACCCACCTCTGGGTCGCCGACAGCCAGATGCTGTGGTCCGACCCCTTCGCCACGCTTGCGCTCGTCGCCGACCGCACCACCCGGGTGCGTATCGGCACCGGCGTGAACGTCGCCGGAACCCGACCGGCCGCGGTCCTCGCATCGGGGATGGCGACGATCAACCGGCTCGCTCCCGGGCGGGTGTTCTGCGGGATCGGCACCGGCAACACGGCGATGCGGGTGATGGGCCACAAACCGATGTCGATGGCGGAGTTCGAGCGTTACCTCCGGGAACTCCGCCCGTTGCTGCGCGGCGAGGAGACCGAGCTGACGTGGCGAGGCCGCACGGCACCGACGCGCCACCTCATGCCCGACGCCGGGTTCGTCGCCTTCGACCCCGAGATCCCGCTCTACGTGTCGTCGTTCGGTCCGAAGTCGTTGCAGATCGCCGGGGCGCACGGCGACGGCGCCGTGCTGTCCGTCCCGCCCAATCCGGCCGCAGTCGCCGGTGTCCGCGCCCGACTCGCAGCGGCTGCGCACGCCGCAGGGCGCACGATCGACCGCCGCAGCTTCCCGATCGCGTCCCTCACGACGATGGTCGTGCTCGAGCCCGGCGAGACCGCCGGCAGCGAGCGGGTGCGGGCCGAGGCGGGGGCGTTCGCCATCGCCGCACTGCACTACTCCTACGAGCAGTGGCGTCAGTACGGTCGGGCGCCGGGCCCGCACCTGGAGCCGATCTGGGACGAGTACGTCGCGTCGATGGCCGGTGAGCCCGACGATCGGGTGCACCTGCGGATCCACCGGGGCCACAACTGCTGGGTCGAGCCCGACGAGGAGCGGTTCGTGACGCGCGAGCTCATCGAGGCCACGTGCCTGGTCGGCACCGCCGAGCAACTCGTCGAACGGCTGCGCGCCCTCGACGAGGCCGGACTGGATCAAGTGATGATCCTCCCGCCCTTGGCCTGCAAAGAAAAGGTCCTTCGCGACGTTGCCGACCGGGTGATGCCGCACCTCGGCTGACAGGTTCGGCCTCCGGCCTCAGACGACGAGGTCGAGCCGTACGACGTAGCGGTAACGCGTCGAGCCCGGCGGATGGCAGGCGAACAGCGTGGCGGTCGGCGTCGAGGTCGGGTTGATGATGTCCACCCGGTCCGGGGTGACGATCTCGTGGCCGGACATCACGTAGCGGTGCTGCACCCCGTCCACGTCGAACAGCACTTCGTCGCCCGGCTCGAGCTGGTCGATGTAGCGGAACGGCTTGGTGTGGCTCGTGCGATGCCCGGCGACGACAAGGTTGCCGTTGCGGCCGGGCTGAGCCGAACCGGGCCAGTACCCCGGGCCGAGATCGAGCGTGGTCATGTCGACGCCCTCCCGCATCGGCGCATCGATCCCGAGCTTGGGGATCACGATGCGCCCTACGAGCGCGCCGGCCCAGCGGGGTCGGGTCTGCGCCGGCGGGGGTTGCGGGATGGGGGGCGGTTCGGGCTCGGTGGTCGTGGGCGCCTCGGTGGTCGTGGGCGCCTCGGTGGTCGTGGGCGCCTCGGACGTCATCGGTGCCGTCGTGGGCGCCGTCGTCGGTGTGGTGGTCGAGGCTTCGGCGCGGGCGATGGCTGCACTCACCGCCGGAGGAAGGCTGGTGGCCGACGTCGGCGACGGGATCACGACCTCGGGAGGTAGTTCGGTCGAACGCGGCAGGCTCGCCGGCACGGCACCCTCGGCGGAACCGCACGAAGCAAGGAGCATCAGGGCCACTGCAATCCGTCGCACCCGATCAGCCTAGGGAACACGGAGGGTCGCCCGCACCGGTGACGGCTCAGCGGTCGAACCGCCGCAGAACGGCGACGGCCGCCTGCTGACCCTGGTTGATGCAGGCCGGGATACCGACCCCGCGATACGCCGCGCCGGCGACCAGCACGCCTGGGGCGTCTCGCTCGAGCGCCTTCTCGATCGCAGCGACACGCCCGGCGTGACCCGGCTCGTACTGGGGGAACGACTTCGGCCACCGCGTGATCCGCACCGCCGTCGGTTCGGTGTCGATGCCGAGTTGCTCGTGGAGATCGGCCGACACCGCCCCGAGGATCTCGGCATCGGGCCAGTCCACCGCGTGTTCGTCCCCGAACCGGCCGACCGATGCGCGGAACAGGACCTGTCCGGGCAACCGCCAGTGCGCCCACTTGGTCGAGGCCCACGACGCTGCGGTCAGGTGCCGCTGCACAGGCTTGGGCACCAGGTGACCCGACGCGTCGAGCGCCCGGGGCACCGCAGCGGCCGGGAACGCAAGGGTCACCATCACGACCGATGCGTGCTCGATCGCGCCCGTCAGCCGACCGGCCTCGGGACTCACCGTGGCGAGCAACGGGGCCGCCGCATGCGCCGGTGTCGCCACCACGACGGCGTCGAAGGTCGCATCGTAGGCCGAGCCCCCCGGTCCGGCCGCTCGGAGCCGCCAGCCACCCGACGCAGCGTGCTCGAGCGACCTCACCTCGGTCTCGATGCGCACCGTGCCCCCGGCGGCGGCGATGCGCTCGTCGAGCGCCGCGACGAGCGCGCCGAGCCCGCCGCGTGGAGTCACGAACACCGGGTGACCCGGACCTCGGGGTGCGACGGGCTGGGCGCGCAGGCCCACCAGCAGGCTCCGGCTGCGGCCGGCCACGGCCGAAATCTGGGGGACGGAGGTGAGCGACAGCCGGTCGACGTCACCGGCGTTGATCCCCCCGACGAGGGGGTCGACGAGCCGTTCGGCCACTTCATCGCCGAACCGGGCGCGGATCAACCTGCCGAGGCTGTCACCGTCGTCATAGCGGGGTAGGACCGGTTCGAGCGCTGCGCGGAGCTTGCCGGGCCACGACAGCAGCCGGCTGCGGGCGAGGCCGAACAGCCCGGCCGGAACGCCGAGTACGAGACCGTCAGGGATCGTGTGGAGCCGGCCACCCCACCACACGTAGGCCTTCGCGACGGCGGGACTCACCAGCTCGTCGCCGAGACCGACCTCGTGCAGGAGGTCCACCGCCCACGGCACCCGCGCGAGCACGGCGTCGGGTCCCTCGTCGACCGCAGGCAACCCGGCGAACGGCGAGGTGTGGATCTTGCCGCCGAGTCGGTCGTCTCGCTCGAGGACGACCACCTCGTGCCCGGAGGCGGCGAGGCGATGGGCGGCGGCGAGCCCGGTGATGCCGCCGCCGACGACGGCGACGCGACTCACGCCGACCCGGCGGCGTCGCGCTCGATCACCAACCCGGCGAGCGCAGCGAACGTGGCCGCGTCGTCGTTGAGCGCCGGGGTCCGTCCGAAGGCGAGACCGAGCCGTTTGGCGTGCCCGGCCGCTTCGAGGTCGAGGTCGTACAGCACCTCGAGATGGTCGGCGACGAAACCGCACGCGCACACCAGCACCCCATCCCAACCGTTCGACGCTCCGATCACCTCGAGCACGTCCGGCCCGATCCACGGTTCGGGGGTGCGGCCGGCGGACTGCCATGCCACCGACCACCGGTCGGCGCCGAGGCCGACGCGATCGGCCACGGCCTGCGCCGTGGCCGATAGCTGCGCAGGGTACGGGTCGCCCGCGTCGATGATCCGCTGCGGCAACGAGTGCGCCGTGAACAGGACCCGGCTGTGCGCCGGCAGCTCGGCGAGCCCGGCCCGTACGCCGGCGGCGAGGAACTCCACGTAGGCGGGCAGCAGGTGTCACGACTCGATGCCGCGCACCTCGATCCCGTGCGGACCCGCAGCCTGCGCCGCGCGACCGAGGTACTGGCCGATCGAGAACGACGAGAAGTGGGGGGCGAGCACGAGGCCGACGATCCTGCGGAACCCTCGCTGGGCGAGATCCTCGACGGCCTCCTCGATCGACGGGCGCGCATGCTTGAGACCGAGCACGACCTCGAACGCGCCGGGCATCCGGTCGTCGAGCGCCGCCTGCAACCGGTCCCGTTGCGCTTCGGTCCGCTGCGCCAGCGGGGAGATGCCGCCGATGGCGTCGTAGCGGGCGACGAGTTCGGCGAGCAGTTCCGGGGTCGGGGGCCGCCCTCGCCGGATGTCGGTGTAGTACGGCTCGATCTCGGCCGGGGTGCGGGGAGTGCCGTACGCCATCAACAGCACGGCGGTACGGGGGTCGGCATCGGGGGTCGCGGTCATCGACGGGTCCTCTCGTGGACGTAGCCCACCAGTTCGGTCAGCACGCCGGGGTCGGTCTCGGGCAGCACTCCGTGGCCCAGGTTGAACACGTGGCCGGCTCGCCCGCCGTTGGCTGCGAGCACGGCGTCCGCCTTGGCCCGGCACGCCGGCCAGCCGGCGACGACGGCTGCGGGGTCCAGGTTGCCCTGCACCCCGACCCCGGCCGGCAGCCGCGCCCGTGCGTCGTCGAGACGGGTCCGCCAGTCGACCCCGATCATGTCGGCGCCGGCTGCGGCCATCGAGCCGAGCAGTTCGCCGGTGTTCACCCCGTAGTGCACCTTCGGTGCCGACGGGTGGGATGCCGCCACGCCTGCGAGGACACGGGCCGAATGCGGTCGGACGTACCGTTCGTAGTCGTCGCGGTCGAGCGCGCCCGCCCACGAGTCGAACAGCTGGATGGCCTGCGCCCCGGCATCGAGTTGCGACCGCAACGACACGAGGGCCAGATCGGCGAGGCGTTCCATGAGCCGGTGCCAGAGGGACTCGTCGCCGTACATCAGCGCCTTGGTGCGGGTGTACGTCCGCGACGGCCGGCCCTCCACGAGGTAGCTCGCCACCGTGAACGGCGCACCGGCGAACCCGAGCAGCGGCACGGTCAACTCCCGAGCCAGGATGCGACACGTCTCGAGCACGTGCGGGGTGTCCACGTCCGGCTCGAGGGGACGGAGCCGCTCGAGGTCCGCTGCGCTCCGGAAGGGCTCGTCGACCACCGGGCCCGTCCCGGGGGCGACGTCGACACCGAACCCGATCGCGGCAACCGGCACCACGATGTCGCTGTAGAGCACGGCAGCATCGACGCCGTGGCGGCGGACGGGTTGCAGGGTGATCTCGGCGGAGAGCTCCGGATTGGCGATGGCATCGAGGATCGAGCCCGGCCCGCGGACGGCTCGGTACTCGGGCAGGCTGCGGCCGGCCTGGCGCATGAACCACACCGGCGTGCGCGCCACGGGTTCGCTCCGGCAGGCGGCCAGGAAGGGGGTGTCGAGAGGCGCGGTCATGAGTGTGCTCCGGACGCTAACGGTGCGAGGCGGGCCGCGGCACCCCGAGGTGGGTACCCTCTACGCTCCGTGAGCACTCCCCCGACGGCCGACCATCGCTCGGCACCCGCTCGGTTTGCCGTCGTCGGGTTGGCGCTCGGGGCGCTCGGCATCGTCTACGGCGACATCGGTACGAGTCCGCTCTATGCGTTCCGGGAGGCGTTCGAGGGCCACGACCTCGAGGTGACCGAGCAGGGCGCCATCGGCGCGTCATCGCTCGCCGTGTGGGCGTTGATCGTCGTCATCTCCATCAAGTACCTGGCGCTCGTGATGCGGGCCGACAACAAAGGCGAGGGCGGAATCCTCGCCCTCACCTCGCTGCTCCAGCGCTCGGTGGCCGGACGCACGACCGTCGTGCTCACGGCGCTCGGCATCTTCGGCACGGCGTTGCTCTACGGCGACGGCATGATCACCCCTGCGATTTCCGTGCTGAGCGCGGTCGAGGGCCTCAACGTCGCCACCGATGCCTTCCGCTCGGTGGTGATCGAGATCGCGATCGTGATCCTTGCGGCATTGTTCGTGATCCAGCGACGGGGTACCGGCGGCATCGGGCGGATCTTCGGGCCGATCATGCTGATCTGGTTCGCCGTCCTCGGTGTGCTCGGCCTCAAGCAGATCGTGGCCAACCCCGGGGTGCTCGTCGCCCTCAACCCGCTGCGGGCGATCGACTTCTTCACCGAGTACCACTGGAGCGCGCTGTGGGCGCTCGGCTCGGTCTTCCTCGTCGTGACCGGCGGGGAGGCGCTCTACGCCGACATGGGCCACTTCGGACGCCGGCCGATCAAGCTCGGCTGGTTCACCCTCGTGTTCCCGGCCCTGATGCTCAACTACCTGGGACAGGGCGCACTGCTCGCCAACCACCCCGAAGCGATCGAGAGCCCGTTCTTCCTGATGGCGCCGAGCTGGGCGATCTGGCCGCTCGTGGTGCTCGCGACGACGGCGACGGTCATTGCGTCCCAAGCGCTCATCTCGGGGGCGTTCTCGCTGACCACGCAGGCGATGCGGCTCGATTACCTCCCCCGGGTCAAGGTCGTGCAGACCTCGGCGCATCAGATGGGCCAGGTCTACGTGCCGATCGTCAACTGGATCCTGATGGTCTCCTGCATCGGGCTCGTGATCGGGTTCCAGACGTCGAGCTCGTTGGCCGCCGCCTACGGCATCGCGGTCACCGGCACGATGGCGATCACCACGCTGCTGTACATGGGGGTAGCCACGCACCGATGGTCGTGGCCGCGCTGGCGCGTGCTCGCGGTCGGCCTCCCGTTGCTCGGCATCGACCTGGCATTTCTCGTTGCGCAGGTCGTCAAGATCCCCCACGGCGGGTGGTTCGCGCTCGGTGTCGGCGTGGTGCAGTTCACGCTGATGACCACGTGGCGCACCGGCCGTCGGATCGTCGCTTCGGAGATCAAGCGGGGCCAGACACTCATCGAGCCGTTCGTCGAGGCGCTCCCCGACCGGCTGTGGGAGCGAGTGCCGGGCACAGCGGCATTCCTGTTCAAAGACGCCGGCGCGGTGCCACCGGCGCTGCTCGCCAACCTCCAGCACAACCGGGTCCTGCACGAGCGGGTCCTGCTGCTGTCCATCGACACCGCCGACCGACCTTCGGTGCCGTTGCCCGAGCGGGCCGAGTTCCAGCGCGTCGGGCCGGGCATCTGGCAGGTCCAGCTGACGTTCGGCTTCATGGACACCCCGGACGTACCGACCGAGCTTGGGCGCCTCGTGCTCGCCGGACAGCCGATCGACCCGTCCACCATCACCTACTTCCTCGGACGAGAGACGGTGGTGACGGCGCCGGTGCACCACATGAACCCGTTGCGAGAACAGCTCTTCGTGCTCCAGAACCGCACGGCCGCGAGCGCTGCACGGTTCTTCAGCCTCCCGGCCCGCCAGGTGTTCGAGGTCGGGACCACGATCGAGATCTAGGCATCGCCAGCGGACGGCCGGTCTAGCGTGCGGTCATGACCCTGGTCCTGCGCCACGACGACGGCGGCGTGTGCACGCTCACCCTGAACCGCCCCGAGAAGCTGAACGCCCTCACGCCGGCGTCGTTCGTCGAGCTGCGTAGCCATCTCGACGCGATCGCCACCGACGGCTCGGTGCGCGTCGTGGTGCTCAGCGGGGCAGGCCGGGCGTTCTGCGCCGGGAACGACCTGGCCGCCATCTCGGCCGGGGAGCGGGCGCCGACACCCACCTATCAGGCCGACACGATCGACGCCCTCGAGGCCCTACCCGTACCGACCATCGCCCGCATCCAGGGGCACTGCTACACCGGCGGACTCGAACTGGCGCTCGGTTGCGACCTCCTCGTCGCCTCGGTTTCGGCCCGACTGGGCGACACCCACGGCCAGTGGGGTCTGGTCCCGGTGTGGGGGTTGTCGGTGCGCCTGCCCGAACGCGTCGGGCGCAGCCGGGCCAAGGAGCTGTCCTTCACCGCCCGACGGATCGACGGTGAGACGGCGGCGGCCATCGGCTTGGTCGACCATTGCGTGGCCGACGAAGCGCTCGACGCCACGATCGCCTCGCTGTGCGCCGAGATCGTCGCGGCGTCCCGGGGATCGAACCGGATCTACAAGCGCCTCTACGCCGACAGTGCCCGCCTGCCGCGCTCCGAGGCGCTGACGAACGAGCGACGCAACCCGCACGGGGTCCCCGAGGACATGGCCGAACGACTCGCCGCATTCGGCCGCTGACGACTGCGCCACCACCGGGTGGACCTTCACGTCACCCACGGTCGACCGATAGGGTTGACTCCCTTCCCGAAACGCCGACCGCACGATGCAGCACCACCCGGACCTCGCCGCCGAACAAGCCCACCTCGACCGGGCCTACGCGTGTCTCGAGCGTGACCGCGCCGAGGCGTGGCGGATGCGGGCGCTCACCGAGGTCGGCAGCGGCGGCACCCACCAGGCCCGGTACGAGGCCGAGGTGATCGAGGAGGCGATCTCCACCCGCCTCACCCAGCTCGACCTGCATCGGCACGCCCTGGTGTTCGGTCGGATCGATCGCACCGACGCCGACGGCACCGTCGAGAGCTTCCACATCGGCCGTCTCGCCGTGTCCGACGAGCACCGCGAGCCCGTCGTCGTCGACTGGCGGGCACCGGTCGCCGAACCGTTCTACCGGGCCACCGGCCGCCAGCCGATGGGCCTGGTCCGGCGCCGGCACTTCGCGTCGACCGAGCGTCGCATCGTCGGCATCGAGGACGAGTTGTTCGGCGAGGGCCACCTCGGGATCGGAGCCGATGCGCCCGAGGGCATACGCGGATGGTCCACCCTGCTCGCCGCACTCGAACGAGGGCGCACCGGCCAACTCGGGGACATCGTCGCCACCATTCAGGCCGAGCAGGACGAGATCATCCGGTCCCCCCAAGCCGGCGTGCTCGTCGTCCAGGGCGGTCCGGGCACCGGCAAGACGGTCGTTGCGCTCCATCGGGCGGCGTACCTGATCTACACCTACCGATTCCCGCTCGAGGACCAGGGCGTGCTCGTGATCGGTCCGAACCGGCTGTTCCTGCGCTACATCGAGCGGGTCCTGCCCTCCCTCGGCGAGTCCGGGGTGGAGCAGGTCGTGCTCACCGACCTCGTGCCCGACGTCCGCTTCGGCGGGCGCGACGACGCCCGTGTCGCATGGGTCAAGGGTGACGGGCGGATGTCGGAGGTGATCGGAAAAGCGGTGCGCGACCGCCAACGTCCGCTCCGCGAGGACGTCATGGTTCCGTTCGGCACGGCCTACCTGCGGCTGCGAGCCGCAGAGTCCGAACGGATCGTGCTCGCTGCGAAGCGGCGGTTCCGCCGCCACAACGCCGCCCGGCGATACGTCGAGCAGGAGGTGTTCGCCGCTCTGGCCGCATCGGCCCGCGAGGAGGTCGAGCCCGATGTCGTGCGGGATCGCACCCGGCACACCGACGAGGTCCGCACGACGCTCGAGCGGATGTGGCCGGTGCTCACCCCGCCCCAACTGCTCCACGACCTGTTCGGTTCGCGGGCGCTGCTGAAGTTGGCTGCGTCCCGATGGCTCACCGAGGCCGAGTATCTCTCGCTGTTCCGCGCGCGGTGCGACCACCTAGGCGACGTGGTGTGGTCCGCCGGCGATGCGGCACTGCTCGACGAGGCCCGCTCGCTGCTCGGCCCCAAGCCGGACCGCCGCGGCCGCCTCCCCGAGGAGGACGAGATCCGGACTTACGGCCACATCGTGATCGATGAAGTGCAGGACCTCACGCCGATGGAACTGCGCATGGCCGCGCGCCGATCGCTCAACGGCTCCATGACCGTGGTCGGCGACATCGCCCAGGCCACCGGCGCGCACGCCCCCGCCGATTGGGACGACGTCCTTGCGCACCTTCCCGATCGCCGTGCCCCACGGATCGCCGAACTGACCGTCGGCTACCGCATCCCTGGGTCCGCCATGGCGCTCGCCGCTCGCGTGCTGCGCGTCGCAGCGCCCCGCCTGGCTGCACCTCGGGCCGTGCGCGAAGGCGACCGCCTACCGAGCTTCCATCGAGTCGCTCCGGGCGGTGACCTCGGCGCCGACGTTGCGGCCGCCGTCCGGATGTTGCTCGACGACCTCGGCGACGGCACCGTCGGCGTGCTCACGCCGGCCGGGCTGCTTTCGCTCGTGTCGGAGGCGCTGACCGCTGCGGGGCTCGATCACGGGATGGCCGCGCGGTCCGGGCTCGAGCAGACGGTAACCGTGGTACCGGTGGGGCTCGTGAAGGGGCTCGAACTCGACGGCGTGGTCGTCGTCGAGCCGGCGCGCATCGTCACCGACGAGCCCCAAGGGCTCCGGGCGCTGTACGTCGCACTCACCCGCGCGACGCGTCAGTTGGCGATCGTGCACGCCGCCCCGCTCCCCGAGGCGCTCGCCTGAGCCGGCTCGACGCCAAGGACCTGCTGCGCTGCGCGACGATGCCACCGAGATGTACTGCCTCCACTGCCGTGGGCCGCTGACGTCGGCGGATCGGCGCTGCGGGCGTTGCGGCGCCCGGACGCGGCCGCTGCCGGTGCGGACCCTGGTGCGAGTCGCGCTGACGGCGGCCCTGCTCACCTCGACCGTTCTCGCCGCTGGGCGGCTCTGGGCAGCGGCGGAGGATCAGGGACGCGTCGAAGACGCCCGGCGGGCGATCCCCGGCGAACCCAAGCGTGATCGGCTCGATCCGACGCCGCTTGCGCCCGAGCCAACCCCGAGCGCGAGCAACGGTGCCGGCGGTGGTTCTCCCGTGACGAGCGCTGCGGCACCGGCCGCCGAGCCGCAACCAGTCAAGACCGTCGCCGCGATTGCGAGCGCCACCGCACCGCCGGCGGTGACGGGATGCAATCGCCCGGTGAGCTACGAACCGGCGCTCGTCGTCGACGGCGACCCGACGACGGCGTGGCGCGTCCCCGGCGATGGGATCGGCCAGCGGGTCCAAGTCACCCTCGAACGGCCGACGCGCCTGCTCCAGGTCGGGCTGCTTCCGGGGTACGCCCGGATCGATCCCTGCACCAAGGTCGATCGCTTCGTGCAGATGCGCCGTGTCACCCAGGTGCGCTGGATTTTCGACGGGGGCGCTGCGATCCGCCAGAGCTTCGAGGACCGCCCGGCGATGCAATCGATCGCCGTCGACGTCGTCACACGGACCGTGACGATCGAGGTGGTGGCGACGACTGCAGATCCGGAGCTCGATTACACGCCCATCTCGGAGATCCGCCTCGGCGGGCTGGCCGCCTGAGACATCGGTTCAGCCTGCAGCTCGGGGCGGGATCGAACGAGCGAACTCCAACGCATCCTCGAGGCCGACCCCCGCCCGGGCCGCCAGCCAGCAGGCGACCGGCGCCGCCTGGCGCGCCGATCCCCGGGCCGCCACTGCGGCGAGGGCGAGCACCGCATCGATCTCTTCGGGCGTCGGGGCGTCGACCCCCAAGCGCTGCGAGAGATCGGCTAACCAGGCCGCAACGGCAGGATCCGGTCCACTCATCGGCACCTTCCTATCCGTAACGCACGCTGCCGTCGAACCGGGCGCTCACCCGGGTGCCTGGCCGAACCAGCCCAGGAGGTCGATCACGAGGTCCGTGGACCCGGCGCTGTTGAGCAGAGACACCGATCCCGAATCCGAGAGCGCAACGACGACCAGATTGGCCGATGTGCGACCCGGAACGAGGTTGAGGTTGGAGACCCACGGTCGACGCGACCCCGCCGGCCAGGCGGTCACGAACGACGCCGCAGTCGGGTCGACGGCGGTCACGTTCATCACCACGGCGTTGGCCGCCGCCGCCGGGACGCCGCCCAACCCGGCGATCGGCAGGTCCACGACATCGCCGGCACCGACCCGACCGCCCCGCAGACCGAGACCGACCCGAGTGTCGGCGATCCGCCGGGGTCCGGCGACGGTGAACGTCGCCGTACAACCTTGGGCGAAGTAGCCGAACACGTCGACCACGACCTGGGTGTTTCCGGCGGAGTTGTAGATCAGGATCTCCCCGTCGGTACCCACGGGAGCGATCACGAGATTCGGGACCGTGTCGCCCCGCTGCCAGTTGAGGCTCGATGCCAGCGGGCGCGGAGAGCCGGCATCCCACACCGTGAGGAACCCCGGAGCGGTCGTGTCCGTGACGGTCACGTTCAGCACGACCGAGTCGGCCCCTGCGGGCACGCCGGCGGTCCCGGCGACCCGCAGCGCGGCCGACTCGCGCGGCCCGAGCGCCCGGCGCAGCCCGACGCCGTCGCGCGAATCGCAGACCCGGGCGGGGGTCACGGGCGCGAACCCCACCGCCTCGGGACGAACCGGTTCCGGTACGAACCACCCGAGCACGTCGACCACGACGTCGGTCGCACCGTCCGAGTTGCCGAGCACGACATCTCCGGCCGGGCCGACCGGCAGGATCACCGCGTTCGGCACGACGGCCCCGGGCCGGAAGTTCAGGTTGGACGTCGCCGGCCGCTCGCGCCCGCCGGGATACACCGTGAGATGCCCGGGAGCGGTCGCGGTGGCGACGGTGACGTTCAGCGACACGGCGGTCACGCCGGCCGGGACCCCACGGGCCCCGGCCAGGGTCAGCACCCGGGACTCGCCGGGTGCCAACGGACCGGCACCGTCGCGTGAGTCGTGCACCCGGATGGGTGTGGTCGATTCGAAAGCCGGTCGCATGCGCACCGGTTCCGGGGTGCCCGGTCCACGTTTGAACAGCTCCACTGCCGGATACCGGGCCCCGAGCACTGCTTGGGCGTCGGCGGCCAACCAGCGCTCGAGGACGTTCGACCACACCGAGCGGAAGTCGACGTCCCTGTTCATGCGGCCGTTCGCGTCGCGGCCGGTGTCGAGCGGGTGCGCGCCGTGCACGCCACCGTCCACGTTGCGGCCGAGCACGAACATGGCCCCCGCAGCGCCATGGTCGGTGCCGAATGATCCGTTCTCCCCCACAGTCCGACCGAACTCCGAGAACACCGCCACCGTGACCCGGTCGTGCCACCGCGGATGCAACAGCTGGAAGAACCCGGCCAGCGCGTCGTCCAGTTCCTTCAGCCGAGCGCCATGATCGGCGAACTGGTTGACGTGCGTGTCGAATCCCCCGTGCATCGTGTTGACCACGCGCACACCGAGGTCGGCGTTGAGCAGGCGCGCCGCGATGGTGAGCTGCCGGTTTATCGAGCTGCCGGTGGTGGGCGCGGCGTACAGCGGAGCGCTCGCCGTGGTCACGTCGTTCACCGACTTGAAGGCTTTGGTCACGGCGGAGGTGAGACCGGCGGTCCGGCCCTCGGCGAAGCGGCCGACCGTGACGTAGGAGGCGAGCGCCTGCGCGTCGGCGCCGAGGCCGCGGTCGAGGGCACTCAGCCCGAGCCCGGTCGCTCGGCGCTGAGCGCCGATCAGCGAGAGTGGGATCGTGGATCCCATCGTCACCGCCCGGAACACGTCGTCGTTGCCGGGCAGACCGTCGAGCCATCGACCGAGCCAGCCGGTCGTGCCCGTCTCCGATCCCGTGCCCGTGAACCACAGCTTGGTCGAGCTGAAATGGCTCAGATTGGGCGGCGTGTAGCCGGCCGCCGGCACGATGGCCAGCCGGTCGGCCGCGAATTCACCGGCCAGGAAGGTCAGGCTCGGGTGGAGGCCGAGACCGCCGGAGAGCGGGTGGACCTCCTCGGCCTTCAACGCGATCGTCGGGCGGGCGGTGACGTACGTGGGGTCGTCGACCTTGACGACGGTGTTGAGCACGTCGTTGCCACCGGCGAGCATCACCAGCACCAGGATCCCGTCGGTCGGTCCGATGGGCGGCGCCGCCCACGCCTCATGCTCCTCGCTTGAGCGCAGGAGGGCCGGGGCGGCCAGCAGTCCGGCGGCACCCAGGGCGGTACCGGCCAGGAACCGGCGGCGGGACAGGGTCGCACGGGTGGGCGGTTCGGGCACCGACAGCGCCCGGAGGATCTCGGGGAACTCGGGATCTGAGGACATCTCGCGCTCTTTCAGGCTTGCTGGAACTCGGGGCTGACCAGGATGAGGTAGGCCAGGCCGCGGGCCTGGTCCCACCCGTGTTGACGTGCATCTGCCAGCCAGACCGACAACTCGGCGACGGTCCGGTCGGAGGGTTCGAGCACGCCGAATGCTTCGAGGGCTTCGGCTACTGCGGCAGGTACCGTCTTGCCGTTCGGCGAGAAGGGAAACGAGTTCACGGTCCGCATCCGGCGGGCAACCTGACCGGCCCAGGCCATCCGTTCCGCCACGAAGTTCGTGGCCAGCCAGTACTCGTTGGCGCCCCAGCCCGACACATCGGGCGGCGAGAACGGGACCTGACCCCATCGGTCCGAGCCGAGGAAGGGGCGAGAGCCCGGCCATGTCCAGGCCCGAATGACGGAACGAGGCCACGACGAAGTCGACCGGGCTGCGCAGGAGCCCCGCCTTGACGGTCGGCAGGTAGAACTCGGGCCGGTTGAACAGTGCCCGCAACAGCGCCCGCACCTCGAGCCCACCGTCGAGGAACGCCTGCGCGAGGGCCGTGAGGACCGCCGGAGTCGGGACCGTACCGGCGAAGTACCGCCAGAGCTTGCCGGCCAGGTGGCGGGCCATCGTCATCCGCTTGGTCGGGTGGTCGCACACGAGGTCGATGACCGCCGGCCCGTTGAACGTCGCCGTCGTGCCGAAGATCGTCTTGGGCGCAGGGTCGTGCTTGGCGGCGACGAACTGGTACGAGGTTCCGACGACGGTGTGCCCGGTCCAGGCCCGGGCCGACTCGGCCACGTCGGTCTGGCTGTACTGATCGACGCCGAGCATGAACAACTCGAACAACTCGCGGGCGAAGTTCTCGTTCGGCTTGCCCTTCACGTTGAGGTTGTTGTCGAGGTACACCAGCATCAGGGGTTCGACGCTCACGGCTTTGCACAGGTCGCGGAAGCTCCCGAAGCCCTGGTCGTAGAAGAGCCGCAGCATCCGCAGGTGCCAGAACCGGTTGTAGACCTTGCCGACCTCGGTGGCGAAGTGTCCGTGCCAGAACCAGGTCATCCGCTCGGCGAGCGGCGTCGTCGACGCGACCATCCGATTCAGCCACCAGTGCTGGGCTTCAGGCACCCAACCGTGAGTGGACGGCGGGGGGGTGGTCACCCAGGCCGGGTCGTCGGGCAGCACCGGGGCGAGTGGGGTGGTGAGGACCTGCTCGACGAGGTCCGGGAGCGAAAGGGCGGACGCCGCGACGACCTGGGCCCGCGAGGCGGTGAACCCGGTCCTCCGAAGCAGGTGTGCAGCGTCACTCGTGCTGACGGGCATGGCGAGGACTATCCGGGAATCCGGCCGCCGTGTGCACCAGGTTGAGGGATACCTGATCGAACGCTAGGAGTAACTGGTATCACTGAGAGTGAGATGAGGGGAGCCGTTCGAACTACTCCCAGGCCCTGCCACCACGAGGAGCGCGATGGAAAACCCGCCGAGCATGCAGCGTGCACACACGCCTCGCCCGCGGCCCGCCCGACGAGCGCGCCGGATCAGCGGTGCGGTCGCCCTTGCGAGCACCGTTGCCGCCACCGCGACGATCGCCCACTTCGACCCGGCAGCTTCGGCGTCCCCGCCTGCGCCGGAGGGCACGCCGGCCGGGACGACACCCGTCGCCACGGCACCGGGTGCCCCGACGAACGAACCGACCAGCCCGCCCACCGGGCCGCGAGTCGATGCGACGACCGTGGCGTCGGTGGCGCCTCCGGCGCCTGCGCCGCCGACCTCCGCGCCGCCGACCTCCGCGCCGCCAACTCCGGGGCCCGACTCGGTAACCACGACGACGACCCCAACCCCCACTGCGGCACCGACCCCGCCGCCGCGCCCCACTGCGCCAGTGGCTCCGAGCTCGACGCTCGCACCGCCACCGACGACCACTGCACCTCCACCGCCGACCACTGCACCTCCACCGCCGACCACTGCACCTCCACCGCCGAC
>JBEIFW010000055.1:0-19009 GCA_040382215.1 Acidimicrobiales bacterium
ACTGGGTGTCGATGGGTTCGCGGCGGGCAGCCGCCTGACCCTAGCGCGCCTTAATGCACCGTTCCCGTATCACGGCTGGCCGATCCGCTGGGCGGCGTTATCCGTCTCTACGACTCGGCGACCCAACAGGTGCGGGAGCTCGCACTGCGCGAGCCGGGTGCCGTGAGCATCTACCTGTGCGGGCCCACGGTCTACGGCCCGCCGCACCTCGGCCACGGCCGGGCGACGCTCGTCTACGACGTGTTGCGTCGCTACCTGCGCTGGCAGGGCCTCGAGGTGCGTCTCGTGTCGAACATCACCGACATCGACGACAAGATCATCGACCGGGCCCAGCGTGAAGGGCGCGACTCGGTCGACATCGCCCGTCGGTGCGAAGACGTGTGGTGGACCGCGATGGGTCGGCTTGGCGTGGAGCGCCCGACCGACGTCCCCCACGCCACCGACTACGTCGCCCAGATGGTCGACATGATCGCCCGGCTCGTCGAGCTCGACCGGGCCTATGCCACCGCCGACGGTGTGTACCTGGCGGTCGAGTCGGTCGACGACTACGGGCTGCTCGCCCATCAGCGCCTCGAGGATCTGCTGGCCGGCGGTGGGGAGCGGGAGGTGTTCGGGGCCGAGGCCAAGCGTCACCCGGCCGATTTCGCGCTGTGGAAGCTGTCCAAGCCCGGTGAGCCGTCGTGGCCGTCGCCGTGGGGTGCGGGCCGGCCGGGCTGGCATTCCGAGTGCGTGGTGATGTCGCTCGAACTGCTCGGCGAGGGCTTCGACCTGCACTGCGGCGGTATGGACCTGCGCTTCCCGCACCACGAGAACGAACGGGCGCAGGCGGTTGCGCTCGGCAAGCGGTTCGCGAACCATTGGATGCACAACGGCTTCGTGGTCGACGCCGAGGGCGAGAAGATGTCGAAGTCGCTCGGGAACGTGGCGAACCTCCTGGATCTCACCGAGGTGTACGACCCTCGGGCGTACCGGATGGTGCTGCTGCAGTCGCACTACCGGTCCCCGGTCGGGGTGAGCGGCGAGGTGCTCGAGGCATCCGTGAAGGCGCTCGGCCGGCTCGACGGCCTGGCCCGCCGCCATCCGGCTGACGGCGCCACGCCCGACGTCGAGGTGCTCGCTGCATTCGCAGCCCGGATGGACGAGGACCTCGACACCCCGGGTGCCATGGCGGTCGTGTTCGACGCCGTCACCCGGGCCAACGCGGCCCTCGACGCGGGGGACACGGCCGGCGCAGCGGCGCTCGCCGCCGCAGTGCGGGTGGCCTGCGACGCCGTCGGCCTGCGGCTCAAGGCGGCCGACGAGGTCCCCGAGGACGTGGCGGCGCGGGCGGCCGCCCTCCACGCTGCGCGCGCCGCGAAGGACTGCGCCGCCCCCGACGAGCTGCGCGCCGCGCTGCAGGCCGACGGTTGGGTGGTGGAGACCACCCGGGAGGGCACCAAGGTCCGCCGGTAGGCGCGTTCGCCCGTGCCGGGCCAGCATGCAGGTGCCGGCGCAGGGCGCACCGGCGAGGAGGGGATCGCGATGAGCGGACGGCTCGACGGCAAGGTCGCCGTCATCACCGGTGGGGCGAGCGGCATGGGTCTCGGGACCGTCGAACGGTTCCTGGCCGAAGGCGCCTGCGTGGTCGTCGCCGATCTCAACACCGCCAAGGGCGACGAGTTGCTCGTTGCGTGCCGTGCTCGCGGCGAGCAGGACCGGGTGCGGTTCTCCCGCACCGACGTCGCCGTGGAGGACGACGTCGCCGCGCTCGTGAGCCTGGCCCTCGAGGCCTTCGGCCGGCTCGACGTGATGTTCAACAACGCCGGCATCGGAGGGGCGTTCGGCGCGATCACCGAGATCGACGTCGACGCGTGGGACGAGACGTTCGCCGTCGACGTCCGTTCGGTGTTCCTCGGCATCAAGCACGCCGCCAAGGTGATGATCGAGGCCGGCCAGGGTGGATCGATCATCAACACCGCGTCGATCGCAGGGATCAACGCCGGGGGTGGTGCCACGCCGTACTCGGCGGCCAAAGCGGCGGTGTCCCGGCTGTCGCAGGCCGCGGCGCTCGAGCTCGCCCCGTTCCGGATACGCGTGAACGCCATTTGCCCCGGCGTGATCTACACCCCGTTGATGCACATGGGCGACGAGGCCCGGGCCGACGACTGGCGCGCCGAGTTGCAGCCGTGGCCCGACCGCGGCCTGCCCGAGCACATCGCCGGGGCGGCGCTGTGGCTGGCCGGCGACGACTCGGTATTCGTGACCGGTCAGGACATCGTGGTCGACGGCGGGCTGCTCGCCGCCGGTCCGCGCATCACGCAGTACAGCCACATGTTCAAGGGGCTCAACGAGAAGCTGGCCGGCATGGCCTATGGCACCACCGGCCGAGCGCCGCGGTACCGGCGCCTCCGCCAGGAGTCTCAGTAGCGTTGGGGGTGCCATGAGCACCGAGCCCGCCGCGCGTCTGCCGCACCAGCCGGCGCTCGACGGGCTGCGGGCCGTGTCGGTACTCGTCGTCATCGCGTACCACCTCGGGTGGGGATGGTTCGGCGGCGGGTACCTCGGTGTCGAGGTGTTCTTCGTGGTCAGCGGGTTCTTGATCACCGCGCTGCTGCTCGACGAGCGGGAGGCGACCGGGACGATCTCGTTGCGGCAGTTCTGGATTCGGCGCGCCCGGCGCCTCCTGCCGGCCCTCGGGGTCATGCTCGTGGCCGTGAGCGCCTACGCGGCCTGGCGGGTGCCCGACGCGCTCGCGCGCCTGCGTGGCGATCTCGTCGCGTCGGTCGCCTACGTCTCCAACTGGTGGCAGGTGTGGACCGGGCAGGGGTACTTCGATCAGCTCGGCCGGCCGCCGCTGTTGCGACACCTGTGGTCGTTGGCGGTGGAGGAGCAGTGGTACCTGCTGTTCCCGCTGGCCTTCGTGGCCCTGCTGCGCCGCACCGACGATTCGCCGCAGCGGGCCGGCCTGGTGTTGGCCGGGCTGGCGGCGGTGTTCGCGCTCTGGTTCGTGGTCGTCGCCGACCCGACCGGCGATGCCACCCGGGCCTACGTGGGCACCGACACCCGGGCGGCGGGGCTGCTGATCGGCGCGGCGGCCGCGTGCTGGTGGCGCCCGTGGCGACACCCGGCGGCGGGGCGCCGGTCCCTGCCGCTGCTCGACACCGTCGGGTTCGGCGCGCTCGTGCTGCTGGCGATCGCTGTCGTGGGGTTCGACACCTACGGGTTCTTCCTGCCGCTCGAGTCGCTCGGTCCGGTGCTGTACCGGGGCGGACTGGCGACGGTGTCGTTCGTGTCGCTCGTGGCCATCGCCGCCGCCGTCCACCCCGGGGCTCGCCGGTTCCGCGCCGTGCTGTCGACCCCGGTGCTCGAGTGGGTGGGGCGCCGGTCCTACGGGCTGTACCTGTGGCACTGGCCGGTGATCGTGGTGTTCACCGAGGCCGACACGGGGATGTCGGGCTGGCAGTTGCTGGCGTTCCGGTTGGCGGTCACCGTGCTGGCGACCGAACTGACCCATGCCTACGTCGAGACGCCGATCCGCCAGGGTCGGTGGGCCCGCCGCCCGACCCTGGCCGTCGGACTGGCCGTCGCGCTCGTCGTCCCCGTCGTCGGCTACCGACTCGCCGGTGCCGAGGAGGTGGATCTGGCCACGGGGCCGGGGGTGGCGACGACGGCGCTCCCGACGACCGTACCGACGACCCCGCCGACGGCCGACCTGGCCAGCTCGGCCGACCCGGCCAGCTCGGCCGACCCGGCGTCGGGGGCCGCGCCGAGCGGCGTACCGGGGCGGCGCACGGTGGCCGTGGTGGGTGACTCGCAGGCGATGACGTTGGTGCGCAACGCCCCGGCGACGGCCACGGCGGCGTTCGGGCTCGTCGACGGTTCGATCGAAGGGTGCGGGCTGTTCCCGGGTGGCTCGATGCGCTCGAGTGCCGGGTTCCGACGTTTCTTCGACCCGTGCAAGGACGCACCGCAGCGATGGGCACGCTCGGTGACCTCGTCGAAGGCCGACGCTGCGCTCGTGCTGATCGGGGCGTGGGACGTGTTCGACCTCGACCGCAACGGCACGGTGCTGCGGTTCGGCACGCCCGAGCATGACGCCGTGCTCCTTTCGACGCTACGGGCCGGTATCGAAGCCGTCGCGGCCGCGGGCGCGACCACGGTGTTGCTCGAGGTGCCCTGCTACCGGCCGATCGCCGTGGGTGGGTTGCCGCTGCTGCCCGAGCGGGGCGACGACGCGCGCGTTCGGCATCTCAACGGCGTCCTGCGGCGCGTGGCGGCCGAGGAGCCCCAGCGGGCCCGGTTCGTCACCGGCCCGCCCGAATGGTGCGCCGACGACCAGGTCGCACGCGGCCTGTCCTATCGGTGGGACGGTGTGCACTACCTGGCGCCGGGCGCGCAGTTGGTGTTCGGGGCGATCACCCCGGGGCTGCAGGCGGTGCCGCCGCGAGCGTGACGAGTTCGGCGACGACGTCGGCGAGCGACGCATCGAGTTCTGCGGGCAGGACGACGGGCTCGGCGGTGAACACCTGGCGGGCCGAGGGCACGGCGAGCCGAGCTTCGGTCAGGCGGGCGCCGCAGATCAGCAGCACGAACCTTGCCTGCTCGACGGCACCCGATGCGCCGCTCTTGCCGGTCGAGGTGCCGATGACCGCAGCGGCAGTCCCCTTCAGCGGTGAGTTGCCGAACGGCCGTGACCCCCAGTCGAGGGCGTTCTTCAACGCACTGGGCAGGCCGGTGTTGTACTCGGGGGCGGCGACGAGCACGGCGTCCGCGGCGGCGCAGCGGGCCCGGAACGCCTCGACGAGCGGGTGGCCGCCGGCGTCGTCGAGGTCCTGGTCGTAGTGGGGTAGGTCGCGCAGGCCGTCTTCCCAGGTGACGGTGACCTCGGCGGGCAGATGACCGAGCGCAGCCCGCAGCAGGGCGGCGTTGAAGGACCCGGCGCGCAGGCTGCCGGCGATGGCGAGAACGTGCACCGGTGCATGCTGCCGTTGACCACCCGAGGTTACCCAGTGGTAACTTTTGGCCCGCCGGTCGCCTGTCTCGGGAGGAACCTCATGGCCGAGTTTTCGCTGCAGTTCTCCGAAGACGTCCAGCAGGTGCAGAAGTGGGTCCACGACTTCGCCGAGGCCGTCGTGCGGCCCGCCGCTCATGAGTGGGACGAACGCGAGGAGTTCCCGTGGCCGGTCGTGCAGGAAGCGGCCAAGGTCGGGCTCTACTCGTTCGACTTCATCGCACAGAGCTTCACCGAACCGTCCGGGTTGATGCTGCCGGTGGCCGCCGAGGAGCTGTTCTGGGGCGACGCCGGCATCGGCCTTGCGATCTTCGGCACGGGTCTGGCCGCCGCGGGGATCGCCGGGAACGGCACGCCCGAGCAGCTCATGGAGTGGGTGCCGCAGTGCTTCGGCACGGCCGACGACGTGAAGCTCGGCGCGTTCTGCGTGAGCGAACCCGACGCCGGCAGCGACGTGTCGTCGCTGCGGACCCGGGCGGTGTACGACGCAGCGACCGACGAGTGGGTGCTCAACGGGACCAAGGCGTGGATCACCAACGGCGGCATCGCCGACGTGCACGTGGTGGTGGCCACGGTCGATCCGTCGCTCAAGTCGCGCGGCCAGGCAACGTTCGTGATCCCCAAGGGCACCAAGGGCCTCTCGCAGGGGCAAAAGTACGCGAAGCACGGCATCCGGGCCTCCCACACCGCCGAGGTCGTGCTCGACGAGGTGCGGATCCCGGGCCGGATGCTGTTGGGCGGCAAGGACAAGCTCGACGCCAAGCTGGCCCGGGCCCGCGAGGCCGGGGTCACCGGTGCCAAGCAGCCGGCGATGGCCACCTTCGAGGCCACCCGGCCGACGGTCGGCGCGCAGGCGATCGGCATCGCCCGGGCCGCCTACGAGTACGCGCTCGAGTACGCAAAGGAGCGCAAGGCGTTCGGCAAGCCGATCGCCATGCACCAGGGCATCGCGTTCAAGCTGGCCGACATGGCCACCGAGGTCGACGCGGCCCGGCTGCTGGTGCACCGCGCCGCTTGGCAGGCCCGCAATGGTGGCCTGCATCGGGGCGAGGGCTCGATGTCCAAGCTGAAGGCCGGCGAGGTCGCGGTGTGGGTGACCGAGCAGGCCATCCAGATCCTCGGCGGCTACGGCTACACCCGGGAGTACCCCGTCGAGCGCTGGCACCGGGACGCCAAGATCTACACGATCTTCGAGGGCACCTCCGAGATCCAGCGTCTCGTGATCGCTCGGGCGATCTCGGGTCTGCGGGTGGAGTGAACGGCGACCGTCGCCGACACCCGAGGCGCGCTGCGGTCGCCGGTCATTCGTCGGCGGTCGTCGGCGCCGCGGCGGTGAGGTCGCGCAGGATCCCCTGCGGGTCGGCCGTGCCGTCGGCCTCCGGCGGGTAGACGCTGAGCAGGCGGGCGTACCCGGGCGCGGCGTAGAAGCCACGGGAGCCCGCCGGCACCCGCACGAGCGCACCGGCACCGGCGACGACGGTGACCCCGTCGGCGGTGACGTGCAGTTCGCCGTCGAGGACGTAGACGCACTCGTCGTGCGGGTGCTCGTCGGACCACTCCTGGGCCCGGAGTTCCCACTCGAACACGGCGGGGGCCCGCCCGTCGGGGGCGCGCACGACCCGGCCGACCGCCCGTCCGGGGCGGGGCTGCATCGGGGCCGGCGCGAACAGCTCGGGGCCCGACCCGGCGCCGTCACCCACCGCTCTGGTCCTTCCAGGCGATGAACAACCCGTCGGCGTCGGCGAACAGCCCGTCGATCCCGTGGCCCTCGGCGCAGATGGTGATCTTGCGGCCCTCGACGGCCTGCCGCCGCGCCCGGATCGTGATCGTCGAGCCCACCGGGGCCGGGGCCCGCAGGTTGAGCGTGAGCCGCGCGGTGAAGGCCCGGGTGCCCATGGCCCGGTTGACGGCGCTCATCACCTCGTCGAACAGCAAGGCCACGATCCCGCCGTGCACCCGCTCGGGTGGGCCCTGGAACATGCCGTCGACGACGGTGGTGCACTCGACCGAGGTCTCGGTGTCGCGCACCAGCCGGAACCCGACGCTCGCAGGGTGCAGGCGGCCGCCGCCGGCGCCGAGCGGATCGAACTCGAGCTCCTCGCCGACCGGGGTGGCGGCCGGTGCGACCGAGCCCGGGGCGATGCCGAGTGCCGGGCCCATCAGCAGTTCCTTCGAGCGGGGCGGCCCGGGTTCGAGGCGGGCGGCGAGTTCGTCGGCCGCAGTCGCCAGGGCGCGCAGCTCGTGGTCGTCGGCGACGTGCCCGGCGAAGGCCCGGTTCAGCCGCCGAAGCGCCGCCGCGGCCTGCGCCATGGCGGCCCAGTCGTCGTGTGCTTCGTCGTGTTGGCGATCGATCGGCACCCGGGTCCCCCTCGCTGCGCATCATGCCAGCGGGCGGCCGGTTGACCGGTTGTCTACGAGCGGTCGCACGCCCCTGACCCGAAGAGCACGTCCTCAGCGGTCCGGACCGGCGGCCGCGTTCGCTCTCGCGACGACGTAGTTCCTGACCTCCGCTTCCACCAGAGCGTTCGGCACCTCGACGAGGTCGAACACGCCCGGCACCGCCGCATCCCCGAACAGCCTCACGCGAATCGGGTGCTCGGCCTTCCAGGCATCCTTGGCCCGCCGGACGGACTGTTGGTGCAGTGCTTCGATGGGAATCTTCTGGGTGAGGACCCCCACTTGCCTCCGAACGCCGTGGGCGAGCACGGCGCTGACCGCCGACGGTGAACTCCCCGCCTCCATCGCGGCACGCGCCCTGAGACCTTCTTCGTACGGGGCCTGCAGGGTTGCGTTGCCGAAGCCCGCATCTCGGAAGATTCCTCGTGCCATGGCCAACGACGAGTACTGCGTCTCCCACTGCATCTTGGTCAGGAGCGCTTGCTTCTCCTTGGCGTAGTAGAGCTCGTACGCCGTTGCTGCGGGGACGGCGAGTGCGAGCATTGGGGGGGCGTAGAGTGCGAGCAGCTCGAGCACCGCCGGCCCGATCGACTCGGCGACGGCGATCCACTTGACGGCGATCGTGAACGACACCGAGGGCTTGAAGAGGATCCGGTACCGCTGTCCGCCCAGCTGGCAGAAGATCGGCGGAACGGCCTTCTCGAATTGGCAGGTATAGGTGACGGGGAGGACGTCGAATTCACCCTTCGACGGATCGGCTTTGACGAGATCGATACGTACCTCGGACGTCGCAAACTCCCCTTCGAAGTCGACCTGCGCACCGATCGAGAGTTCCTTCGTCGTTGCGTTGCCTACCGCCTTGGCCTTGACGTCGATGCCGGAAAGAACGTGCTGCTTGATAGCCGTCTCGTAGGCTTCGTACGCCACCCCGTACTCGGTCCCGTAGACGGCGCCACCCTTGGCCGCCGTCGCCCCGGAGATGCCGTCGGGCTCGGCGCTGAACTCGCCCCCGACCTTCAGGTCCTTGATCTCGCCCCAAGGCGTGTCGACCACTTTCGGCACGATCGGGATGTCCGGCAACTTGGCCGTGTGCTTCGGTACCAGGTTGGCCGGAGCACTCGTCCGCTGGAGGGCGCGTCCTGGCGCATGTGGGGCACTGGCTGGCCCAACCAACGCCGAGATTGCCCGGTTCCCGGCGGAGCGCTGCAGCGAAAGCATTGACGCAGGGGTGCTCGCCGATGTGGGCCGCAGGCTGCGGGGCACGGCAGAGTGCCCGTGTCGAGCTCCGCCCGCAGAGGAGGATTCCCGGTGGGCCGATCCCTGCGGTTGTGATTGAACTCGTGTCATCCTGCGGGACCTCGTGTTCCGTGTGAGCGCAGTTGACGGCACTCCAGCCAAACCAGCTACTGCAGGGCGGGTATGTATTTCGCAAGGTCGAGGGTGAGCATCACCCGTTGCTCGGGCCCGGTCAACTGGAACTGCAAGCTCAGCCCCGGCACGCCTGGGATCGAGTGGTCCTTGCCTTCCACCTGCCGCGGTCGCAGGTTCGTCCGCTTGGAGGCGCCCAGTCTGGCCGGCTCGGTCAGACCTTGAAGTCGAACTGAGCTGGAGGGTATTCGGTGCGGCGCCCGAAATCTCCGTCGAGCACCAGCGACCAGGCCCCTGTCCCCGGGAGCGGCACGACGAACTGCACAACGTTCTTCGCGTTGTCTTTCAATTCTCCCCGGTTGATGACTTCGCAGCAGTACGGGCTCCTCGAGTCAGCAACAATGGCAAACCCGGAGGCTCCCTTTATGGAGAAGTTGCTTCGATTTACGTTCGACCCGTACTCGTAGCAGTCGGGCCCGCAGCTCAGCTTGAACTTGAGCGAAAGGACCGCCTTGCCGTTCTCCCCGCTCTTGTCGCTGGCCTCCAAGTATCCGCCGAGGATCTCCACCTGGACACCGGCGCGCGTGAGGATCCCGTTCACGGCCAGCTTCTTCGGCTCGATCGATTGGACGGCACCGGCGGCGGACAACGGAAGGATGGTTTGGTTGTCGCGCGCTTCGCCGTACACGATCTGTGCCTGGGAGAGCACCTTCTTCAGGCCCCCCTCGTCGAGGCTTTCCTTCAGAGCGAACGTCAGCTTGTCCTCGATCTGGCCGCCTCCGGGGACTTCCGGGTTGTTCTGCTTGACGCTGATCAGTACCCGGTTGTCGACGACGACGGAGGCATCGGGGATACGAGCCTTCGCATCCGTAAGGTTCTTGAACTTCAAGCTGACCGAAACCACCGTACCCTCATACTTATCGGGCAGGGCCTCCAGCTCGTCGACTGTGATTTCGAACCCAGACCGCCAACCCGTCTTACCGACCTTCAATTTGACGGGGACAGCCTTCGGAATGGTGGTGGTCGAAGCTGCGGTCGTGGTGGTCGTCGTAGGGGCGGAGGTCGTCGTAGCTGCGGTCGCTGGCGCTTGGGTGGTAGGCAGCGTCGTCGCTACCTGTGGGCCGGAATCGTCCCCGCAGGCAACGAGCCCAAGTGCGAATGCCAGCGCGAGTCCGCAGATAGAGCGGTGGCGTGTGTCGAAAAGCATGGTGGTCGCTTTCTCATCGGCTCATCGAGCAGCCCCGAGGGTACTGGGCCAGAAGGACTACAAGGTCACACTCGGGTGCCACGCAGCGTGGCGCGAGAGCTCGGAGACTCCTGGCGCCGGTTCGTTGACCTCGGTGTACCTTCTTCGTCCGAGTACCGCCCGATGAACGTGACCGAGGGGTAACGAGGGAGACATGGACTGCCCGTCATGCGGTCACGCCAACCCCCCGGGCGCGGTGTTCTGTCAGCACTGCGACGGATACGTCGGCTCGCCGAGTGCCCCGAGCGCAGCGCCGGCCCCGACGACGGCGGCAGCGCCCACCCCCATCGTCCCGCCGGGTGCGGCGGCACCGACGGCCGTGCCACCTGGCGGACCGTCGCGCAGCCCGCAGGTCCCGCTCCCACCGGTGACGTCGTCACCGACCCAACCCGGCGACCTGCCCTCGGCGCCGTCGTGGTTCGGGGCCCGTGGCACGCGCCCGGGAGCGCCCGCACCCGGCGCCATGGCGCCCGCACCACCGCCGGAGCCTGCGCCCACGCCGGCCGCAACCACCACACCGGCAGCAACCAACCCGCCGGCGGTGACCCCGGCGCCCGCGGCGCCGGGGTCGAGCGCTGCGCCGCCGGACACCGGGCGCGACACGCAATCCCTCGCCAGCCGCCTCACCCCGGGGATGGCGTCGGTCGTGCCGGGTGCATCGGCCGAGTTCGAGCTCACCGTGACCAACACCGGGGACATCGTCGAGCAGTACGCGCTCGTCGCCCGGGGCATCCCACCGCAGTGGGTCCAGGCGTCGCCACGAATGGCGCAGGTGTACATCGGTGAGAAGGTCACCTTCCGGATCACGGTGTCGCCGCCGATGGCGCCCACCACCGCACCCGGGCGTATGGACTTCGCCATCGAGGTGATGTCGACGATCGACAACCGGGTAGCGGAACGCCACGACGGCTTCCTCGACGTCCAGCCCTTCACGAGCGTCACGACCAGCCTCGAACCGCCGGACCTCGACGCGAAGCGCAGTGCGCGGACCTACCTGAACGTGGTGAACGCTGGCAATGCGACCGAGCATGTCGCCGCCACGGTGCGCGACACGGCCAACAAGCTGCGGTTCTCGTGCCGGCCCTCCACCGTCGAGGTTCCTCCCGGCGGGCGGGCGCGGGTGGCGATCGACGTGCGGGCGGCCCGCCGGCGGTGGACGGGCACCGAACGGCGGCTCCAGTTCAACGTCACCACGGCGTCACCGCCGCGTGACACCGACCTGCGCCTGCAAGGGTCGTTCACGGTCCTGCCGTCGTGGCCGCGCTGGGCGCTGCCCGCCATGGTCGGTGGGTTCGCCATTCTCCTCGTCGCGGCGACGGTCCTCGGCATGCGCCTGCTGCAGCAGCGCGACGCTGCGGCCACGCGTACCGTGCCCACGCTCACCGACCTCGACTACCAGACGGCGAGCCAGCAACTCCTCGCCTTGCAACTCGAAGGGCTCATCGTCGAGGCCCGGACCGACCCGAAGCCGTTCGGCCGCATCCTGTTGCAGACCCCGGGCCCGGGCACCAAGGTGGCGGCGAAGTCGACCGTCAACCTCGTGGTGTCGACCGGCCCCGACCAGTGGATCCTGTCCGATCTCCGCAAGCAGGACTACGTGACGGCGAGTGCCGAACTGACCCAGCGGGGGATGCGGATCCAGGCGGTGAGCCAGC
This sequence comes from Acidimicrobiales bacterium, assembly GCA_040382215.1. GTDB lineage: Bacteria > Actinomycetota > Acidimicrobiia > Acidimicrobiales > Ilumatobacteraceae > JBEIFW01. The sequence goes on from JBEIFW010000055.1 coordinate 11,657, forward strand.
CCGACAAGGCGGCGACGCCGGGGACGATCATCGAGCAGAACCCACCACCCGGCACCAAGCTCAACATCGGCGACGTCGTGACGCTCACCGTTGCGAAGGCGGACAAGTCGGCCACGGTGCCGAACATCCCGATCGGCACAGCGAGGGACGAGGCGGTCCGGCTCATCCAGGAGGCGGGCCTGCAGGCCAGCGTGAAGCCACCGGTCGCCAGCCCGGACTTTGCGCCCGGGCAGGTGATGGAGATCAGCCCTGCCCCCGGTCAACCCACCACGCAGGGTTCGATCGTCACGCTCACCGTCTCGAAGGGACTCGTGGTGCCTTCCGTCGTCGGTCAGACCCGTGACGCTGCGCTCCAGCAGATCTCCCAGGCCGGCCTGTCCGGGAAGGCCAACGACCGCTGCAGCACGGAGAGCCCGGGCATCGTGCTGGAGCAGACACCGGCGGCCAACACGGCGGTCGACAAGTCGGCACGGGTCACGCTGAGCATCTCGAAGGCCTGCCCGCCCGGCGGGTGATCACCCGCCGACGAAGAACGCAACGTCGGTGACGCCGACGTCGTTGTAGGCCTTGCCGGTCGACGGGTACGTGGACACGATCGTGATCCGCACGAACTCCGTCGGGGCGCCGTTCAGGCGCACGATGCTGGGACCGAGCTTGTCGTCGTCGACGAGGGTGCCTTCGAGGGTCTGGTTCGACGTGGTGATCCGCACGGTCTTGATCCGATGGTTGTCGGTGAACTCCGAGCGACCGTTGAGCGGCTTGAACCCGTTGATGATCCGGATCTGGCTCACCGGTTGGGCGGCGGCGAAGCGGTACTCGAGCCATTGCCCTTCCGGTGGCACCCGATCGCCGTCCGATCCGGCCGAGTTCCAGGCCGTCTTGAGATCCCCGTCGAGGGTGTTGTCGATGCCGTAGGTGATGCGGTTCGCCCGGTCCTCGGGCAGCGTCGACGAGGCGGTGGCCTGTGCGATCACGGTTCGTGGCAGGGCCCGCAGAGCCGGGCGGGTCGTGGCGGTGGCGGCCGCCGTCGTGGGGACGGTCAGGGCGGGGGCGGTCGTGGACACGATCGTCACGGTGTTCTTCGGGGCTGTCGTCGTGGCGGTGTCGTCGCTTCGCCCGAGCACGAACCAGGCGGCGATCCCGCCGGCGAGCACCACGGCGGCCACCACGCCGAGCACCCACGGGAGCACCGACCGCCTCGTCTCCTCGACCACCGGGACGGTGCCCGGCGCGGCGGTCGGTCCGGCGGCGTCGAAGGGCCGCCCGCACGCCGTGTTGAAGCAGAAGCGGGCGTTGGCGGGGCTCTGCTGGCCACAGGCCGGACAGACACGGTTCATGCCGACACGCTCCCCGTTCGATGGTCGGACAGGCCGATACGACTCAACGATCCCACGACGACGCGCGCCACGCGCTGTTCGTCGGGCAGGCTCTGGGGCGACGTGGCGATCGCTCGCCATCGCGTGAGCCGCTCGCCGAGCAGCGGCCCCACGTCGCTTTCGGCCACGGCGCCGAGACGTTGTGCCGGGGTGGTCCCCCGCTCGCCGAGCAGTTGCCGGGCCTCGTGGTGGAGGTCCTTGGGAAGCTGGTGATGGCCCGACACCAGGTCCTCGATGGTGCGCAGCTCGGTGAGTTCGAACGCATTGACGGTCACCCGCTCGAGCTCGGCGTCGAGATCGTCGCTCAGGCCGAGCTGGCCGCTCCGCTGCAACTCCTCGAGCACGTCGAGGGCCTGCACGGCCTTCAGCACGTCGGTGCGCGCGGCGAACCGGTCGAACAGCACGGTGCGCAGCGCGTCGAGGCCGCTCTGGCGCACCAGTTCGTGGGCGAGGTCGCCGGCGTTGGCAAAGGGATTCGCCGCGATCCAGCCGACGGCGTGCCGCAATCCGTGGAAGCCCAGCTGTGCGACGAGCCGACGCCGAGTCTCCGCCGGGACGGTGAGCAGCCGGTCCGGCGCGCAGGTGCGCGCGACGGAGACGAACGCGGCGGCCCGTTCGGCCGGTGCGCACGACGCGATGGCGGCCAAGGCCTGGAACTCCACGTTGGTGAGCCCGAGGGCCGACTGGGCCAGCAGCCCGGCGACGGGCAGGACGCCGGACACCACCGACGACAGCACGTCCGACGACGCCCAGCGCGCGGCGAGCGTCGATGCCAGCTCGAGTGCATCGGGACCGCCGCCACCGATCTCGTCGGCGCGCGACAGCACGGCGACCGCATTGAACGCCGGGACGTCGACGCCGAGCGAGTCGTTGAAGCAGGCCAGGAAGTCCCGATCCATGGCATGCCAGTTGCGCAGCAGGTACACCACGGCGTCTGCGGGCGCGATGTCCTGCCCACCGACGAGGTCGGTGGTGCGTTGGGACACCTCCCGGTTGGCCGAGCCGAGGCCGGGCGTGTCGACGATCGTGAGATCCCGCAGCTGTGGGCTCGGGAACTCCACGAGCAGCCGGACGATGTCCTCGACCGGGCTGTCACCGATGTCGATGCGGGCGCCGCGGTCGTCCCGCAGGAACAGGGCGTGGTCGATGCGTCCGTCGCGGTGCACCTTCCACGCACGGTACGTGATGCCGTCGTGGTACTCGGTGGGGATCAGCGTGCATTCGGCGGCGTCGGTGGCGGCCACGAGGTCACCGACCAAGGCGTTGAGCAGGGTGGACTTCCCGGCTTTCACCCGCCCGACGAGCGCGACCCGCAGCGGTTGCGCAAGGCGGTCCCGGGCGGCTGCGATGCGGTCGAGGGCCTCCTCGTTCGTGGCCAGCCCACCGGCCATGTCGAGCAGCGCGTCGGCCTGGGCCCGCAACGTCACGGCGCGTGCCCACCGGCGAGCTGGCCGAGGAGGTGTTCGGCATGGGCGGCGACGAGTTCGAGTTGCTGGCGGTGCTCGTCGAGCTCGCTCCAGCGGGCGCGGCGGCCCGCCTCGTCGAGCTCGGCATGCTCCGCAGCCCGTCGCATCTCGCCCTCGACCCGTTGCTGGAGCACGATGATCTGCTCCTCGAAGTGGTTCTTCAACGCCGTGCGGACGGCGATGAGGTCGTCGCGGATGTACTTCGAGGCCTCTGGGCTGTAGCCGTCGAGAAACCGGCGGATCGACTGCTGGGCCGCCCGCCGTCGGGCCTCGATGCGCCCCCGACGTGCCATGCGATAGGACACGGCGCCGAACACCAACCCGACGGGCAACGCCACCGCGCCGGCCGCAACCACCCCGAGCGCACCTACACCTCCGAAGTGGGCGAGGAGCATCGTGAACAGCGAGGAGCCGGGCAGCGCGCCACGCACGGCCGCCATCGTGACCGAACCCCGATCGGCTGTCTCCGCCACCGGCTGCTCGACCCATCCGCCGGCGGTCCCGTGCACGAGTCCCGGCGCCAGGGGCACGGTGAGCTCCTGGCCGAACATCGTGGCGATCTGTTGCCCGATCGTCTCGGCGCCGTTCGTGATCCGCTCCCGCGTGGCCGACAGCAAGTCGTCGGCGTCGCGCTGGATACGGGCGGACAGGGCTTCCCAGATCTTGTTCGGGTCGCCGCGGTCGAGCTCGTCAGTTGCGCTCTTGTGCAGGTCGTTGAGGCCGGTGCGGAAGCCGTGGTCGACGTCGAGCTGGAGCCGCTCGAGACCCTCGTGCAGGCGTTCCCGCCAGCGCACCTGCCCGGAGCGGAGCCGTTCGATGGCCGTCGATGCAGCGACGAGACGCTCGTGGTTCCGCTGCTGGGCGTTGCGGTCGACGAGGCTTGCCTGGAGCTCACCGATCTCGGTCAGCATGCGGCCCGTCGCATCCTGTGCCAGCTTGGTCGCACGTAGCGCTCTCGGCACGATCGACCCGTTCGAGGCGAGCTGCTCCAGCACGGCCGCGAGGCGGAGCGTGCCGGACTCGGCGATGAACGTGTCGTCGGCCGTGGCGTGGCCCAGCAGTGTCAGGCGCGCCGAGACGGGGAACACCGGGACGTCGATCGCGCTGCGCTCGAGGTGCCGGAGGTCCGCGGCGAGGATCCGCTCGGCGTGGACGTGGAGGTCGACCTTCGTCAGCACCACCCCGAGCAGCGCCCCCTGCGCATGCAGGGAGCGCGCCAAGTCGAGCTCGGCGTCGGAGAGCTCCTGCGCAGCGTCGGTCACGAGCAGCACGCCACCGAACTCTCGGTCGAGGCCGACCGCGGTGCGGGGGTCGAGGCCGTCGCTCGGGGCGTCGACGACGGCGATACCGGCCGGCAGCGGCCACGGTGACACGGTCAGCTCGACGATCGCCGTCGCCGGCGGCGCCGTCGCGCTCGGCCCGACGAGGCGTTGCAGGTCGAACGGCTCGGTGGTGCCGTCCGGGAGCCGCACACCGGCCGAGGGAATCCCGCTGCTCAGCCGGACCGGACACGGGGTCGGGACCTCCACCCGCTCCGGGATGATGGCCGCCCCGGCGAGCGCATTGGCCAGCGTGGTCTTGCCGGCGTCGCACAGCCCGCGCAGGGTGACGGTGAAGGCGCTGGCGGGGTCGTCGAGGAGGGTCCGGGCCGGTTCGAGGAGTGCGGTGACCTCCGTGTCACCCAGCAGCTCGGCCCGGTAGAGCGCATGGCCGAGGACGGTCCGCGCGTAGACGAGCGGATCCTCGGTCAGCGACATCGATCAATGGTGGTGCGGATGATCGTCGACGTGGACGTCGTGTACGTCGTGGACGTCGTGTCCGATGTCGTGCGGGTCGTGGCTGACGTCATGGAAATCGTGGGTGGCGATCTCGTGGCCGCCGAGCGGCGTCGGCCGATGCCAGTCCGGGCCGTCGAAGGGCGTCGGTCCGGGGTTGGGAGCGGCGCCCGCCGTTGCGATGAGGCCCTGCAGGGCCCCGCCGGCGCGGCTCGGTGGCGTCGGGACGGGGGGTGACCCCGGCAGCGGCGGCGGTAGCGCGGCGGTCAGCTTGGGATCGACCCGGATGGCGCCGGTCGCCAGGTTGGCGAGCTGCCCGGTCCTCGGCAGTGCAGGCTGGCCAGGCGGGGTGAGGGCGGCCAATCGCGGCAGCGGTTCGGCCGGACCCGTCGCTGCGGCCTCATCGATGGCGGCACCCGGCGCAGCCTGCGCAAGCCCCTGCTGCATCACGCCGGGTGCGACGCGCAGGGCGCCACCTTCGAGTGCGGCGAGGCTCGGCGGGGCCACGCGGGTGAGCGCAGGTCCGCCCGGCACGTGGTCGAGCGGGTCGGCAGCGGGCGCAGGCGCCGGTTGGATCGCCGGCAGCGCCGTGAGCGGCTGCACGCCACGCGGTTGCGGGGTCGGCTCGGGCAACGGCTCGAGTGGAGCTGGCGCCGGGCGGGCCACGACGGGCGGCGGCGCCGGGGCGGGCGCCGCAGCGGCTGCAGGAGCAGGAGCAGCAGGAGCGGCAGGTGCAGGAGCAGCAGCTGCAGGAGCGGCAGGTGCGGGAGCGGCCGGCGGTGCTGCCACCACCGGCGAGGGCGCAGCAACCGGCGGGAGGGTCACCGTGGGCCGGGGCGAGACGACCGGTTCCCCAACGACGGTCGGTTGCGGCGGGGTCAGCGGTGTCACGCTGGCCATCGGCGGTGGTGGCGGCACGGTTGCGCTCCCCCGCACGAGCGTTGGCTCCGGCAGCGGCGGGCTGGGCGGCACCATGAACGACGCCCGGTCGCGGCCGATGGCCTGCTCGGGGAGGTCCTGGAAGTTCGGGATGACGGCCGCATACTGGAAGCGCCCGGCGGCCTTGGCAACCTTGACCCCGTAGCTGGTCCCCATCGCCTCCATGGTCCGGCCGTCCCCGAGGCTGATGGCGACGTGGGCGCTTTCGAGGGCGGCGCCCTTGTGGGTGGGTTCGGTGCTGAAGCTGAACAGCAGGGCGCCCTTGGTCTTGAGTGCTTCCTCGACCGGGATGATGGCGCCCTGGGCCTTCAGTTGCAGGTACTGGTCCTGGGCGGTGCGATCGAGCGTGATCCCGACCTCCCGGGCTGCCCACTGGACGAGCGAAGAGCAGTCGAACGCCCTCGGATCTGCCCCGTGGGAACTCGCGCCGAACACGTACTGATCGCCCTGTTGGTCCAGTGCCCGCTGGACGAACAGGTCCCGGTCGACGTTGTCGTGCGAGGTCATGGGAAGGATCGATTTCCGGAGCGGGCAGCCTACACGACAGCACCGAGGCAAATCTCACCGGTCCCGGGAACAAAAACCAGTTGGCCCCCTCTTCCGATGTAGAAGGTGACCGTTTGCCCCTCGGTCAGCGGTGTTCCGGCCAGCGGCGTCGTTCGCTTGACCCTGTTTGCGGTGCCGGTGCACTCGTAGACCGACGAAGCGGGCCACGTCCGGCCGCAGGTGTTGTCGGCAAATGAACTGACGGGCCCCGGTGCCCCGGCCCAGTCAGGCAGGGGGATCGGCTTGAGCGTCGACATCTGGAGCGTCACGGTCGATCCTGGCGCTACCGAACTGCCGGGGGTGGGTGTCTGGATGACAACCCGATCGCTATCGCAGGCAGGGATGTTTGCGCCCCTTGCCGCCTGCAGACCGGCGGACCTTAGGGTCCCTTGCGCGTTCGCGAAGGTCAACTCGTACACCTCCGGCACCACGACCGATGTCGGCGGTGCTGGGGTTGGGGCCGGCGTTGCCGGCGCCGCGGTCGTGGAGATGGTCTTGATCGTGGTGGTGCTTCTGGGGCGTGTGGTGGTGGGCGTGGGTTCGGGATCGGCTTCGGCTTCGGCGGCCGTGCCGGCGGCTGTGCCGGTGGTGGTGGTGCCGACGGTGGTGGTGCCGGCGGTGGTGGTGGTGCCGACGGTGGTGGTGGTGCCGACGGTGGTGGTGCCGACGGTGGTGGTGGTGGTGTCGACGGCGCTCGGGGAGGCCCCTGCTGCACTGTCGTCCGGGCCGCCGGTTTGGGTGCGGATGGCGAGCAGGCCGAGTAGGAGGACGATGGCGGCGGCGGCGGCGACGAGCACCTTTGCCCGGTTGGAGGGTCGGTCGCTGTCGGCGGTGAGCAGCGTCGGCTCGCTTGTCGTGGCGGGTTCGACGGCGGTCTCGGTCGGCTCGACCGGTGCGATGGTGGGTTCGGGGGTGGGAGCGAGGACCGGTTCGGCCTTTGCCGTCGTGGCGACGGGTGGTGCAAAGGTCGGGCGGGGAGCGGCTGGCGCTGTTACGGGTTCGGGGGTGTTGTCGGTGGTGGGGGGCGTGTGGGGGGCGGCTGCGGCGGGGTCGGTGGTGATGACGGCTGCGGCCGTGATCGGCGTAGCGGCGGCGCGGGCGGTGGTGGGGGTGCCGGTCCGGTCGGCGGCGAGGATGGCGGCGCCGAGGCAGATGGCGAATTTGGGGTGGGTGTCGACGGCGATCGGGGCGTTGTAGGTGGTGGCGATGAGTTGCCCGACGAGGGGCATGCGGCTGCCGCCGCCGACGAGG
>JBEIFW010000056.1:0-18927 GCA_040382215.1 Acidimicrobiales bacterium
ATCGTCGACCGGTTCTGCATCCTCGGTACGGCCGACGACCACGTGCGCCGGCTCGGTGAGCTGCAGGAGGTGGGTGTCGACCAGTTCGCCATCTATCTCCAGCACGACGGCAAGGAAGCGACGCTTGAGGCCTACGGAGAGCGGATCATGCCGGCGATGGCAGCAAAGGTGATCGCCAAACGATGACGTCGCTGCGCGTCGCCCTTCGCCCGATGGTGCTCGGGCTCCTTGCCATCCTGCTCGCCGTTGCGGCCTGGGAGGCATTCAAGGCGATCGGTGGCGGCGATCGGTTCTTCGGGGTGAACACCGATGCGCGGTCGATGCCGCATGTCTGGGACATGGTCACCCGCCTCGCCGATCCGGAGAACCGCGGGACCGACCGCCCCGTTGGCCTCGCCGTGCTCGCGGGCGCCTGGTACAGCGTGCGGTTGGCCTTTGCCGGTTGGGTGCTCGGCATCGTCCTCGGCCTCGGCCTGGCGGTGGTGATGCAGCGCTGGGGATCGGCCGAGCGGGCGCTGTTGCCGTACGTGGTGGTGTCCCAGACCATCCCGCTCATCGCCCTGGCGCCGCTGATCGTGGCCTGGGGCGGGGAGCTGTCGATCGGCCCGTTCGAGTGGCAGGCATGGATGTCGGTGGCGGTCGTGGCGGGCTACCTGGCCTTCTGCCCGATCGCCGTCGGGGCGCTGAAGGGCCTGCAGTCCCCGGCGCCGTCGGCCGTCGAGCTGTTCCGGTCGTACGCCGCGGGCCGGCGGGCCGAGTTGGTGAAGCTCCGGTTCCCGGCCGCCGTGCCGTACCTCGTGCCGGCGCTGCGGTTGTCTGCGGCGCTCAGCGTCGTCGGTGCGATCGTCGCCGAGATCTCGACCGGGCTGCGGGGTGGGATCGGACGGCTGATCCTCGAGTACTCCCGTGAGGCCACGGGCGACCCGGCCAAGGTGTACACCGCGATGTTCGGGGCTGCGGCGCTCGGCGTGCTCGTCGCCGGCCTCGTGCTCGGTCTCGACGCCTGGCTGATGCGGAACCGCCCCAAGGAGGCACGGACATGAGCCCCTCGGACGGGACGCCGGCGGTGGAGATCACCGGGGTCGGCAAGATGTTCAACGCCGGCAAGCCGGGTCAGGTCGATGCGCTCCAGGACGTCTCGCTCACCGTGGCCCGCGGGGAGTCGGTCGCACTCATCGGCCCGTCGGGGTGCGGGAAGTCCACCCTGCTGCGGCTGATCGCCAACCTGCTCGAGCCGACGGCGGGCACGGTGACCGTGAACGGCAAGTCCGCCGCGCAGGCCCGCCAGGACCAGGACTACGGGATGGCCTTCCAGCAGGCCTCGCTGTTCGACTGGCGCACCGTGGCCCGCAACATCGAGCTTCCCCTCGAGCTCAAGGGATGGGACAAGCGGCGCCGTCGCGACAAGGCCCTCGAGATGCTCGACCTCGTGCAACTCCGTGACTTCGCGGATCACCACCCCTGGGAACTCTCCGGTGGCATGCAGCAGCGCGTCGCCATCGCGCGGGCGCTGTCCGTCGACCCGCCGCTGCTGCTGATGGACGAACCCTTCGGCGCACTCGACGAGATGACCCGCGAGCACATGCAGACCGAGCTGTTGCGGATCTGCAGCCAGCTCGGCACCACCGTGGTGCTGGTGACCCACTCGATCCCCGAGGCCGTCTACCTTGCGAACCGGGTGGTGGTGATGTCGCCTCGGCCCGGACGCATCACGAAAATCGTCGAGGTGCCGCTCGGGGAGCGCACCGAGGCGACCCGGGAAGACACGGCGTTCTTCGAGAAGATCACCGAGGTGCGGGAACTGCTACGCGGCGTCGAGGCGAGTGCCCGGAGCCACGAGGCGGCATGGTGACGGCCCGCCGCTTGCGCCTCATCGTGCCGCCGATCGTGGTGGCGTTCGTGTTCCTGGGCGTGTGGGAGCTCTTCGTCGTCGTGCGCGACATCAAGCCGTATCTGCTGCCCAAGCCGAGCTTCATCGCCGAGAACATCTCCGAGCAGTGGGACGGCATGTGGGAAGCGGCCCGGAACACCGGCACCAATGCCGTGATCGGCCTCGCGTCGGGCGCCTTTGCGGGCGTGCTGATGGCCTTCGTCGCCAACCGGTTCCGGGTGTTCCGCGAAATGTTCTCGCCCCTCGCCGCTGCGATCAACGCCATGCCGATCGTGGCGCTCACCCCGATGTTCAACAACTTGTTCTCGATCACCAGCACCACCCCTCGGCGGCTCGTGGTGACGATCGTGGTGTTCTTCCCGGTCTTCCTGAACGTGCTGCGCGGCCTCACTGCGGTCGATCCGGCGCAGGTGGAGTTGCTGCGGTCCTACGCCGCCGGTGATGCCACGGTGCTGCGCAAGGTGCGGGTGCCAAACGCGCTGCCGTTCCTGTTCACCGGGCTCAAGGTCGCGGCCAGCCTGTCGGTGATCTCGGCGATCGTCGCCGAGTACCTCGGGGGCCCGCAGAACGGGCTCGGCAACCGCATCACCTCGGCGGCTTCGAACTCGGCCTATGGCCGGGCCTGGGCCTACGTGGCAGCCGCCTGCGTGATGGGGCTCGTGTTCTACGTCGGGGCGTTCGTGGCCGAGCGGTTGGCCATGCCCTGGCGTTCCAAGCGCGCGGCGGCGCAGGCGGGATGACCCGGAATGACCCACACCAAGCGAGGACCCCAACGATGAGAAGAACCATCCGGATGACCGCCGTGGCGGCCTTGAGCCTCGGACTCGTCGCTGCTGCGTGCGGCGACGACAGCTCCTCCTCCAGCGGCGGGGGCGGCACGCCCAAGAAGGTGAAGCTGCAGCTCCAGTGGGTGACCCAGGCCCAGTTCGCCGGGTACTTCGCCGCAGTGGAGAAGGGCTTCTACAAGGACTTCGGTCTCGATGTGACCATCGTCGAAGGCGGCGTCGACATCGTTCCGCAGACGGCGCTCGCAAAGGGCGACGTCGATTTTGCCATCGCCTGGGTCCCCAAGGCGCTTGCGTCGCGCGAGCAGGGCGCCGGCATCACGAACATCTCGCAGGTGTTCCAGCGTTCCGGCACGCTGCAGGTGTCCTGGAAGGACTCGAACATCACCAAGTCGGCCGACCTGAAGGGGAAGAAGGTCGGCAACTGGGGCTTCGGCAACGAGTTCGAGCTCTTCGGGGGTATGACCAAGGCCGGTCTCGACCCGGCCAAGGACGTCACGCTCGTCCAGCAGCAGTTCGACATGAACGCGCTGTTGAAGAAGGAGATCGATGCAGCGCAGGCGATGACCTACAACGAGTACGCCCAGGTGCTGGAGGCCAAGAATCCGGCCACCGGCAAGCTCTACCAGCCGAGTGACTTCAACGTCATCGACTGGAACAAGGAGGGCACGGCGATGCTCCAGGACGCCATCTGGGCCAACACCGAGAAGCTCGACAAGGACTCGGCCTACAAGGACACCGCCACCAAGTTCGTGGCGGCGTCGCTGCAGGGTTGGGCGTACTGCCGGGACAACGCGCAGGAGTGCGCGGACATCGTGGTGAAGAAGGGCTCCAAGCTCGGGGCCAGCCACCAGCTCTGGCAGATGAACGAGATCAACAAGCTCATCTGGCCCTCGCCGGCCGACGGCGTCGGCACGCTCGAGAAGGCGGCCTGGGACCAGACGGTGAAGATCTCGAAGGAGACCAAGAACGCCGAGGGCGCCACGGTGCTGAAGAAGGACCCCGACGCCAAGGCGGCGAACTTCGACATCAACAAGGCGGCGGTGGCGCTGCTGAAGGGCAAGAAGGTCGACGCGGTCGGCTCGGGCTTCAAGCCGATCACCGTCGAACTGAAGGAGAACGGCCAGTAACTCGGCCGTCCGTGCAACCCTGAGGGTGGGGGGCGGACCGCCCCCCACCCTCGTACGCGAGGATGATCCCCATGACCACGCTCGAGACCCGCCCGTCGCAGACCTACGCCGACGACCGTGCCCACGTGTTCCACTCGTGGTCGGCCCAGGGGTCGCTCACGCCGCTCGTCGTCACCGGCGGCGAGGGCTCCTATTTCTGGACCGAGGACGGCACGCGCTACCTCGATTTCTCCTCGCAGCTCGTCAACGTCAACATCGGGCACCAACACCCCAAGGTGATCGAGGCGATCAAGGCCCAGGCGGACCGCCTCACGACAATCGCTCCGTTCCACGCCAACGACGTCCGCTCGACCGCAGCGCGCCTGATCGCAGAGCGTGCGCCGGGCGATCTCGACATGGTGTTCTTCACCAACGGCGGAGCAGAAGCGACCGAGAACGCGATCCGGATGGCCCGCCTGCACACCGGCCGCCACAAGGTCATGGTCGCCTACCGCAGCTATCACGGTGCGACGGCCGGCGCGATGACCATGACCGGCGAGCCGCGCCGCTGGGCGAGCGAACCGGGCATCCCCGGGATCGTGCGCTTCTGGGGCCCGTACCCGTACCGGTCCGCCTTCCATTCCACGAGCGAGTCCGAGGAGTGCGAGCGGGCGTTGCAGCACCTTCGCGACACGATCATGGTCGAGGGGCCGGCGGCGATCGCCGCGATCATGCTGGAGACCGTGGTCGGCACCAACGGCATCCTCGTGCCGCCGGACGGCTACCTCGCAGGCGTGCGGCAGATCTGCGACGAGTACGGCATCGTGATGATCTGCGACGAGGTCATGTCGGGATTCGGCCGCTGTGGCGAGTGGTTCGCCGTGCAGCGTTGGGACGTGGCGCCCGATCTGATCTGTTTCGCCAAGGGCGTCAACTCCGGCTACGTGCCGCTCGGCGGTGTGGTCATCAGCCGGCGCATCGCCGAGACCTTCCGTGATCGGCCCTATCCGGGCGGTCTCACCTATTCGGGTCACGTGCTGGCGTGCGCAGCTGCCGTCGGCTCGATCGAGGCCTTCGAGGAGGAGGGAGTGCTCGACCACGTTCGACGCCTCGAGCGCGAGGTCGTCGCCCCCGAACTCGCTGCGCTGAAGGACCGGCATCCCTCGGTGGGTGACGTGCGCGGTGTCGGGATGTTCTGGGCGATCGAACTGGTGCTCGACCGCTCGACGCGCGAACCGTTCGTGCCGTTCAACGCCGCCGGTCCGGCGGCGGCGCCGATGGCGGAACTCATCGCAGCCTGCAAGGCCCGGGGCCTGTGGCCGTTCACCCATTTCAACCGGATCCACGTCGTGCCGCCGTGCACCATCAGCGACGAAGACCTGCGCCGCGGCATCGCCATCCTCGACGACGTGCTCAGCATCGCGGACGCCCGCGTCCGGGGGTGACTGGGCCTGAACGGGTCCGCCTCGCAACCCTCCCGACGCCGCTCGAGCCCGGGCCGGAGTTGCCGGGGGGAGCCCGCCTCTGGATGAAACGGGACGACCTGACCGGCCTCGGGGCAGGTGGGAACAAGGCGCGCAAGCTCGAGTATCTCTGCGCAGCGGCGGTCGCCGAGGGTGCGGACACGCTCGTCACGGTCGGTGCCGGCCAGTCGAACCACTGCCGGACCACGGCTGCGGCGGGCGCCGTGCTCGGTCTCGGCGTCCACCTGGTGCTCGGTGGCGCAGCGCCGGCGGCGCCGGCGGGCAACCAGTTGCTGTCGGCGCTGTTCGCCGCAACGGCACACTTCGCCGGAACATCGTCGTGGCCCGAACTCGAAGCAGCGAAGGACTCGTTGGTTCACCGCCTGCGCGAGCAGGGCATGCGGCCGTACGCCATCCCGATCGGGGGATCGACGGCGCTGGGAGCATGGGGGTTCTGCGCGGCCTACGCAGAGCTTCTCGACCAGTGCGACGCAGCGGGGGTGCGACCCGCAGCCGTCGTCGTGACGAGTTCCTCGGGTGGCACGCACGCAGGGTTGGCCGCGGGGCGCGTGCTGGCCCGGCGCGAAGGACGTCACGCACCGCCGGTGATCGGGGTCGCCGTCGCCCCCGGGGTGCGCTCGGCCGGACCGATCGCGCGTTTGACCCGAGCCGTCCTCGCCCTGGCCCCGGGAGGGGACGCCGCAACGGCGCTCGCCGAGGATGACGTCGAGGTGGTGGGGGAGTGGATGGGCCCCGACTACGCCGTGCCGACCACCGATGCGGATGCCGCCATCGTCTGGGCGGCGCGGCAGGGGGCCTGGGTGCTCGACCGGGTGTACACGGGCAAAGGGTTCGCCGCCCTGCTCGGTCTCGCCGCCGGGCGCTGGGGCGCGGGGGACGATGTGGTGTTCTGGCATACCGGCGGCCTGCCGTCGGTTTTCGCTCCTGGAGGGCTCAGCCTGTCGGGATGACGCTACGACCGAACCGTCCGGCGGTGCAGGCGAGGGTCAGCAGCACTGCGCTCACCCCGAGACCGAGTTCCGCCCCTCCCACGTAGAGGCGGCCGCCGGCGAGGTCGATGGCGGCGATCGCCAAGAGTTCGGCGGCGGCGAGGCCCGACAGGGTGAGCGGGCGGCGCAGGTCCAGGACGATCGCGGCCAGGACCGCGATTGGGGGGACGACGAGCAGGTACCACCAGTCGAGCCACGGCACGGGATCGCCCATCCGCGCCGTCGAGCGGGCGAGGATTGCGGTAGCCACGATCACGACCAGCCATCCGACGCCGAGTACCCACCGGTAGCCCCGTCGAAGCCCACACCGTGGAGGTCTCTCCATCCGGGGAGCGAGCGGGTGGGTCGGTGACGGCGGTGGGCCCGGGAGCGGAAGAGGCGGCGGCAGCGACATCGTCGCCGGCAGGGTACCGGCCGTCCGGCGCCGTAGCCTGGCACGCTCGTGAGCAAGCGTGCGGTGTTATTGCTGTCCTGCCCCGACCAGCCCGGGGTCGTCGCCGCCGTGGCCGACTTCGTCTACCGCTACGGCGGCAACATCGTGCACGCCGAGCAGCACACCGACGCTGCGGAACGGGTGTTCTTCCAGCGCGTCGAGTTCGAGCTCGACGGCTTCGGGCTTGCGCCGCACGAGATCCATCCCGCCCTGCAGCCGATCCGCGACCGGTTCGGGATGGCCACCGAGGTGCGGCTCACCGCCGAGCGGATGCGGGTTGGCGTGCTCGCCTCGAAGCAACCGCACTGCCTGTACGACCTGCTCACCCGTTGGCGCACCAAGGAACTGCCCTGCGACATCCCGGTCGTGGTGTCGAACCATCCCGACCACGCCGACCTCGCTGACTGGTGCGGCGTCCCGTTCGTGCACCTCCCCGTGACTGCGGCGACCAAGCCGAACCAAGAACTCGAGGTACGACGGGTCCTGCGCGAGCACGGTGTCGAACTGGTCGTGATGGCGCGGTACATGCAGATCCTCACCGGTGCGTTCATCGCCGAGTGGCAGATGCGGATCATCAACATCCACCACTCGTTCCTGCCGGCCTTCATCGGAGCGAAGCCGTACCACCAGGCGCACGAGCGCGGGGTGAAGATCATCGGGGTCACCGGTCATTACGCCACCGAGGATCTCGACGAAGGTCCGATCATCGACCAGGACGTCGTGCGGGTGAGTCACCGCGACACCGTGGAGGACCTGATCCGCAAGGGCCGGGACCTCGAAGTGGCGGTGTTGGCGCGGGCGGTGCGAGCCCATCTCGAACATCGCGTGTTGGTATACGGACGCAAGACGGTCGTGTTCGGCTGACGTCGGACGTCACGGGGCTCGACAAGATCCGATCGGGAGGCGGGCCGATCGGGAAGCGCTCAGACCGAGAGGCGGTCGAGGAGGTTGCGGGTGACCCGTTCCACGGTCAGGTCCCCGCCCTGGAGGCCGTAGGCCCAGTCGGTGCATCCGGTGGTGACGACCGTGCCGCCGCCGGGCGCCGTGAAGGTGCCGAGCACGGCCGAGCCGTGGGCGATTCGGGCGACGCTCCGTGCGGAGTCGTCGCCGAAGAGCACCTTGGCGACGTCCTGCAACTCGCCGCGGGGCCGAATCGCTCGTAGCCCGGTCGGATAGTCGTTCTCGCCGGTCGACGGATCGACGGACCACAGGCGCGCCGGCGCGGAGGCGAGCACCTCGAACCCCTCCGGGCACCCATCGGCGTGGGTGGGAACGGGCAGGCCGTCGCGCAGCGTGAGCTCGCACCCGTCGCACTCGTATCCGACGACCCCGTGGATGCCGCCGAGGAGGTCGCCGTAGCGGAGGTCGGTGCCTTCGAACACCCAGTGCCTGGGTTGCCAGACGGTGTAGCCGCGCTGTCCGGCCGGGGTGGCCCCGGCGATGCGGGCGTAGCCGCCGCGGGTGAAGCTCACTCCGGTGAGCGCGTGCTCGGACCGCCCGATCCGCGGGTCGGACCACATGCCGGTCATCCGCGACGGCTCGATCGGCGCGAGCGGATCGTCACGCCGGGCGGTCCCCTTGTAGCCGACCATGACGTGGCGGTCCGACGGGTCCACACCCGATTCGGCCGGTTCGAAGCGGACCTGCCAGAAACTGGTATTGCCGGAGCAGAACACCGCATTGCCGCCGCCGGAGACGAATCGCTCGACGGTGTCGCGCATGGGACCCGACCAGTACTCGTCGTGGCCGACCGACAGGTACAGCCGGTGCCCGTCGAGCGTCTCGGGGCGCTCCTCGAGGTCGGTCGATACGGCGTAGTCGAAGCGGTAGCCGGCGCGCTCGGCCCAGTCGACGAACAGCGCTTCCCACGTCGGCCATCCGGCACATGCCGACCACGAACAGATGCCCTCTGCCCGGAAGTGTGCCGCCCACAGGGCGCCTTCGACGTCGGGGACCTCGGCAGCGTTGCGGTGGCGGGCCGGCTCGGGCCGGTCGAGCAGGCCACGTGCGAAGGGTCGGCGGAACGACACCCGCACGCCGCCCGTGTACAGGTTCGGACCGCCCCAGTCGTTGTAGGCGTTCCAGGTCGAGGTCGACAGCACCAGCAGGATCGATGATGTCGGCCGGCCGGCCGGCGCACGGACGCAGAAGCCGGCGTGGCGGAGCATCTCGCCGCTGGGGCCGTCCGTGCGGATCCGGACCTCGTACCACCCCGGTGCCCAGTCCTCGCCGACCCGGAGGCTCCACGTCGGTGCCCAGCCGGCACCGCAGACTGCGGCGTTTGTAGGTACGGCGCCGGGTGCGACCTCGAGCTCGGTGCGGGCGACGACCGGTCCGCCCGGCGCGCGCGCGACCTCGATCCGGCAGGGCAGGGGACCATCGGCCGCCCGCACCCGCCCAGAGAGGCGGGCGACGGTCGCCCCGAACTGCAGCGTGACCTCGTCGCCGGGCTCGTACGAGAGGTGTTCGGGGTAACCCTCGACCGCAGGAGCGGGCTCAGTTGTCATGGAACCCAAAGTACCGGACGGTCCAGGTGTCAAATCGAGAGGGTGTAGGTTTCGTCACACCGTGGTCGCCAACCGGGACGACCTCGGAGAGGTGAGGGGGTTGAGGCGATGACCGATATCGCTGATCAGCGGTCGGATCCTGCGGAGTTGCTCGACCACGTCGTCATCCGGTTCGCCGGCGACTCGGGCGACGGGATGCAGCTCACGGGCGACCGGTTCACGTCCGTGTCGGCCTCGTTCGGGAACGACCTGTCGACCTTGCCGGACTTCCCGGCCGAGATCCGGGCCCCTGCGGGCACGGTCAACGGGGTGTCGAGCTTCCAGGTTCACATCTCGGACCACGACATCATGACCCCGGGTGACGCGCCGAGCGTGCTGGTCGCCATGAACCCGGCGGCGCTGAAGGCCGATCTCGGCCGGCTCGAGCAGGGCGGGACCTTGATCCTCAACAGCGACGCGTTCGAGGCTCGCGACCTTCACAAGGCGGGTTACGACGTCGATCCGCGCCACGACGGATCGCTCGAGGGTTACCGGGTGATCGAGGTGCCGATGACGTCGCTCACGATGAAGTCGGCCGAGCCGCTCGGGGTGAAGCCGCGCGACGCAGAGCGCAGCAAGAACTTCTTCGCCCTCGGGTTGATCTCCTGGATGTACACCCGACCGATCGATGCGACGCTGCAATGGATCCAGGACCGTTTCGGCCGCAACGCCCAGATCGCCGGGGCAAACCGGGCGGCGTTCCTCGCGGGCTTCCACTACGGGGAGACCACCGACACCTTTGGCCATCGCTTTCAGGTGCGCCCTGCGGCTCTGCCGCCAGGCGAGTACACGAACATCAACGGCAACACGGCGCTCGCCTGGGGACTCGTCGCCGCAGGACAGCTCGCCCACCTTCCCGTCACGCTGGGCTCGTACCCGATCACCCCGGCGTCGGACATCCTCCACGAGCTGTCGAAGCACAAGAACTTCGGCGTCCGCACCGTCCAGGCCGAGGACGAGATCGCGGCAGCGGGCGTTGCGCTCGGCGCCGCGTATGCCGGCCACCTCGGAGTCACGACCACGTCAGGTCCCGGGGTGGCGCTCAAGAGCGAGACCGTCAGCTTGGCCGTGAGCCTCGAACTGCCGATGCTGATCATCGACATCCAGCGGGGCGGTCCCTCGACGGGGCTGCCGACCAAGACCGAGGCCGCAGACCTCAACCTCGCCGTGTTCGGCCGGCATGCTGAAGCGCCGGTGCCGGTGGTCGCGGCGTACAGCCCGGCCCACTGCTTCGAGGCCGTGATCGAAGCGGCCCGGATCGCACTGAAGTACCGCACGCCGGTCTACTTCCTCTCCGACGGCTACCTGGCCAACGGCTCCGAGCCGTGGCGGCTCCCGGACGTGGAGGGTCTTCCCGACATCTCCGTTGCGTTCGCCGAGGGCTTCAACCACGTCGACGAGGACGGCAACGAGTTGTTCTGGCCCTACAAGCGCGATCCTGAGACCCTCGCCCGACCCTGGGCCATCCCGGGCACGCCCGACTTGATGCACCGCATCGGCGGCATCGAGAAAGAGGACGGCACCGGGAACATCTCCTACACGCCGGACAACCACTCGAAGATGGTCCACCTCCGGGCGGCGAAGGTCGCCGGGATCGCCAAGGACATCCCGCAGGCGGCGATCGTCGGGGACACCGACGCCGAGCTGTGCGTGCTCGGCTGGGGATCGACGTGGGGGGCCATCGCGGACGCCACCCGACGGGTGCGGGCCGGGGGAGGCAAGGTGGCGTGGGTCCATCTGACCCACGTGAACCCATTGCCGACCAACCTCGGCGCTGTCCTGCGTCGCTACCCGAAAGTGCTCGTGCCCGAGCTCAACCTCGGCCAGCTGTGCCGCATCGTGCGGGCCGAGTACCTCGTCGACGCCCGCCCGGTCACGAAAGTGGCCGGTCTGCCCTTCACCGCTGCCGAACTCGAGTCGGCCATCACCGCCGCCCTCGCCTGACGGAGCACGACCATGAGCGACACCATCGTCCCCATCACCACAAAGAAGGACTGGGTCAGCGACCAGGAGGTTCGCTGGTGCCCGGGCTGCGGCGACTACGGCATCCTGCAGGCGGTCCAGTTCCTCATGCCCGAACTCGGCGTGTCCCGTGAGAACACCGTGTTCGTCTCGGGTATCGGCTGCTCGAGCCGGTTCCCGTATTACATGAACACCTACGGGATGCACTCGATCCACGGTCGGGCCCCGGCCATCGCCACCGGCCTCAAGGTGGCTCGCCCCGACCTCGACGTCTGGGTCGTCACCGGCGACGGCGACGCGTTGTCGATCGGTGGCAACCACCTGATCCACGCGCTGCGCCGGAACGTGAACCTCACGATCCTGTTGTTCAACAACCGGATCTACGGACTCACGAAGGGGCAGTTCTCCCCGACGTCGGAGCTCGGCAAGGTCACCAAGTCCACCCCGATGGGCTCGGTCGATCCGCCGTTCAACGCCCTCAACGTCGCCATCGGCGCCGAGGCGAGTTTCGTGGCCCGTACCCACGATCTCGACCGCAAGCACATGATGGAGACCTTCCGGGCCGCCCATGCCCACCGCGGGGCTTCCTTCGTCGAGATCTACCAGAACTGCAACGTCTTCAACGACGGTGCCTTCGACGGGGTGACCGCCAAGCAGTCCCGTCCGGCGAACATGATCAACCTCGCTCACGGACAGCCGATCCGGTTCGGGGCCGACAACGAGCGCGGCGTGATGATGGGTGTCGACGGTCAACTTCGGATCGTCGAGGTGGCCGACGTCGGGGTGGACGCACTGCTGGTCCATGACGCCCATCGCACCGATCCGAGCCTGGCGTTCGCCCTCGCCCGGTTGAACACCGACGACCATTCGCCCACCCCGTTCGGGATCTTCCGGGCGGTCGAACGGCCCGAGTACTCCTCGGCGGTCGCCAATCAGGTGATGGAGGCCTCGGCTCGCAAAGGCCCCGGCGACCTCGCCGGCCTGCTGCGTTCCGGGGGAACCTGGTTCGTCAACTGAGTGCACCGTCGGTTGTTTCGCACGCCGCCTCAGCCGAACACGCCGGGCGCGCCCGGCGTGTTCGTGCGTCGTTCCCGGGCTACGTAGATTCCCGCCATGGCACTGGTCGACTTCCACGTCGAGGGGCACCTCGGCTTCTTCACCCTCAACCGTCCCGAGGCTCGTAACGCCGTCAACGGCGATGTGGCCGAGGCCTTCGAAGCGGCGCTCGACCGCTTCGAGGAGGACCCGGACGTCTGGGTCGGCATCTTGCGGGCCAACACCGAGGGGCAGACCAACCCGGTGTTCTCGGCGGGGGCGGATCTCAAGGCGGTCAACTCGGGCGGCAAGCCGCTGGGCACCGCCCGGGGTGGGTTCGCCGGCTTTACGAACCGGGAACGTCGTAAGCCGGTGATCGCCGCCGTCGACGGCCTTGCCACCGCCGGTGGGTGCGAGATCGTCCTCACGTGCGATCTCGTCGTCGCCACGACGCGCTCGTCGTTCGGGCTGTTCGAGGTCAAGCGGGGATTGGTGGCGGCCGCCGGTGGGCTGTTCCGTTTGCCGCGCGCCATCGGGCGCGCGGCCGCGATGGAGGCCATCCTGTGCGCTTCGACCTTCACGGCGGAACGCGCCTACCAACTCGGCATGATCAACCGGCTCGTCGAGCCGGGCCAAGCCGAGGTGGCGGCCCGCGAGCTCGCCGAGCAGATCTGCGCCAACGCACCGCTCGCCGTCTGGGAGAGCCGCACGGTGGTGCTGGCATCGGACTGGGCTGACGACGCGACGCTCTGGGAGATGTCGAATGCCGGCGCTCGCGTCGTGATGCGGTCCGAAGACCTGAAGGAAGGGCTCGCAGCGTTCGTGGAGAAGCGTCCGCCCGTGTGGCAGGGGCGCTGACGCAGGGTTCGGGAGCGCCGGCGGGCGATCAGCCGTAGCGACGGGTGCTGCCACCACGCTGCGTTCGCCCGCCGGCCACGAGCAGGTTCTCGCCGGTCACCCACGAGCCCGCAGGTGAGGCCAGGTAGGCAACGGCGGCGGCGATGTCCTCGGGTGTGCCGAGACGACCGAGCGGCGTGGCGGCGGCGAGCTCGGCGAGGCGGGCCGGGTCGCCGGCCAAGGTGGTCCGGAAGGCCTCGGTCGGCACCTGGCCCGGGGACACGGCGTTGACCCGGATGGCGCGCTCGGCGAGCTCGAGCGCCAGCGTTTGGGTGAGGTTGAGCATTGCGGCCTTCGCCGCGGCGTAGGCACCGGTGAGCGGCGAGCCCCGCATGCCGGCGCCGCTGGAGATGTTGACGATGCAACCACCGTTGCGCATCCGGACCGCGGCGGCCTTCGCCCCGCGCAAGGCGGTGGTCACGTTCAGTTCGAGCATCGAACGCCAGACGTCGTCAGGGGTGTCGACGAGCGTGCGCAGGGCCTTGTCGTCCGATCCGCCGACGTTGTTCACCCACACGTCGAGGCGGCCGAATGTCTCGACGCAGACCTGACCGAGGCGCTCCATGACCGCCTCTGTCCGTACGGCGCCGTCGACGACCACGGCCCGCCGGCCGGCCGCGGCGACGAGCCGGGCGGTCTCGGTGCAGTCCTCGATCCGCCGTGCGTTCACGACCACGTCGCACCCCATCTCGGCCAGACCGACCGCAATGCCCCGACCGATCCCCTGGCCGGATCCGGTGACGACGGCAGCGAACCCGTCGAGCTCGAACCGTTCCCGCAGCGCCATGGCCCCTCCGCTCGATCGGAGGCGAGGGTAGCGGGGGCTAGCGTGCCGACCGCATGACCGCGGCAACCCGCGGCCGAGGGACGTTGCCGGCTGGCTTCCGCGTCCTGATCGCCGCCCAGTTCCTGTCGACGGTGTCCACGGTGGCGCAGGCCACCGCACTCGGCGTGCTCGTGTTCGGAATCACCGGCCGCGAACTCGACCTCGGTCTGCTCGGACTCGCCGAGTTCCTGCCGACGGCGCTGCTCGCTCCCATCGCCGGCCCGCTCGCCGATCGTGTCGATCGCCGCCGTGTCGCCGCAGTCGCGCTGTCGTGCGAGGCGGTTTGCGCGCTGGCGCTCGCCTGGTACGCCGCGTCGTCGCCGACATCGGTGACGCCCGTGCTGTTTATGGTCGTGGTGTTCGGGGTAGCACGAGCCTTCGCCGTGCCGGCCTCCCGGGCGCTCCCGGCGGATCTCGCCGCCCGATCGGGTGCGCTGCCTCGTGTGGTGGCGCTGAGCTCGATCACGTGGCAGTCGGCGCTCGTCGTCGGCCCGGTGATCGGCGGGTTCCTCTACGCCGTCGACGAACCCTGGCCGTTCCTGGTGGCCTCCGTCGGCCTCCTCACTGCTGCCGGCGCCCTGCTGCGCATCCCCGTGCCGGCGGTGCGCCGGGTGGCCAGCGAGGCTCGCGCCCGACCGCTGCGGGAGGCGCTCGAGGGGCTCCGGTTCGTGCGCCGTAACCGGGTCGTGTTCGCAGCGGTCTCCCTCGACCTCATGGCGGTGCTCTTCGGCGGTGCCGTGGCGTTGCTGCCGGCGATCGCCGAGGAGCGTCTCGGGGTCGGTTCGGTCGGACTCGGCTGGTTGCGTGCCTCGGTGGGTATCGGCGCCGGGCTGGCCACGTTGGCACTCGCGGTCCGGCCGGTCCGGCGCCACGTCGGTACGGTGCTGTTCGTTGCGGTCGGGCTGTTCGGGGTGTTCACGGTGGTGCTGGGCCTGACGACCCACTTCCTTGTCGCCTTCGGTGCGCTCGCCGCGCTGTCCGCCGCAGATTCGGTCAGTGTCTTCGTCCGGGCGACGATCGTGCCGCTCGCAACCCCCGAGGAGATGCGGGGTCGGGTGCTGGCCGTCGAGAACGTCTTCATCGGCGCCTCCAACGAACTCGGGGCCTTCGAGTCCGGGGTGGCCGCGCAACTCCTCGGACTCGTCGCTGCGGTCGTGTTCGGCGGTGCCGCGACCATCGCAGTGGTCGCAGTCTGGGCGATGCTGTTCCCCGAGTTACGCCGAGTCGACCGTTTCGACGAAGTGGTCGCTGCGACCTGAGGGCACCACCCAGGGTGGCGGCGGGCGGTAGCAGGCCGTCGATGCCGGTTCGGGGTGGGAGAATTCGCCGCGTGGGGCTTCTCGATGCGCTTGGTGAGCCCGAGCGGGCGCAGTTGCTCGCCCGAATGCGGGTCAGGCGTTACCGGCGAGGCCAGACGGTGTTCCACGACGGCGCGCCGGGTGACTCGCTGCACGTGGTGCGTTCGGGCCGGCTGGTGGTCCACGTCGGAACGCCCTCGGGCGCTTCGGCCGCCGTGCGGGTGGTCCATCCCGGCGAGATCGTCGGCGAGCTCGCCCTGGTTCATCGGGCGCACCGCCGTACCGGGCGGGTCGCAGCGTTGGAGGAGACCGAGACCCTCGTGCTCGGCCGTCGGGACTTCGACGAGTTGCGGGACCGCTACCCGCGAGTCGACCGATTCCTGGTCGCAGCGCTCGCCGATCGCCTGGTCGGGACCACGGAGGTGGCCACGGAACTCCTGCGCCCGCCCGAGCAACGGATCTGGCGCCGACTCGCCGTTCTCGCCGAGGCCTATGCCCCCGAGCCGATCCGCATGAGCCAGGAGGATCTCGCTCTGGTGGCCGGAACGGTGCGCCAGACGGTGAATCGCGTCCTGCGCAGCGGTGAGGCGGTCGGTGTGGTGCGTCTCGGGCGAGGACTCATCGAGGTGGTGGACCGCACCCGCCTGTGCGAACTCGCCGAATCGACGACTTCGGGCTGACCGAAGCCCGGCGTCGTCGCGGCGCGCGCCCGGCATGACGAACGTCATGGTCGGACCGACTCGGCCACGACGGACCCGACCGCGGCGCAGGCGCATCGTGGAGCCATCGAGCAGCCGCAGGAGCGGCAAGGAGACACCACCATGATCGACCACGTGACCATCGCTGCAGCCCGTCAGTCGATAGCGGCCCAGCAGGCCCATGCCGAACGGTTCGGGCCGCTGACGCCGGCTCGGCCGGTCCGATCGGGCCGGGCGCCGGCCCGGAAGCCGCTCGGCCGTGTGCCCCAGGCCGGTGCTCACCCCGGCTTCCGCCTGTTCGGCAACTGGACCGTCCGGGCGGCCGGCCGTTGATCAGTGCATCTCGCCGGCACGGACGGTGTACCCGGCGAGACGGAGCGCCGCGACCAGGGCGTCGGTATGCGCCCGGTCGCGGGTCTCCACGGCCAGTTCGAGCGCGGCCGATTTCACCGACAGGTCCGAGAACAGGCGCTGGTGGGCGACTTCGACGATGTTGGCCCGCTGCGCAGCGACGATGGCCGTAACGCGAGCGAGCGAACCTGGAAGGTCGTCGATGTCGACGGTCAGGCGCGACAGTCGGCCGGAGCGCACGAGACCGCGCATGATGGTGGAGGCGAGCAGCCGGGGATCGGCGTTCCCGCCGGACAGCACGATCCCGATCCGGCGCCCGGCGAAGCGGGGACCGAACTCGGCGACGGCGGCCAACCCGGCGGCCCCGGCACCCTCGACGACGGTCTTTTCGATCTCGAGCAGGAGGTTGACGGCGGCCTCGATGGCGTCTTCGTCGACCACGACCACGTCGGCGACCAGACGGCGGACGATGGGGGTGGTGAGCGCGCCGGCGTTGGGGACCGCAATGCCCTCGGCGAGGGTGCTGCCGCCGGGCAGCGGTGTCGGGTCATGACGGAGGGCCCGGACCATCGAGGGGTACCGGGCGACCTGCACGCCGATCACGTCGGTACCCGGTGACCGCTCGGCGACGGCGATCGCGATGCCTGCGATCAGCCCGCCGCCGCCCACCGGGACGATCACGGCGTCGAGTGGCGGCGCGTCCTCGACGAGTTCGAGCCCACAGGTTCCCTGGCCCGCAATGATCGCCGGGTGGTCGTACGGCGGCACCCACACGTAGCCGTGTTCGGCGGCCAGGCGCTCGGCGACCACCCGCGACTGGCCGAGGTCATCGCCCTCGAGCACCACCGTTGCTCCCAGCGCCTCGGTGCCCGCCACCTTGATGTTCGGGGTGAACCGTGGCATGACGATCGTCGCCGGGATCCCTAGACGCGCAGCGTGGCGAGCGACGCCCTGGGCGTGGTTGCCGGCAGACATGGCGATCACGCCTCGCCGGCGCTCCTCGGGCGTGAGCTGCAGCAACCGGTACAGCGCGCCGCGTTCTTTGAACGACGAGGTGAACTGGAGGTTCTCGAACTTGAGCCAGATCTCGGCGCCGAGCAGCGACGAAAGGGTTTCCGACGGCAAGGTCGGTGTCCGCACGACTTGGCCGGCGATGGCGTCGGCGGCCCCGAGGATGTCGGTGAAGTGAACCGGAAGTGCGGGCATGACGGGCCGAGCGTAGGCAGTTCCCGGTACCCTCGCTCCCCGTGCCCGACGCCGTGTCGACGCCCCGCTTCTCCTCGATCACCGTGTTCTTCCCGATGTGGAACGAAGAGGAGTACATCCATCGGGCCATCGACGCAGCGCGCGAGGCGTGCGAGACGCTGATTGCGATGGGCGAGGTCGGCGACTACGAGCTCCTCATCGTCAACGACGCCTCCACCGATACCACGGGGCGGCTGGCCGACGAGATGGCAGCCGCCGATCCCCGCGTGCGAGTCGTGCACCATCCGGTGAACCGCAAGCTCGGAGGTTCGCTCAAGACGGGGTATGCGAACGCCAGGGGTGAACTGGTGCTGTATTCCGACGCCGACCTCCCCTTCGACATGGACGAGCTCATCAAGGCGTGTCGGGTCATGCGCCACTACGAGGCCGACCTCGTCTCTGCCTACCGGCTCGACCGAACCGGTGAGGGGTACGTCCGCACGGTCTATTCGTTCTTCTACAACTCGCTCGTGCGGCTGTTGTTCGGGGTGCGGATCCGCGACGTGAACTTTGCGTTCAAGCTGTGCCACCGCCGGCTGCTCGACAAGGTGCAGCTTCGCAGCGAGGGCTCCTTCATCGATGCCGAACTTGTGGTGAGCGCCGTCGGTCACGGGTTCAAGGTCGTGCAGTTCGGCGTGGACTACTTCCCTCGGACCCGCGGCGTGTCGACGTTGTCGTCACCCACCGTGATCCTGAAGATCCTCCGTGAGATGTTTGCCTTGCGTGGCGAGTTGCGATCGATCACCCGGGCCTGACCGAGGCCAACCGGAGCACGATGTCGCCGCCGAACGTAGGCATAGAGTGGGCCGAACGGCTCAATCGGCCGTCGACTGGGAAGGATTCGGTCTGGGTGGATCAGGTGCTGACGCGTCGTCGACTGCTGCTCGGGCTCGCGCTCGGAGCGGTCGTGGTCGGCTGCGGAGGTGATGATTCGTCCGCGCCGTCGGCCGACGACGACAAGGGCGGCCCCGCCGCGCCGGGGGCGGTGCCCTCGAGCGTGGCCGGTCAGCCCGTCGACCAGACCCCACCGTCGACGACGGCAACGGTGTCGTACGGCCCGATCTCCCGGACGTTGCGGTTCGGCATGAGCGGCGACGACGTGGCGATGCTCCAGCTGCGCCTGCGGGAACTCCGGTTCGATCCGTGGACCGTCGACGGCATCTTCGGCGAAGCGACGCAGCACGCCGTCTGGGCGTATCAGAAGCTCGTGCTCGGCGTCCCCCGCCGCCGCGTCGACGGGGCCGTGACGCCCGAGGTCTGGCAGCGGATGCTGGCACCGTTGGGGGTGACCCCCCGACGCACGAGCACGCGCACCTACACACATGCGGAGATCTACCTGCCCGAGCAGGTCATGTTGGTCGTGAAGAACGGCCGCATC
>JBEIFW010000057.1:0-18610 GCA_040382215.1 Acidimicrobiales bacterium
CGCCGGCAACCTCGACATCATGACGGCGGCTGCGGCCCGCGTCGGCGAGGAGATCGCCCGGTCGCTCAGTACCGACAGGAGCCAATGATGCCGTTCTCCGACCAGCTCGACGTCCGTATCACCGACTCGTCGCTGCGTGACGGCTCCCACCACATCCGCCACCAGTTCACCGTCGAGCAGGTTCGTACCGTGGTGCACGCACTCGACGCAGCGGGCGTGCCGGTGATCGAGGTCAGCCACGGCGACGGGCTCGGCGGTTCGTCGCTCACCTACGGCCGTTCGGCCACCGACGAGCGGATCCTGATCGCAGCTGCGGTCGAGTCGGCGCAACGGGCCAAGATCGCCTGCCTGTTGCTCCCGGGGGTCGGCACGACCGACGACATCCGCGCGGCGGCCGACCTCGGCGCCCGGGTCGTGCGGGTCGCCACCCACTGCACCGAGGCCGACATCGCCGAGGAGCACTTCACCGTTGCCCGGTCGTTGGGGCTCGAGACCGTCGGCTTCCTGATGATGGCCCACTCCGTGCCGGCGGCCGTGCTCGCCCGGCAGGCCGCGGTCATGGCGCATGCCGGCTGCCAGTGCGTCTACGTGACGGACTCCGCCGGCGCACTGATCCTCGACGAGGTGTCGGTCCGGATCGACGCGATCCGGACCACCCTCGGCGACTCGGCGCAGGTGGGGTTCCACGGGCACGAGAACCTTGCGCTCGGGGTCGCCAACACCGTGCTCGCGATCCGCGCCGGCGCGCTCCAGGTGGACGGGTGCACCCGCCGGTTCGGCGCCGGCGCCGGCAACACCCCGACCGAGGCGCTGGTGGCGGTGTGCGACAAGCTCGGTATCCGCACGGGCATCGATCCGCTCGCGATGTTCGACGTTGCGGAAGACGTGGTGCTGCCGATCATGGCGGCCGACGAGCCGACCTTGTCGCGCCTGGCGCTGATCATGGGGTACGCCGGGGTGTATTCGAGCTTCCTGAAGCACGCTTACCGGGCGGCGGAGCGGTTCGGCGTATCCGGCGCAGAGATACTGCTGCGCTGTGGCGAACGCCGGCTCGTCGGCGGTCAGGAGGACCAGATCGTCGACATCGCAAGCGAACTTGCGCTCGAGCGGGCCGCGGCCGCGCGGTGACCGCGATGAAATATTCATCGACCGGTTAGATAACGTGTCTGAAGTAGTCGGAAGTCCTCGGGGGAGGGTGGCGTGTCCGCACTGAGCAATGCGCGCAGTCGAGGGGCGGAGCCGCCGGACGCGTCGCTTTCGTCGTCGTCGAAGGCGCTGTTGCTGCTCGAGGTGCTGGCGCGCGCCGACGGCCCGATCGGGGTGTGCGAGGTCGCCACCCGGGCAGGGCTGTCCAAGCCGACCGCCCATCGGCTGCTCAAGACCCTCGAGGAGCATCAGTTCGTGGGGCGAAGCGGCCTGAAGTACCGGGTCGGCAACCGGTTGTTTGAGATGTGCCAGGCCGCTCGAGAAACCGAGTGGGGCGCGTTGCGCAACGCGTCGTGGGTGGTGCTGTCGGAGCTGTTCGAGCAGACGCGCTCGACGGTCCACCTCGCCGTGCTCGAGGGGGTCGACGTGCTCTACCTCGAGAAGATCACCGGGGCCGGGCCCCTGCTGCCGACCCGGGTCGGCGACCGCTACCCGGCCTCCTGTACTGCGCTCGGCAAGGCGATGCTGGCCTTCGGTGACCAGAGCGCGGTCGATCGGGTGCTCGCGCGGCCGCTCTACACCTGTACGCCCTACTCGGTGCGCTCTCCCGAGCAGCTCCTCGGCCAGCTCGCCGAGGCCCGCCAGCGCGGCTACGCCGCCGAGCGCGAGGAAGCCCGGATTGGGCGCTGGTGCGTCGCCGCGCCCGTGATGCGCGGCGGTCGGGTGCTCGGGGCAGTGTCGATCTGCTCGCTCGTCGGCAACGGGTCGATGGAGGCGCGCGGTCAGCTCGTGGTCGACGCGGCCCGCCGGATCGAGCGCCGCTGCCCGCCCGAGGTCTGAGCGCCGTCCCGCCCGGCGGTGCCCGGTGCGGCCTGCGAGGCTGGCCGCACCGTGGCCGCATCTCTCACCGCTCGCTCCGTCACCGTCACCTTCGGCAAGGCGACGATCCTCGACGGCGTCGATCTCGCCGTTGCTCCCGGCCAGCGCGTCGGCCTCGTCGGACCCAACGGGGTCGGGAAGTCGACGTTGCTCCGGGTGCTCGCCGGGTTGTTGCGGCCCGACGAGGGCATGGTGACCACGACGCCACCGTCGGCCAGCGTCGGCCTGCTCGCCCAGGAACCCGAGCGGCCTGCTGGCGAGACCGTGGCCGATCTGCTGGCCCGGCGGACCGGTGTGGCCGCTGCGACCGCAGCGCTCGACGACGCCACAGCTGCGCTCGCGACGGGGGAACCCGGTGCGGGGGACCGCTACAGCGACGCCCTCGAACGGTGGTTGGCCCTCGGCGGTGCCGATCTCGACACCCGCATCGGTGAGGTACTCGCCGATCTCGGCCTCGACGCCGGCCTGCTGTCTCGCCCGGCCGCAGTCCTCTCCGGCGGGGAGGCGGCCCGGATCGGGCTCGCGGCGTTGCTGCTCAACCGGTTCGACGTCCTACTGCTCGACGAACCGACCAACGACATCGACCTCGACGGGCTCGAACATCTCGAGCGCATCGTGCTGGGCCGCCCCCAGCCGATGGTGATCGTCAGCCACGACCGCACGTTCCTGGAGCGGATCGTCACCCACGTCGTCGAGATCGACGAGCATTCCCGCCGGGCTGCGTGGTTCGCCGGCGGGTGGGCGGCGTACACCGAGGAGAAGGCCACCGCTCGCCGCCACGCCCAGGAGTCCTACGACGTGTACGTGGATCGGCGCGACACCCTCCGGGACCGGGCCCAGCGCGAGCGGGAATGGGCGGCCAAGGGGGTGTTGAAGGCGCGCCGGAAGCGGTCCGACAACGACCGGATGCGGATCGGTTCGGCGATCGAGGCGTCGGAGCAGCTGGCGTCGCGCTCGTCGCGCACCGAACGGGCGATCGAGCGCCTCGAGGTGGTCGACAAGCCCTGGGAGGGCTGGGAGCTGCGGTTCGAGATCGCAGCTGCGCCCCGCAGCGGCGAACTCGTCGGGTCGTTGTCGCAGGCGGTGGTCGAGCGGGGCGGGTTCCGGCTCGGCCCGGTCGATCTTTCGATCGGTCGCGGGGAGCGGATCGCGCTCACCGGGGCGAACGGCAGCGGCAAGTCGACCGTGCTCGGTGCGTTGCTCGGTCGGATACCGCTCACCGCCGGGGCCGCCCACCTCGGACCCGGCGTCGTCGTCGGAGAGATCGACCAGGCCCGGGCGCGGCTCGACGCGGCGCCGACCGTGCTCGACGCCGTCCTGGCCGCGACGGGCTCGACGGTGTCCGAGGCGCGCTCGCTGCTCGCCAAGTTCGGCCTGGCCGCGGCGCACGTCACCCGGCCGACTGCGAGCGTCTCGCCCGGCGAGCGAACCCGCGCCACGCTGGCGTTGCTGCAGGCCGTCGGCGTCAATCTCCTCGTGTTGGACGAGCCGACCAACCACCTCGATCTCGAGGCCATCGAACAGCTGGAGGCAGCCCTCGACGGGTACCGCGGAACGTTGCTGGTGGTAACCCACGATCGGCGCCTGGCCGAACGGTTGGCCATCACCCGTGCGCTGCGCCTCGTTGCGGGGCGTGTCGTCGAGGACCGACCGGCGTGATCCATCCCCGGAGTCAACCGTCTCGAGTTGCTATCGTTTCACGGGGCACGCCTCATCTGTGAGTTTTCTGGGAACCGACAGCCGTCGAGAGGTTCAGACATGCCATACCGTCCGCCGACCGAGCCGACGTGGACCTTCCTGACGAACCATGCGCACGTCCTGTTGTGCCTTGCCCGTGACCCCACCCTGCGGATCCGGGACATCGCCGACCTGGTGGGCATCACGGAGCGGACCACCTCGGCCATCCTCGACGACCTCGAGCACACCGGCTACCTCACCCGGCACCGTGTCGGACGCCGGTCCCACTACACGCTCAGCCTCGATCTTCCCCTTCGTCACCCGCTCGAGCAGGACCACGTCGTCGGTGAACTGCTCAACACGCTGGCCGAGTCCCGCACGATGCCACCGACCGAACGGGCCGTCGTGGGAACGCCGACGGTGAGCGCCGGTCGAGCGGCTCCGACGCGCCGGGCTCGGGTCTGATCCGTAGGACGCCGGCGCTCGCCGCCGCCGTCTGCGTCGCTGGCATCAGTACTGCGCCGATCCTGGTGCGCCAAGCGACCGAGGCCGGTGCGAGTGCGCTCGCCGTTGCGAGTTGGCGCAACGTGCTCGCCGTGGGGGTGCTCGTCCCCGTACTGGCGCTGCGGCAGGGCGACGGGGTCGGGCCGGCGACCGCTCAGGCGGCGCCCGGTGTCGGGTTCCCCTGGGCGGGGGTGCTCGCCTCCGGTGTGCTGCTAGCTGTCCATTTCGCGACCTGGACGGCGAGCCTCGGACGTACGACGGTCGCCAACGCCTCGGCGATCGTGGCGGTCCAACCAGCGGTGACGCTGCTCCTCGGTCACGTGCTGCTGGCGGAACGACTCACCCGGCGCTCGGGGTCGCTGGTCGGGCTCGCCGTGCTCGGCGCAGTCGTCGTCACCGGGGCCGACCTCGGCGGCGCTGGTGACCGCCTCGCCGGGAACGGACTCGCCGTGCTCGGCACGATCGCCGGTGCGGGTTACCTGCTCACCGGCCGCCGGGTGCGTCGGCGTTTGGCGTTGATCCCCTACGTCGTCGCCGTGTTCGCAACCTGCGCAGCGGTGCTCCTCATGACCCGCCTCGTCGTGGGTGACGGGTTCGCGCTGCCGTGGGCTGCCTTGGGCTGGGTGATCCTGCTGACCGGCGCCGGCCAGCTGGCCGGGCACGTCGTGTTCAACGTGTTGCTCGCTCGTCTGCCGGCGTGGGCGGTCGCGGTAACGGGCGCGGGCGAGGCGGTGGGCGCAACGTTGCTCGCCTGGTGGCTGTTGGCCGAGACGCCGTCGACGGGGTTCTGGCTCGGCGCGCCCCTTGTGCTCGGCGCCGTGACGGTGGCGGTCGCCGAACGACGTCCGGTGGGACGCGTTGGGGCCCCGGCCTTTTGGCCGGGGCCCGATCGTGGGTCCACCGCTGGGGGCGGTTGGGAGAGGTGGTTCAGACGGCGAGCAGGTCGCGTGCGCCAGTGTCCGACGAGGGGTGACGGAGTTTGGACATCGCCCGAGCCTCGATCTGACGGATCCGTTCCCGGGTGAGGTTGAAGTGCTCCCCGACTTCCTCCAGCGTCCGGGGCTCACCTCGGTCGAGTCCGAAGCGGAGCTTCAGGATC
This sequence comes from Acidimicrobiales bacterium, assembly GCA_040382215.1. Classification (GTDB taxonomy): domain Bacteria; phylum Actinomycetota; class Acidimicrobiia; order Acidimicrobiales; family Ilumatobacteraceae; genus JBEIFW01. Next base: position 5,306 of record JBEIFW010000057.1, read on the forward strand.
TCGCGCTCGCGATCGTCGAGGGGGGCGAGGAGACGATTGATCTCCTCGGGCAGGAGTGCGGTCGCTGCCATCTCGAACGGGGACTCGGCCGAGCGATCCTCGACGACGTCGCCCAATTCGGCGTCGCCGTCCTCACGCAACGGCTCGGACAGCGACAGCGGCTCGGCGGCGAACCGCAGCGCCTCGGTGACCTTGTCCTCGGGCATCTCGACCTCGGCTGAAAGCTCGGCCAGGGTGGCCGGGCGGCCGAGCTTCAGCTCCAGGCGGGCACGTGCCTTCTGCAACCGGGCGAGGGTGTCGCCGGCATGGACGGGCAGGCGGATGGTACGGCCGGTGTTGGCGATGCCCCGGGTGATGGCCTGTCGGATCCACCAGGTGGCATAGGTGGAGAACTTGAAGCCCTTGCGCCAGTCGAACTTCTCGACGGCGTGCATCAGGCCGAGGTTGCCCTCCTGGATGAGGTCGAGCAGGGGCAGGCCGGAGGCTTGGTACTTCTTGGCGATCGACACGACCAGGCGGAGGTTCGACTGCACGAAGGTGCGCTGGGCGTCGCTACCGTCCTTGAGCTGGCGGCGCAACTCACGCTTCTTGGCTGCCGTGACGGCCTTGCCGGCCTTTTCCATCTCGGCCCGGGCGGCGACGCCCGCCTCGATGGCCTTTGCGAGGCGAACCTCGTCGTCCTTCGTCAACAGCGGGTACTGCCCGATGTCGGTGAGGTAGAGACGGACGAGATCCTCTTCGTCGCGCTCGACGCGCTCCTTGGCCACCTACTGCTCCTCTCCCCACCGGGGTGTGCTGGACATGACGCGGTCTGGCTGAACCACCGGGCATTGCCACGATACCGGTGAGGTCAACCCCCTCCTCCGGTGGCCGGGTGACCGATGCGTGGGGCACGCTGGGCGGTCATGGAGGGCGAGATCAGCCTGACGATGGTCACGATGGTGTTCGATGCCGCCGACCCGGCGGCGGTCGCCGCCGTGCTGGCGAAGTACGTGGTGCTGGCCCGCCACGAGCCCGGGTGCCGCAACGTCGACCTGTGCGTCTCTGCGCTGCGGCCGGGCCGGTTCGTGGTGGTCCAGAAGTGGTCCAGCCCGCAGGCCCAGCGGACCCACTTCGACTCGGCGATCATGGTCGACATGGCCCGGGCGTGCGACGGTTTGCTGCGTCGAGCGCCCGACATCGACCTGCTGGATCCCGTGAGCGCGCACGATTTGGCCTGAACCGACCGACGTCTCGACGTCGCCTCGATGCGCGCTCACGGTGGTCGAGAGTACGGAGCGTGGTTCTGGAATGGGTCAGGCGGTGCGATCCTGCCCCATGCAGGACGAATCGTTGACGATTCGTGAGGGGAGGGCGGATTCCTCGCGCTCAGAGTGAGCGGAGGAACCCGAGGAGCGCGTCGCTGAAGGCGGCCGGGGCTTCCTGCTGGGTCCAGTGACCGACGCCGGGCAGCAGCACCGCCCCTCGGAAGTCCGGCAGGGCCTCGCGCATCCGGTCGATCCCGCCTGGGTCCATGGCGATTACGCCGTCCTTGTCCCCGCCGATGAAGAAGCTCGGCATCGACAGGCGGGACGCCGGCAGGTCCTTGATCCGTTCGTAGTTCGCGTCGAGGTTCCGGTAGTAGCTCACCGGGCCGAAGAACCCGCTCAGGGCGAACTGCTCGGCGTAGTGGTCGATGTCGGCATCGGTCAGCCAGGCCGGCAGCGGCGACGGCGGGTCGCTCATCAGGTCGAGGAAGCCGGTGCCCTCCATCGGCGGGATCTCCGTCCGGGGTCCCTGGAAGCCGTCACCCGACGCCGACCACAGCACCCGCGCCATCGTCCGGCGAGGATCGGCCCCGAGTTCGGTCTCGGCGGGGCCGACCGTCTGGAAGTACAGGATGTAGAAGAACCGATCGCCCCAAACGGCCCGCATCAGCGCCGTCGGGGGCCCGGGCCACTGCACGAACGGGACGCTGACGCCCACGACTGCCTTCACCCGCTCGGGGTGCAGTCGGGCGAGCTCCCAGACGATCAGTGCGCCCCAGTCGTGACCGACGAACACTGCATGGTCGCGCCCTTCGCCGTCGAGCACACCGAGCAGGTCGGCGCACAGGTGATCGATGCCGTAGGCGCTCACCTCGGCAGGCCGGCTCGAACGTCCGTAGCCCCGCTGGTCCGGGGCCACGGCGTAGTAGCCGGCGGCGGCCAGGGCCGGTAGCTGATGACGCCACGACCATGAGCTCTCCGGGAACCCGTGGGACAGCACCACCAGGGGATTCGACGGGTCGCCCGCTTCGAGGACATCGAGTTCGACCCCGTTGGTCGTCACCCGCCGCTGGCGAATCGTCGACGATTCGCCACTCATGGGGTCACCGCCCCACAGGCGGCGGCGATGCCCGACCACGAAGGGTCGTCCGTCGTCCACAGACGGTCGAACACGGCGTCGGTGGCGTCGGTGAACCCGATCCGGTTACGCAGGTTGTACCGCCAGCGGTCGGCATGCACCCGCACCCCGGTACGGGCGAGCCGCCCGACGCAGGTGACGTCCCAGGCGGCCAACTCGGCCAGCGACAGCCCGGCGTCGTCGGGCGCTCCGGCGAACGCGGCCCCGCCACGGTCCCGGCGGCGCAGCAGGACCCGTCCCACGTTCACCTGGGCGGCGGTCGCCGAGAACGTCCGGGGCACCCGCGTGTCCTCGAGGGCCCCGCTCCCGGCCTCGATCCGCAGCGGATCGCCCTCGTGGACGACCACCCGGGTGAGCGGGGTGGTCTCGTCGACGTCGAGCGCCACCCGGGTGCCGGCGAGGCCGAGGCGACCGAGCAGGTCCTCGACGACCGCGGCGATCTCGGCGGCGTCGTACTGCACGAACCGGAACACCTCCGGCGTCACGGCGACCGTCATGCTCCGGCTCCCGCCCGCGCCGCCTGCTTGCGGGCCTTGGCCTCGGACAGCGCCTCGTCGGACACGTCGGCGATGCGGGAGATCTCGGCGTCGGTGAAGCCGGCCAGTTCCCGGAACCGTCGGGCCAGGCCGATCATCGATTCGTCGGAGTCGCTGCGGGTCCCGCCGTAGGAGAACAACTTGTCGACCACCGATTGGAACTCGAGCGCGGCTGCTCGCCGCTGCGGGTCGGATTCGGTCAGCCGCCGCAACCAGTCCGAGCCCATCTTCACGTGGGTGACCTCGTCGGCGAGCATCCAGTCCTCGCAGAACTCGAGGAACGGGTCGCCGGCCAACTCACCGAAGGCCTTCATCGTCGTGAACACATCGATCGCCAGGCCCTCGAGCGCACGGTTGACGCCGGCGAGCCGCATCACCGGATCGGCGCTGCAGGCTGCCTCGAACAGCACCGTGTTCTCGGCGAACTGCCCGATCTCGGTGCCCATCCAGGCCGACAGCTTCACGCTGATCTCGACGTGTCGAGCCTCGTCCCAGGCCTGGCGAGCCATGTCGAGCTTGAGGGCGAAGGGGATGTCGTCGAAGTCGAAACAGGTGCGTCCGGCGCCTTCGAGCGCCTGGATCTCCCCGACGAAGATCCCGTGCATCATGCTGCGGGCGGCCTCCGAGGCCGACGGCAAGTCGGGCGTCAGCCGGTTGGAGCGGCGGCCGTTGTCACCCTCGAACCGGCCCCGGCCGGCTCGCGGGTCGGCCATCCGGTCCCGCATGGTGATCGTGTGGAACCGCTCGTCGCGGGCGAGTTCCGAGGCGGGCAGGTGACGGCGCATCAGCGCGCAACCTCCTCGGCCGGCAGGCCGATCGAACCAGGACCGGCGATCCCGCCGGCGGCCACCATGAGGGTTTCGAGTCGGGCCTGGTGGCGGGCCGCCCGCTCGACGTCGTCCGGGGCCTCGATCAGCGACTGGATCAGCATCTCGCCGTCGCGCCAGTCGTCGAACTCGTCGGACAGGGCGAACCGCAGCGACCGGATGGTCGGTGCGTCGGTGATCTGGCTCGTGTTGTTCAGGTGGTACGTGTACGCCGCGATCTTGTGGGGGATCAGCACCCGGTAGACACCGACGAGCTTCTCGATCGTGAGCTCCGGGGCCTCGGGCTCGGTCATCGCATCGACGAAGGCCACGAGCTGATCGTTGGGCGGCTGCGTCAGGCGCTCGGGGTTCATCTCGCGCAGCTCCGGCAGCCGCTTGTGCCACAGCTCGGCATGCCAGGCGTGCTTGTAGCAGTGGGTGCCGAGGCGCAACTTCACGTCGAGCTCGGGCACGGTGGCGACCCAACCCCCGAGCGCTTCGAACAGCTTCATCTCGATCCACTTGTAGTGACCGACCCGCTTGGCCGACTCGGCGACATCGAAGGCGCCCGGCACCTCCCGTCGGTCCCATGGTGCGAACGGTGCGCGCGGTTTGCGCGGATCAGCCATGCTCGACCCCTATCGACGCCCGGCGGTCAACGACGTGCGTCGGATCCTACGCCGCACGCCAGGGACCGGATGCGCCGGGTCCGAGCCGTCGAGTGCGGCGATCGCAGCACCGGCGAGGATCAGCCCGGCGCCCGCCATCGCCGCGAGGGTGAACCGCTCTCCGCGCAGCGTCGAGGCCAGGGCCGCGAAGACCGGCTCGAGCAGCAGGATGACTGCGGTCCGCGTGGAGGACAGGTGGCGCGAGGCCCACGTCCAGGGCACCTGGGCGCCGATCGTCACGATCACGGTCGCGTAAAGGATCACCAACCAGCCGGTCGCGCCGGGGACGCCACCGGTGAAGGGTACGAACGGCAACAGCAGCGCCGACGTCGTCAGGCTCTGCACGGCGTTGAACCGGAACACGTCCGACACCCTGCTGGCGTGGGTGACCTGGACCAGGTGGACGCTGAACGCGACGGCGCCACCGAGCACGGCGAGCTCCCCGGCCCCGAGGCCGAATCCCCCGCCGGTCAGCAGCACGAGCCCGGCCAGCGACACGGCGATGGCTCCGAGGGCGCGCCGGCTCGGAAGCCGACCGGTGGTGACGAAGATGACCACCGGGACCAGCACCACGAGCAGGTAGGTCAAGAACGCCGCGGCCGACGGGGTCGTGTGGTCGAGTCCCCACGTCTGCAGGACCATCCCCACGGCGTAGCTCACACCGGCCCCCGCCCCTACCCGCCACTCCTGCCGGGTCGGGCGCCGGCCCCGGGCCAACGCCCAGAACAGCGCTGCGGCGAGCAGGTAGCGCCAGGCCAGGAACGGCACCGGATCGACGGCGTCGAGACCCTCTTTGACGACGACGAAGCTCGTCCCGAAGATGAATGCCGCGGTGACGATCGCCGCCACCGGCAGCCAGGGCTTGGGCGAGCGCGTTACTTGGACAGCGTGGTGATCGCCTGCGCCCACAGCACGAACTTGTTGGTCGCCAGGTCCTCGATCGTCTTGATGTTCAGCGCCTTGGCGAGCAGCTCACCATCGGCCTCGGACACGCCCTGAAGGGCGGCCACCGGGGCCTTGGCCAGCTCGGCGAAGCTCATCTGCTCGTACGCCTTGTCCAGGAACTTGCTCACGTCGGCCATGGGGCCCCCTCGATCGGTCCGGCACCGTCGGCCGGTCGGAGGCCAGTCTGGCCCACCGGACGGGGCGTGACCCACCCGGTCCCCGGCGGTGCCGGCCAGCGCTGCTCGGCGCCGCCCCAGTGGCCCGCCGGGGGCCCGCCGTTGAGATATTCGAGCAGCATCGCCCGCCACGGCCCGGTGGCGCCGAGCCGCCCGAGCAGTGCCGACACCCCCCACACGACCCGGTCGAGGATCACGAAGCTCGACGGCATGTCGAGCGCCGTCATCACCCCGGCGTGGGGGCCGCCCCGATCCAGCAGCCGGCGCAGCGTGTCGGGCACGAACGACGGCGTGAACGTGAACGAATCGGTGAGATACGGCACGTAGGGGCTCGACACGTAGTCGTAGACGAGTTGCGGGTCGAGCCCGTGACCGGCCCGCAGGAACCCGTTGTGTTCCATCGTCGCCACCAGCGCCCCGGGATCGCGCGAGACCACGATGGCATCCAGGCTCGGTCGCAGCAGGTCCCATTCGCCGGGGTCCCAGCGCTTCACCAGCCCGAAGTCGAGGAACGACACCGTGCCGTCGGGATGGAACCGGTAGTTGCCCGGATGCGGGTCGCCGTTGAACATCCCGAGCTGCAGCACGCAGCGCTGGCCGAATCGCCACACCGCCTCGGCGGCGCGTTGGCGGGTGGCGTGGTCGGCGTGTGCGACGAGTTCGGCGAACGTCCACCCCTCCACCCACTCGGTGGTGAGCACCCGAACCCCGGACCGATCGGGCACCACGTCGGGGACGCGCACGAACGGATGCCCGGCGAAGGCCCGGGCGAAGGCCTGCTGGTCCGCCGCCTCGCGTCGGTAGTCGAGCTCCTCGGTCATCCGGGCCCGCAACTCCTCGACGAAAGCCCGGGCGTCGAACCCCTTCAGCGCGAACGACGAGAACAGCCGGTAGAGCAGCTCGGCGTTGTCGAGATCCGGCCCGATCGTCTCGGCGACGCCGGGGTACTGGACCTTGACGGCCACCTCCCGGCCGTCGAACAGCACCGCTCGGTGCACCTGACCGATCGACGCCGCGGCGACCGGGACGGGCTGCCAGTCGAGGAACAACCGCTCGGGCGACGATCCGAGTTCGGCGCGCACCACCTCGGCGGCCAGCGACGGCGCCATCGGCGGGACGTCGGCCTGCAGGGTGGCGAGCGCCGCAGCCGCCTCGGGCGGCAGGCCGTCGGCGATCACGCCGAGGAGCTGGCCGGCCTTCATGAGCACGCCCTTGAGCTGACCGAGCTCGGCGGCGACATCGGCCGCGCTCTGGATGGTGAAACGCTCGTCGAGTGCGCGGCGCCGAGCCTCGTCGGCGCCGATCCCGCGCGCCTTCACGACCGCAAGGTGCATCATTCGCCGGCCGCCGAGGCGCACCAGGCGCACGACCCGGCGGACCCGGGTGCGCAACCGGCCCCGACGGCCCGACCGGCCGGGCCGCGCAGCTCGGCCGGCGACCGGGCTCAGCCGGCGTCGCACGAGCCGCAGGTGACCGCCAGCGGATCGGCGTCGAGCCGGGCGTCGGTGATCACACCCGAGCAGGACTCGCAGCGGAACGCCGTACCTTCGTCGAGGCGCCGCAACGCCACGTCCAACGCCGCCAGATCGGCGTCGACCTGCGCGACCAGCGCCGCGCGGACCGCATCGTCGGTGGGCTCCATCGGGGCCCGAGGCTACCTGTGGGGTGCCGGTAGGGTGGCCCGATGCCCACCCCGTTCCCGGCCGCCGACGGCAGCTCGCCCAAGACCCAGTCCTTCCGCGAGGCCCCCGAGATGGGGATCGACCCGGCCAAGCGCTACACGGCGACCATCGAGACCACGCTCGGCACGATGGTGGCCGCCCTCGATCCCCTTGCGGCGCCGAAGACGGTCAACAACTTCGTGTTCCTCGCCCGCTACCGCTACTTCGAGGGCATCATCTTCCATCGGATCATCCGGGGGTTCGTGATCCAGGGCGGCGACCCCGAGGGCTCCGGGCGCGGGGGCCCCGGTTACCGCTTCGCCGACGAGTTGCCCGCCCCCGGGCGCTACGAGATCGGTTCACTCGCCATGGCCAACGCCGGCCCGAACACCAACGGCAGCCAGTTCTTCGTGATCTCCGGTTCGCAGGGCGTTCGGCTCCCCCCGAACTACTCCCTGTTCGGCAAACTGGTGAAGGGCCTCGACGTGCTCGAGGCGATCCAGTCCGTGCCGACCGGCCCTGGCGACCGCCCCCTCACCGATGTCGTGATGCTGTCGGTGACCATCGACGAAAAGGACTGATCGTCCGAGTTGCTCCGTGCGCCGTGCGGCACTGCGAACCCAACGTGCTGCTGTTCGTCGGCAACGTCCTGTGGGCGAACGACCGTCTCGACGCACTCGTCGAGACGGTCGTCGCCGTTTCGACCCGGGTCGACGTCGTCGCCCTTTGTGAGTTGACCGTTGCGCAGGCCGACGTGCTCGACCGGGCGCTCACAGCCGCGCTGCCCCACGCCGTGGTCGAGGGCCGCGACGACACCGAAGGGGTCGGGGTGTGGTCGAGGCTCGCGCTGCGCGGGCGCGCCCGCTGGTTCGGGGCGCATCGGGGTATCGATGCGACGCTCCACGCCGAGACCCGGTCGATCCGGCTCTGCCTGGTGCACCCGGACCCGCCGTTGCCCGGTGCCGTGCGGGACTGGCGGGCCGACCTGGCCGGGATCGCCACCGAGGCCGCCGAGACCGACGGCCCGGTCGTGGTCTGCGGCGACTTCAACGCCTGGAACGGGGCGCTCAGGTCGTTCTGGCGAGCCGGGTTCCGTGACGCCCACGCCGCAGCCGGCGTCCGGCGCCGGCGCTCGTGGCCGGCGTACGGGCGGTGGCCGCGGGTGCTGCAGCTCGACCGGGCGCTCGTGCGCGACGTCGAGGTGTGCGGCCTCGAACGCGTGGCGTTGCCCGGATCGGACCACGACGGGTTCCTCGTGGAGCTCGCCGTCGTCTAGGTGCGGCGACGGGCTGCTCAGAGGTTGTCGAGCTTGCGCCGCAGGGTCGCGGCGTCGATGGCGCCGAGGTGCACCTCGGCCACGGTTCCGTCGGCGCGCACCAACACCGTCGTGGGCATCTGCGTACCGCCGAAGGCGCGCAGCACTTCACCGTCGGGGTCACGGGCGAGGGCGTAGGTCACGCCGGACCGGCGGGCGAGGTCGATCCCCGTGTCGCCGTCGTCCTGCACGTTGACCCCGAGGAACCCGACGCTGCCGGCGCGTTCTGCCGCGACGGTGACGAGGTCGGGGAGCTCGCGCAGGCACGGGGCACACCACGATGCGAAGAAGTTGACGACCACGGGCCGGCCGCGCCGGGACGAGACCGGCTGCGCCGGACCGTCGACCATGGCGAGGGGCAGGTCGATCGCCGACGTCGTGCCGCCCCCACCGCAGGCGGTGATCGTCAGCACCGTGGCGACCACGGCGACGGCCCGGCCGAGTCTCGACGTCGGACTCATGTCAGAACACGACGAAGGTCACGTTTCCGCCGGGTGCGAGCCGACAGGTGTTGCGGAAGGTGCCTTTGTCGGCCATCACCCGTCGAAAGGTCTGGCCGGGCCCGATGACGAACGGGCCGAGGTCGAAGGGCCGGTCGTCCTGGTTGACGATCACCAACTCGACCCCCTGACGCATCACGATCGTGGCCGGCAGTACGGCGAGGTGGTTCCCGCGGTCCATGGCTGCGCCCGTCCCGGCCGGCACGACGTACCGGGCGGCCGGGACCGGGGGTTCGCTGCGACCGGCCACCGCGACGACGATCGCTGCGGCCGCAACGATCGCGAGCAGGAGGGGCACGGCCCACCACAGCACCCCGGCGCGCCGGGCGGGGGCGACGACGGCGACGGTCATCGCGCTCGGCCCAGCAGGACGTTCAGGTCGTGCGCCATCGTCTCCGCACTCGTGCCGAATGGCCATTGCACGACGATGCGGCCCTGGTCGTCGACGATCGAGGTCATCGCAGTGTGGCTGACCTCGACGGCTCCGCCGGCTGTCGTGGTCACCTTCGACGTGGCGAGGAAGCCCGCCTCGACAGCCTTCTGGGCCTTCGGGTCCTCGAACCGCAGCGCGTGGACCTGCCCGGCGGGGAAGAAGTGCGACAGGTAGGTGCGCAGCACCGCAGCGGTGTCGCGAGCCGGATCGACCGTGACCATGGCGACGTCGATCCGGTCGGCCTTCGCGCCCAGCCGGCGCAGCGCCGACTTGAGATCGGCCATCGTGGTCGGGCACAGGTCCGGGCACTGGGTGTACCCGAAGTAGACGGCCAGCAGGCCACCCTGGTCGGCGACGAACCGGAACGGCGTGCCGTCGGCGCCCTCGGAGGCCTGCAGTGTCGAGACCATTAGCGCCGGCTCGAGCGTGGCCCCGCGCAGGTTGTTGTCCTCGGGGCCGCTGCATGCGGTCAGGACGATGACGATGCCGGCGACGAGGGTGACGAGTCGGCGCAGCACCGGGTCAGTCTGCCCCACGATGGCTGCGCCGTGCCGCGGCCAATGGTCCTGGTCGGTGCCGGCGCGAGGTCCCGGGGTCTCGGGCCCGATGGTGATCTACGGTCGCATCCGTCTCGGGTCGAGGGGCGGCCCGGACGGAGGGAAGGCCATGACCGAAACGCTCACCGGAACGAATCGCTCCGCCGGGATCAGCCTTGCGGAATTGCTGGACGCCGACAGCCGGCCCGTGCGTGAGGTGTTCCGGCGGGAATCGCCGATGCCGCCGGGGAACACCCGCGTGCCCGCCGGCATCTACACGTCCAAGGCGTGGCACGACCTCGAGGTCGAGCGCCTGTGGAGCCGGGTGTGGCAGATCGCGTGCCTCGAAGAAGAGCTCCCCGCGGTGGGCGACTACGTCGTCTACGACGTCGCGCACCTGTCGTTCCTTGTCGTGCGGACCGCCCCGGACGAGATCAAGGCATACCGCAATGCGTGCCTGCACCGGGGCCGCAAGCTGCGCACCTGCGACGGCAAGGGCGCGAAGAACCTCCGCTGCCCGTTCCACGGCTGGTCGTGGTTCCTCGACGGTGGGCTCAAGGAGATCCCCTGCGAGTGGGACTTCCCCGAGCTGGACAAGGCCGACTACGACTTGCCCGAGGCCAAGGTCGCGACCTGGCAGGGTTTCGTGTTCATCAACCCCGACCGCGACGCCGAGCCTCTCGTGGCGTTCCTCGCCGGTCTCGACGAGCACTTCGAGCAGTTGCCGTTCACCAAGCGGTACAAGGCGGCGCACGTCGCGAAGATCATGCCGGTGAACTGGAAGGCCTGCCAGGAAGCCTTCATGGAGGCGTACCACACGGTCGCCACCCACCCGACCCTGATGCCGAACCTCGGCGACGCCAACACCCGTTACGACGTGTACCCCACGTTCTCGCGCGCCGTGTCCCCCCACGGTGTGGCCAGTCCGCATCTGGCCAACATGCCCCGCTACGACCAGCCCGCCGACGGTCTGCAGTACGCCCGGTGGCGGCACCCCATGAACGGCCATCTCTACGAGCGGCTCGAGGAGAACCGGGTCAAGGTGACCGACCTCGACGGCCACGTGAGCGTGTTCGACGCCGACGGGAACTGGATCGACGGTCCCCAGACCCAGGCCGACCCGCACCTGTGCATCTGGATCGGCGGACCCAGCCTGCCGGGTATGGAGGACGTGCCGATGATGCTGCCCGTCCCGCCGGCGGGGGTGGAGACCCCGGCGCAGCGGCGCACCTGGATCGCCGACCGCAAGCGGGACCTGCTGCGGTCCCAGCACGGTGATGCGCTCGACGTCGATTCGGTCAGCGATGCCGAGATGATCGACGCGATCTACTACTCGGTGTTCCCGAACTGGTCGCCGTGGGGATGCTTCAACGATCTCTTCTACCGGTTCCGCCCCAATGGCGACGATCCGGATTCGTGCATCTTCGAGGTGATGCGGTTCCCTCCGGCACCCGACCCCGCCAACCGGCCGCGGCCCGCTGCGGTGCGGCATCTCGGCGTCGACGACGACTGGACCCTCGCTCCCGAACTCGGTCCGACGCTCAAGGTGTTCCAGCAGGATTCGCTGAACCTCCCGCACGTACAGACCGGCCTGAAAGCGCAGGAGGGCCAGCAGGTGGTCTTCGCGAGCTACAACGAGACGAAGATCCGCCACTTCTACCTGAACCTGTTCCGCTGGATGGGGATCGACGACCCCTTCGCCTGGTTCGCCGCCCGTCGCTGAGTCGATCGCGTCACGCACCCGGGCCGACAACGGCCCGGGTGAGCGTGGCGGACAACGCGACGAGCGACGGTGACGGGTCGCACCCGTCGCTGGTGACCACCCGCTCGTACGCCTCGAGTTCGCGCCGCAGGCCGGCCCGGTTGCCGGCTGCGGCGTGGGCGCGTAGCCGGATTTCGACGAGCCGCTCGTGACCGGGAAGCAGCGCGAGACCGCGTGCGCTCGTCACGAAGGCCTCCTCGATCCGCCCCGCAGTGAGGTGGCACGCGGCGAGACCGGCGATCACGTGCACCACCTCGAGGGTGACGTCGAGCTGGTGGGCTTCGGCGTCGAGCCAGCCCCACGTCACCCCGGCGAAGGGTCGGCCGCGGACGAGTTCGACGGCTCCGGCGGCGTCGCCGGCCCGGACCAGGGAACGGAATCGCTCGAGATCGGTGGTGACGGCGGGATCGAGCGCGAAGGTCGGCTCGGGCCGCGCCGGCAACCACTCGCGACCGGGCGGTGGGGTCACGGCCCGAGCCAGCGCGCGGCGGGCCTCGGACACCACGTTGTGGAAGGTCCCGTCGGCGACCTCGACCGACCACAGCGCCGCGCGTGCCTCGCGGCGGTGTGGCCGGTGGCGGTGCATGGCGAGCCAGACCAACAGCTCGAGCGCCTTGGCCCGTTCGACGTCGACCGCGTCGCCGTCGGCATCGAGGAGTTGGACGCTGCCGAGGACGCGCAGCACCGGACCGGACGCAGCGGGAGCCCCGGCGGGCTCGGGCAACCGCCGGTCCGGGTCGGGCACGGGGAGGTCGAGCACCGCTTCGGCCGGGCGGTCAGCGTCGCGCAGCACTGCGGCGACGTCGGCGAGACCGTCGGGCGTCAGGGTGACCGGGGTGAGGTCGATGCCTGCGGGGGTCAACCGCCACCGGCCGCCGGGAACGGCTGCGAGTCGCCACGGGGCGGGGCCGCCGACGCGGAGTGCGGCGATCCCTGGTCCGGTGGGGACGTCGCTGGTGGCGACGGCGACGATCGGCGCCCAGGCCTCCTCCCCGTGCCGGGCGCGCAGGGCGAACGTCGACGGGGCACCGCTCGCGTAGAGCGCCGCGAGCAACGGACCGGACCGGGCGGTGCAGCGTGCCTCGAGCATGTCCGGTGCGACGGCCTCGACGCGGCCGGTCTCGAGGCCCCACGGTTCGATCCCGCACACGGCGATGTCGAGTGCCGTTGCCAACGGGGTCACGGCGAGGCCGGCGAGCACGCCTCGTACGACCCCGGCGGCGCCCGGGCCGTCGACGGCGAGGGCGCCCACCGCTTCGAGATCGACGAACACCTCGGCGGCGTCGGCGCGCCCGAGATGGGCGAGCGCCGGGCAAGGGGGCGCGACGCCTTCGAGTTCGCGTGCGAGCTCGCGCAGGGTGATCGCCGCCGGCAGCACGAGCCGGTCGGCTCCGGTCCCGGTGCGCCAGGCGGTCGGCAGGTCGCCCGGGGCGCCGTCGAGGATGACTTCGATGTCGCCGGCGTCGTGGACGACCACGACCGTCACCCGAGCGGCGCCCGCCCGGCCGACCCGGGCGGCGAGGCTGCGCAGGGCCACCTCGAGGCGTACGAGGCGTTCGACGGCGCCGGTCTCGGCGATCGC
>JBEIFW010000058.1:0-18415 GCA_040382215.1 Acidimicrobiales bacterium
CGGCCTCGCCAAGGCCGCCCGTGGTGGGTTCAATGCCACCCCGGCCATGACCATGGCCGCCCACGCCATCAAGCACGCGGTCGCCAAGGCCGGGGTCGAGCCCGAGGCCGTCGAGGACGTCTACCTCGGCAACGGCGCCCACGGCGCCGGCAACCTGGCCCGGCTGTCCGGTCTGCTCGCCGGCCTCCCCGTCACCACCGCCGGGGCCACCATCCAGCGCCACTGCTCGTCGGGCCTCAACTCGATCGCGTTGGCCGCCAACTACATCAAGCAGGACGGCGCCGACATCGTGGTCGCCGGTGGCGTCGAGTCCATCTCGATGCCCAACCCGGGCTTCGGTGGCGCCCCCAACATGGACCCGCACCTCACCGAGATGTACCCGGCGATCTACATGGCCATGATCGAGACGGCCGACATCGTCGCCCAGCGCTACGGCGTGAGCCGCGAGTACCAGGACGAGTACTCGTTCCAGTCCCAGCAGCGCATCGCCCGGGCCCAGGCCAACGGGCTGTTCGACGACGAGATCGTCCCGATGGCGACGAAGATGATGGTCGTCAACAACGAGACCAAGGAGACCTCGCTCGTCGACAAGATCGTCGACCGCGACGAGTGCAACCGGGCCGACACCACGCTCGAGGGCCTGACCAAGCTGAAGCCGGTGCGGGGCGAGGGCAACTTCATCACGGCCGGCAACGCCAGCCAGCTCTCCGACGGCGCGGCGGCCGTGGTGATGATGGAGGCCAAGGAGGCCGAGCGTCGGGGCCTGCAGCCGATGGGCGCATTCAAGGGCTGGGCCGTCGCCGGGTGCGAGCCCGACGAGATGGGCATCGGCCCGGTGTTCGCGGTGCCGAAGCTGCTCGAGCGCCACGGCCTCACCGTCGACGACATCGACCTGTGGGAGCTCAACGAGGCCTTCGCCAGCCAGTGCCTCTACAGCCGTGACCGGCTCGGCATCGACCCCGAGAAGTACAACGTCAACGGCGGTTCGATCGCCATCGGCCACCCGTTCGGCATGACCGGCAGCCGCTGCGCCGGCCACATCCTCCAGGAGGGCCAGCGGCGCAAGGCCCGCTGGGGCGTGGTCACGATGTGCATCGGCGGCGGCCAGGGCGCGGCCGGCCTGTTCGAGATCTACTCCTGACGACGGCCGGACCGACGCCACGGCCCGGCCGGGAGCACCCCGGCCGGGCCGTGGCGCGTCCGGGCTCAGGCGGCCAGCACGAAGCTGGAGCCGACAGCGTTCGCGACGAACGCGTCGGGCAGGGTGGCCGCGAGGCGGTGCTGGGCCCTCCACCCGGTGCAGTGGGCCGGCACGAGCAGCTCGGGAGCCAACTGCGAGAACGCCTCCACGGTCGGCGCGATGATCGGCTCGAACGCGGGGCCCGACAGATGGAACCCGCCGAGCAGCGCGTGGAGGTGGTCGGTCCCCGTGAGGCGTAGGGCGTGCCGGGCGATGTTCACCGCACCGGCGTGGCCGCACCCGGTGATCACCACGAGCCCGCGGCCCCGCACGTGCACGACGAGGGCCTGGTCGTCACGGATCCACGGGTCGGGCTCCCATCCGTCGTGGCGCAGGGCTTCGTGGAACGGGAAGCCCTGCTCGAACTCCGTCGTGCGGTCGACCTCACCGGTCACGAGGACACAGCCGTCGAGCAGCAGCGACGGCTCTCGCCGCTCGATCACGGCGAAGCCCTCGGCTTCGAGCGCGGCGCGCGACGCCGTGGGCAGCAGCACCTCGGGCGCGCCCGGCACCGCCACCCGGCGCTGCGTCCACACGAGCGGGTGCACGGTGAGGGGCAGGCCGCCGTGGCGGCGACGAAGGCGAGCGAGGCCCGTGAACCCACCGGCATGGTCGAAGTGCCCATGGGACAGCACGACCGCTTCGATGGCGCCGATGTCGACCCCGAGGCGCTCGGCGTTGCCCGCCATCCCCTCAGGCGAGACCCCGGTGTCGAACAGCAGGGTGTGGGTGCGCTCGCCCCGCCGGACGGTCACCAGCGCCGAGAACCCGTGCTCGGCCACCATGCCCCCGAAGGTCTGCCCGCCGTGGAAGTGGGAGTGCTCGACTCGGGGCAGGCGGCCGGCCCCGGCGCGACGGACGTGTGGGCCGTCGGGGAGGATCCCGTCGTAGCTGTTGTCCATCAGCGTGGTGATCACCACCTCGTCGACCGGTTCGAGGCGGATCGGGTCGGCGGCCGGGCCCTCCGCCGGGCGCGGACGGGCTCCGGCGGCCTCGGCTGCATGATCGTGGCCGCCGTGGGCGTGGTCGTGGCCGTCGCACATGGCGACGCACCGTACCGGCCGGGTCGGCGCGCGGCCTTCAGCGCCCGGGCGGCGGGCTGGCCAGGACGTACAGCGTGAGCCGCTGGGCGGGCTCACCGTCGAGCGAGACGCTCAGGTCGTAGCGCCCCGGGCCCGTGACCACGAGCGGCGAGAGGTCGAGCGCGGCGGGGAACAGCACCTCGCCGACCGATTGCTCCACGAGCTCGCCGGGGTGCAGGTTGCCGTCGATCGCGCCGACCACGGTGGCGGTGTCGACCTCGGTGACCTTGACGGAGAAGGCGTGGTCGCCGTCGAGGTCGAACACGGGGAGCTCGAACACCAGGGCCAGGTGGCAGTCGAGCCCGCTCGGGAACTCGCTGCGGTACAGCGTCGTGATGCCACCGCTCACGATCGTGAGCAGGCCCTCCCGCACCTGGGCGAAGTCGCACAGCACGGCAGCCTGGACGGATCCCATGGCCGCTACCCGGCGAGCTCGTGGACCGACACGATGCCCGGCACCGCCCGCAACGAGGCGAGCACGTCGGCCGGCACCTCGCTCGCAACAGCGATCACCATGAGCGCGCTGCCCGGGGCATGCGACCGTCCCACACCCATATCGGCGATGTTGACCTGGGCGCGGCCCAGCTCGGTGCCGACCACGCCGATCATGCCGGGCCGGTCGTCGTTGCGGACCACCAGCATGTGCGGCGCTGGCGGAAGATCCATCGAATGGTCGTCGACCATCACCAGGCGATGGTCGCCACGGCGGCCGTGCAGCGTGCCGGCGATGGCATGGTCGCCACCCCGGATGGTCACCAGATTCACGTAGTCCGCCGAGTGGGAGCTCTTCGTCTCGCGCACCTCGACCCCTCGCTCCCCGGCCACTTGCGGCGCGTTCACATAGGTGACCGGATCTGCACTCTGTGCGCCGAACAGACCCTTTTGCACGGCCAGGGTGAGGATCCGCGTGTCGTAGTCGGCGATGTCGCCCTCGTACGTGATCTCGATCGTCGCCGGCAACCCCTCGGCCAGACCGGCGAACAGCCGGCCGAGCCGCTCGGCGAGGGGCAGGAACGGCCGCACCGTCTCGGAGGCCTCGGCGGCGGCCACGTTCACTGCGAACGGCACGAAATCGCCGGCGAGGGCGAGCTGCACCATCTGGGCGATCGTGTCGCCCGCTTTGTCCTGCGCCTCCCGGGTGGAGGCCCCGAGGTGCGGGGTGACGACCACGGCGTCGAGGTCGAACAGTGGCGACGACGTCGTGGGTTCGGTGGCGAACACGTCGAGCGCTGCGCCGGCGATGCGGCCGTCGCGCACGAACTCGGCGAGCGCCTCCTCGTCGACGATCCCGCCGCGAGCCACGTTGATCACCCGCAGCTCTGGCTTGGCCTTGGACAGCAGATCGCGGCCGATCAGACCGGTGGTGTCCTTGGTCTTTGGCAGGTGGACCGTCAGGAAGTCGGCCTCTGCGACGGCTTGGTCGAGCGACACCGGCTCCACGCCCATCTGGCGGGCCCGGTCGGCCGACACGTACGGGTCGTAGGCGACGAGGCGCATGCCGAAGCCGCGCGCTCGTTCCGCCACGAGCTTGCCGATGCGACCGAGCCCGATCACGGCGAGGGTCTTGTCGGCGAGCTCGACCCCCTCCCACTTCGAGCGCTCCCATCGGCCGGCCTTGAGCGCAGCGTGCGCCTGGGGCACGTTACGCGCCTGCGCGAGCAGTAGCGCCATGGTGTGCTCGGCCGCCGAGACGATGTTGGACTGCGGGGCGTTGACGACCATGACTCCCTGCCGGGTGGCCGAATCGACATCGACGTTGTCGAGGCCGATACCGGCGCGGCCGACCACGACGAGGTCACGCCCGGCGGCCAGGGCCTCGGCGTCGACCGTCGTCGCCGACCGGATGATCAGCGCCTGCGCGCCGGGCAGCGCCGTCAAGAACGCGTCCCGCGACAACCCGAGGGCGACGTCGACGTCGTGTCCGGCCGAGCGCAGCAGGTCGAGCCCGCCCTCGGCGATCTCCTCGGTGACCAGGATTCGTGCCATCACGACGCAGTCTGCCCGGATCGGGGCTCGCTCGTGAAGGCACTCCCGAGCGACACGCGGCTCAGCGCGCCGAAAGGGTCCGCACGAGTGCGAGCAGCGCCTCCACCCGCTGCACCTCCGACGAGGTGAACCGCACCGTCGCCGGCCGCGACGCAAGCGCCAGGCGCCGTGGGTTCCCGGGATCGTCCACGACGGCGAGCACCCAGCCCTCCTCGTCGGTCCCGAGCGACAGCGGCCCGGGCAGCCGCTGCGTGAGGTGGATGACCGAGGTGCCGCGCTCCAGCGCCAGCCGACCGGCCTCGAACGATTCCGCTTCCGACGGGCGGCCCACCCACGCCGCCGAGGCGGAGCTGATCTCGGCCACCACACGGGACAGCTCGAGATCGCAGGTCGCCGCCCCTGCGTCGACGATCAGCCCGACCCACCGCAGGGCCCGCACGATCGGATCGTGGTTGCGCTGGTCGGGCAGGGCCGACAGCAGCGAACCGGCACCCGCTGCGAGCAACGCCGAGGCGAAGTTCTCGGTTGACCAGCCGTCGGGCACCCGCACCAGGATCTCGTCGACCGCTTCGACTCGTTCACCTGCGGCATCGCGCTCCTCGTCGAGCAGGTGGATGTCGACCCCGATCACGCTCGCACCGCCCTCGGCGAGCAGCGCGCTCACCCGGGCCAGCGCGCCCGGTCGATCGGGCAGTTGGACGCGCAGTCGGTAGGACGCCGGAGGCACACGATCAGGATGCCGCCCGTTGGTTTCGGCTGCGTTACTTCGTGGTGACAGCTGGGCTCGACGGCGGCCGGGCGGCTTCCTCGCGGCCGATGGTCGACAGCGTCGCCCAGTCGTAGATCGACCAACCCAGGCTGGCGGTGTCCGCCACCGCCCGCCGGTACTCGGCGAGCTGGGTGACGGTCAGCTTGTCGCCGATCCCGCCGATGAGGTGGACGAGTGCATCCGGATCGCCGAGCCGCTCGCGCATGCGGGCGACCGATTCCGCTCCGTACCGGTAGCCGTCTGCGTACCCCGACGCCTGGGTCCGGTCGGTCCAGTACGCCATTGGGAGCCACACGTCATAGAACGGGCGGAGCTCCTTCCACGGGAACGCCGGCCAGAACGAGGGGTTCACGACCTCGATGTGCACGGCCGTGAGCACGATGGCACCGAGCGCGACGTCCGGCCCGACTGCGGCCCGCAGCTGCCGGGACAGCTCGATCAGCCGCTCGTTGCGCAGCACCGGGTCGGGCACCTCTTCGACGTCTTCGATGTCGACGGCCAGGCCGTCGAAGCGATGCCCGTTCCAATCGAACCGGTGGATCTTCAACAGGCGATCGAGGTCGAAGGCGAGGTCCTCGAACCACGGCAGCGACCACCCGACCACCGCGATGCCATGGCGATGCGCACGCTCCAGGATCGGGCCCAACACGTCGGCCGGCAGCAGGCCGCCGGGCGTGCGCGAATCGTTGCGGGCCGCCTGCAGGTAGATCGTTCGCACCCCGAGACGTGCCATCTCGTCGATCTCCGCAAGCGTCACCGCCGGCGTCTGGCCCGGGTTGAGGTATGCCGGGGCGAAGTCATAGACGTCGACCCAGGTGCCGTAGCCGCGGTAGGCGTCGATCCCGACCGGTGGCGTCGGGTCGTCCTCGCCGCCCACGAGCGCCCGGGCGCCGAACCCGAGCGCAGCGGTGAGCACGGCCAGCGCCAGCAAGGCGCCCACGAGCCGAGCGGCGCGCCGCACCGTCAGCTGAACAGCGTCTGCAGCCGGCTCACGCCCTCGACGATGTCCGCGTCGGACAGGGCGAACGACAGCCGCTCGTACCCCGGGGTTCCGAACGCCTCGCCGGGCACGAGCGCCACCTTCGCCTCCTCGAGGATCAGGGCGGCGAGCTCGGCCGAAGTGGTCGCCGTCCGGCCCCGCACCGTGCGGCCGAGCAGGCCCTTCACCGATGGGTAGCAGTAGAACGCGCCCTCGGGCTCAGGACAGGTGACCCCGTCGATGGCGGCGAGCATCTGCTGCATGATCCGGCCCCGCCGTTCGAACGCCGTGCGCATCTCGACCACGGCGTCGAGCGGGCCGGACACGGCCGTCAGCGCCGCCACCTGCGCCACGTTGCACACGTTCGAGGTGGTGTGGGACTGGAAGTTGACCGCCGCTTTGATGACATCGGCCGGTCCGACCATCCAGCCCACCCGCCACCCGGTCATCGCATACGTCTTGGCGACGCCGTTGAGGATCAGGCACCGGTCGCGCAGCTCGGGTACCAGGACGGGCATCGACGTGAACCGGTGCGCCCCGAAGGTGAGGTGCTCGTAGATCTCGTCGGTGATCACCCAGATGCCGTGCTCGGCGGCCCAGCGGCCGATCGCCTCGGTCTGCTCGGGCGAGTAGACCGCACCGGTCGGGTTCGACGGCGACACGAACAGCAGCGCCTTCGTGCGCGGCGTACGGGCGGCCTCGAGCTGCTCGACGGTCACCTTGTAGCCGCTGGTCTCGTCGGTGACCACCGTGACCGGCACGCCGTCGGCAAGGGCGATGGCCTCCGGGTCCGTCGTCCAGTAGGGGGCCGGGACGATCACCTCGTCGCCCGGGTCGCACAGGCAGGCGAAGGCGGCGAACACGGCATGCTTGCCCCCGTTGGTGACGATGACGTCGTTGGCGCTACAGGCGAACCGGCTGTCGCGCAGCGTCTTCGCTGCGATCGCCTCCCGCAGCTCGGGCAGTCCACCGGCCGGGGAGTACTTGTGGTGCTTGGGCATCCGACACGCGGCGGCGGCCGCTTCGACGATGTGGGCCGGCGTCGGGAAGTCGGGCTCGCCGGCGCCGAAGCCGATCACGTTCTCACCGGCCGCCTTGAGCGCCTTGGCCTTGGCGTCGACGGCCAGGGTGGCAGATTCGGCGATGGCGGCGATACGGGCGCTGACTCGATTCACGGACGGTGAGTCTCCCATAGGCCACCCTTGACGGGCCGGTCTGCAAGGCTGACCGACCGCTATGGGCGATCCTTCCTCCCTCGTCATCCCGCCGGGTCTGCTCCCCGCCGACGGCCGCTTCGGCTGCGGGCCGTCCAAGGTGCGCCCCGAGGCCGTCGACGCGCTCGCCGCGGCCGGACGGACCTGGTTGGGCACCTCGCACCGCCAGGCGCCGGTCAAGCAACTCGTGGGGCGCCTGCGGGCCGGGCTGCGCGAACTGTTCGGGCTTCCCGACGGATGGGAGGTCGTCCTCGGCAACGGCGGCTCGACGGTGTTCTGGGACGTCGCCACCTTCGGGCTGATCGAACAGCGCAGCCAGCACCTCGTGTTCGGCGAGTTCTCCTCGAAGTTCGCCGCCGCAGCCAAGGCCGCCCCCTGGTTGCTCGACCCGACCGTCATCGAGACCACGCCCGGCTCGCACCCCGAGGCGGTCGCCGAGGACGGCGCCGACCTGTACGCGCTCACCCACAACGAGACCTCCACAGGCGTGGCCATGGCGCTGCGCCGACCCGCCGGGGCCGTCGGGCTCGTCGCCGTCGACGCCACGAGCGCGGCGGGCGGGCTGCCCTGGTCGCCCGCCGAGGTCGACGTGTACTACTTCGCGCCGCAGAAGTGCTTCGCTTCCGACGGAGGGCTCTGGGTGGCGTTGTGCTCGCCGGCCGCCGTCGAGAGGATCGGGAGGCTGGCCGCGTCGGGCCGCTGGATGCCGGCCTCGCTCGACCTCGCCGTCGCCCTCGACAACAGCCGCCAGGACCAGACGTACAACACCCCGGCGCTCGCGACGCTGTTGCTGTTCGAACAGCAGGTCGCCTGGATCAACGGTCTCGGCGGGCTCGCCGCTGCGCACGCCCGCTGCGCCACCTCGGCCGCCACCCTCTACGGCTGGGCCGAGTCTGTGTCGTACGCATCGCCCTTCGTGACGGACCCGGCGATGCGCTCGGCGGTCGTCGGCACGATCGACCTCGACGGCGTGAAGGCCGACGACGTCAACAAGGCGTTGCGGGCCAACGGGATCGTCGACACCGACTCGTACCGGAAACTCGGCCGCAACCAACTACGCGTCGGGATGTTCCCCGCCGTCGACCCGGCCGACGTCGAGGCGCTGACGGCCTGCATCGACCACGTCGTGTCGGCCCTCGCCTGAGCGGTCGCCCCGATGCCCACCGGACCCGACGCCGTCGAGCGCTGGTTCGTCCGTCAGGGGCTCCCCCATCTCGTCCCCGGCTATGGACGACCCGGCGTCGTGCTGGCCCGGTCGACCCCGCTGCTGGTGCTGCTCTACCTGGCCGGCACCGTGGTCGCCGTGGGTTCGGTCGAGCACTGGGCCGACGGGGTGCTCAGCGTCGTCGTGCTGCTCGGCGCATGGGTGGTCACCGCCGTCGCCCGCGGTCGTGGCCCGTTCCATCTGCCCCGCAGGCTCGGCCGGGGAGAACTGGCGCTGTTCGTCTTCGGCCCCGGCCTGACCGACCTGATCATCCATCAGGACGTGGCGCTGGCGCTCGGCAGTGCCGGCGTGGCCGTCGTGCTGCTGGGCCTCGTCTACACCGGAACCAGTTATGCCGTCGTGCCCCTCGTCGTCTGGGGTGTGCGGCGGTCGATCGACCTGCTGCCGCGTGTGGGCACGCTGCTCGTGCGGGCGTTGCCCACGGTGCTGTTCTTCTCGGCCGTGTTGTTCCTCACCGGCGAGGTGTGGCAGGTCACCGGCACCCTGCGAGGCGGGCCGTACGTGCTCACCCTGCTGCTGCTGTTCGGCGTGGGAGCGTCGTTCGTGCTCGTCCGGGTTCGCGGCGACCTCGCCGCCGTCGAGCGGTTCGACTCGTGGGACGAGGTGCGCGTCCGCCTTGCGGGGACACCGCTCGAGGCGGCCGTGCTGCCGGCCGACGGCGCGCCGCCACCGCCGGCGCTGGGCCACCGGGCCCGGGCCAACCTCGGGCTGGCCAGCCTGTTCACCCAGGGGGTCCAGATCACCGGTGTGGCACTCGGGGTGTTCGGCTTCTTCGTGCTGTTCGGATTCCTCACGATGCCGGCCGACAAGGTCCAGGCCCTCGCCGCACTCGACGCCGGCCCCACGGTCCTGGTGACGCTGCGCACGCAGTACGCCACCTTGGCCATCACCCCCGAACTGCTGCGGGTGTCGGGGTTCCTCGCTGCGTTCTCGGCGCTCTACTTCACCGTCAGCATCGTCACCGACGAGGCGTACCGCACGACGTTGCGCCGCGAGCTCGACGACGACCTGCAACGGGCGCTGGCGGTGCGAGCTGCCGAGATGCACCGGCGCAGCCGGCCGGGCTGACCGGCCGGCCGCGCCGAGGCTCGACGGATCAGCCCTTGGCGGCCCGGAAGCCGGCCTCGAGGTCGGCGATGATGTCCTCGATCGACTCCAGGCCGACGGACAGCCGCACCAGGCCGGGATGCACGCCGGTGGAGAGCTGCTCGGCCTCGGTGAGCTGGCTGTGGGTGGTCGACGCCGGGTGGATGGCCAGCGATCGCACGTCGCCGATGTTGGCGACGTGGCTGTGCAGCTCGAGGGCCTCGACGAATCGCTGACCGGCCTCCCGGCCGCCCTTGATGATGAACGCCGGGACCGAGCCGAACCCACGGCCGCCGGTGAGCTCCTTGGCCCGGGCGTGCCACGGCGACGACGGCAGGCCGGCGTACTGCACCGTCTCCACCTCGTCGCGCGAGAAAAGGAACTCGGCCACCGCCTGCGCGTTGGCGCAGTGGCGCTCCATGCGCAGCGAGAGGGTCTCGATGCCCTGCAGGAGCAGGAAGGCGTTGAACGGGCTGATGGCCGCACCGGTGTCGCGCAGCAACTGCACACGCGCCTTGAGGATGAACGCACCGTGGCCGAGCGCCGGCCAGTAGGCCAGGCCGTGGTAGCTGGGATCGGGCTCGGTGTAGTTCGGGAACCGGCCCGAGGCGCCGAAGTCGAACGTGCCGGCGTCGAGCAGGACGCCACCGATCGAGGTGCCATGACCGCCGAGGAACTTGGTGGCCGAGTGCACCACGAAGTCGGCGCCGTGCTCGAAGGGGCGGAACAGGTAGGGGGACGCCACCGTGTTGTCGACCATGAGCGGGATGCCGGCGCTGTGCGCCACGCCGGACACGCCGGACACGTCGAGCCAGGAGTTGGCCGGGTTGGCGAGCGTCTCCGCGAAGAAGACCTTGGTGTTGGGCTGAATGGCCCGACGCCACTCGTCGAGGTCGTCGGGATCGTTCACGAAGGTGGTGGTGATGCCCATCTTCGGCAGCGTGTAGTGCAGCAGGTTGTACGTGCCCCCGTAGAGGTGGGCCGAGGCGACGACGTGGTCGCCCGACTCCGCCAGGTTCAGGATGCCGAGGGTCTCGGCCGCCTGGCCCGAGGCCACGGCGAGCGCTCCCGGCAGGCCGACGGCCGTGGTGCAGGCACCCTCGAGCGCGGCCACGCGGCCCTCGAGCACCCCCTGGGTCGGGTTCATGATGCGGGTGTAGATGTTGCCGATCTCGGCCAGGGCGAACAGGTTCTGTGCATGGGCCGAGTCACGGAACACGTAGCTCGTGGTCTGGTAGATCGGCACCGCCCGGGCCCCGGTCGCCGGGTCGGCCTCCTGGCCGGCGTGGATCTGGCGGGTTTCGAATCCCCATGCTGCGCTCATGAACGACGAAGCGTAGGAGCCGAATCCCGACCTGTCGAGTCAGGTTTGGGTCCGGCAGCCCGTGGTACGGGGTGCGCACTCGGTGGGACGAGCTCGAAGCTTGAGCGAATCCCGACGGTGAGCAGAACGACGGCGACGGCGCTGCGTTCGAGCATGCCCGAATGGGTAGTGCTCGACGGCGGTTGATCGTGGCGGCGTTGTTCCTCGGCGTAGTGGCGGTCGCGGCTGCCGTGCACGCCCGTCCCGCTCCGGCGAACACGCTCCCGAGCGGCTTCGCCGACCAGCTCGTCTTCAGCGGTCTCCAGTTGCCGACGCGGGTGGCCTTCGCCGCCGACGGGACCGTGTTCATCGCCGAGAAGGCCGGTCGCATCCTGCGGTACTCCTCGATCCAGGCGAGCGCGTCGACGGTCGTCGCCGACCTGCGCACGCAGGTCTTCAGCGGTTGGGACCGAGGGATCGTCGGGCTGGCGGTCGACCCGGCATTCACGACCGGCCGCCCCTACCTATACGCGCTCTTCACGCTCAACGCACCCCCGGGCGGCACCGTCCCCACCTGGAACGGCGACGACTGCCCGAGCCCACCGGGTCCGACCACCAACGGGTGCGTGGTCACCGGCCGCCTCGTACGGCTGACGATCGTGAACGGGGTGGCCACCGAGACCAAGGTGCTCATCGACGACTGGTGCCAGCAGTTCACGAGCCATTCGATCGGCGACCTCGGCTTCGGTCCCGACGGTGCCCTTTACGCCTCGGCGGGCGACGGCGCCAGCTACACCTTCGTCGACAAAGGTCAGGTCCCCGGCGGCGTCTCGCCCACCGTCCTGAAGGCCAAGGCCTGCGACGACCCGACGAACGAGGGTGGGTCCCTGCGCTCGCTGGACGCCCTGACGCCGAACGACCCGCACACGCTCGACGGCACCATCATCCGGATCGACCCGGACACCGGCGCTGCGCGTCCGGACAACCCGTGGGCCAGCTCGTCGGATCCCAACCGCCGGCGGATCGTGGCGTTCGGCATGCGCAACCCGTGGCGCTTCACGTTCCGACCCGGCACGTCCGAGCTGTGGGCGTCCGACACCGGCTGGAAGTCGTACGAGGAGATCAACCGCATCCCGCTCGGCACCGGCGCCGTTCCCAACCTCGGCTGGCCCTGTTACGAAGGCGTCGGTAAGCAGCCCGAGTACGACG
This sequence comes from Acidimicrobiales bacterium, assembly GCA_040382215.1. Classification (GTDB taxonomy): domain Bacteria; phylum Actinomycetota; class Acidimicrobiia; order Acidimicrobiales; family Ilumatobacteraceae; genus JBEIFW01. The sequence continues at coordinate 12,094 of JBEIFW010000058.1, forward strand.
CGGCCGCCATCCCGATCTGCCAGAACCTCGACCCGGCCACCGTGACCGCCCCTCACCACTCGTACGGGCGCGTGGCCATCGAGGGTTGCGGGAAGAACACGACGGCGGCGTCGGCGGTGGCCTTTGCGACGAACCTGCGCTACCCCGCGGCATACCAGGGCGCGCTGTTCTTCAGCGACTACGCACGAGGGTGCATCTTCACGATGCGGCTCGGGAAGAACGGGCTGCCCGACACCTCCACCGTGGCGGCGTTCGTGACGGGACGACCGGTGGTCGACCTGCAGACCGGACCCGGCCGAGATCTCTTCTACCTCGACATCAGCCGCAAAGGCTGCAACGCAGCGGACTGCGGTGAGCTGCGGCGCATCGTGGCCTCCGGCACGAATCGGGCGCCGGTCGCGGGGGTCACCGCTGCGCCTGTATCGGGTCCGGCTCCGCTCACCGCCGCCTTCGACGCCGGGTCGTCGAGCGATCCCGACGCCGGCGACGTGCTGCGCTACGAGTGGGACCTCGATGCCGACGGCCAGTTCGACGACGGCACCGGCAGAACGGCAACGGCCACCTATCCGACGCCTCGTACGCTGGCGGTGCGGGTGCGGGTGACCGACAGTTACGGCCTGTCGTCGATCGCCCAGGTGACGGTCTCGGCCGGCAACGACGCGCCGGTGCCGGCGATCGCCACGCCCGCCGCCACCGTGACCTGGGCGGCCGGCGACCCGGTCGCGTTCTCCGGCAGTGCGCAGGATGCCCAGCAAGGCGCATTGCCCCCCTCGGCCCTGCAGTGGCGGCTCGTCATCGAGCACTGCGGGGATGGCGGGGTGCAATGCCACGAACACGAGGTGCAGTCCTGGAGCGGCGTCGCGTCCGGTCAGTTCTACGCACCGGCCCACGACTGGCCGAGCCGGCTGAAACTGCTGCTGACGGCCAAGGACAACGCCGGGGCGTCGGCCACGGTGACCCGAACCCTCGAGCCGCGCACGGTCTCGCTGGCCGTCGCGTCCAACCCACCCGGGATCTCCATCGATGCGGTGGACACGGCGAGCCCGGCACCCTTCAACCGCACGGTGATCGCCGGCACCACGGTCACCGTGAGCGCCCCCGCCACCGCCGTCGTCAACGGCGTCACCTGGACCTTCGCCTCCTGGTCCGACGGCGGCGCCCGCAGCCACGACATCACCCCCACCACCAACACCACCCTCACCGCGACCTACACCACCACCCCCACCCCCCAGGGCCTCACCCTCGACACCTGGACCAACTGGGGCGGCTCCCAACTCGCCGACATCCCCACCGGCACCCCACCAACGGCCACCATCACCCTCAACAGCAGCGCCACCCCGTCCAACCGCGGCAACGACTTCGGCCAACGCGTCCGCGGCCTACTCACCCCCGCCACCACCGGCACCTACCGCCTCTACCTCAGCAGCGACGACGAAGGCGTCCTCGCCTTCAACCCCACCGGCCCCGACCCCACCGGCCGCCAAACCGTCGCCCGCGTCATCGACTGGACCAACCCCAACAGCTTCACCGAACAACCCGGCCAACGCTCCGGCGAGTTCAACCTCCAAGCCGGCACCAGCTACTGGATCGAAGCCTTCGCCAAAGAAGGCGGCAACCTCGACCACCTCTCCATCGCCTGGACCGGCCCCGGCATCCCCACCCCCACCCTCATCCCCGCCAACCGGCTCACCCCCACCACCAACGGCTGCACCGGCTGGTGCCCACCACCGACGTCGACGAACGGGATGCGGCTCGACCGCTGGGCGAACCGGCCGGGCGGGCGACTGACCGATATCCCTGCGGGCATCGCGCCCACCTCGACCGGTCTCCTGGAGGGATCGGTCACCCCGTACCGCACCATCGACAAGGCGGGAACCCGCCTGCGGGCATTCGTCACCCCGGCGACGACCGGCGACTACCGCTTCTACTTCGGCTCCGACGACCAAGGCGTGCTCGCGTTCAACCCCGACGGCGAGGATCCCGCCGGTCGCACGGTGATCGCCTGGGTCAAGGACTGGTCCCTCTACGGCAACTACCTCGCCAACCCGTCCCAGCGCTCGGCGGTGTTCCGCCTGGAGGCCGGCCGCCGGTACTTCATCGAGGCCTGGAGCGCCGAGAACCTCGGTGGCGACCACACGTCGATCGCGTGGACCGGCCCCGGCGTCACCACCCCGACCCCGCTCCCGCTCGCCGTGCTCACGCCGACGGCGACCGGGTGCACCGGCTGGTGCCCCCCGGCCGTGCCGTGAAGCAGACCTGAACGAGCCGGCCTCAGCCGCCCCGAGGGCCGAACGGCACCGCGCACGCCTGGTCGTGATCGATCCGCATGCTGACCGCGGGGTTGGCGTGCGGCCCCGCCCCCCACGACGGCACCACCATCGAGTAGAGCCCTGAGCCCCCGGCAGCCACCACAAGGATGTCGTCGGGGCTACGGAAGGCCCGCCACGGCGTGTCGGGGTCGCCGTCGGGGATCATCGACGGGTTGAGCGCCCGCATCCGGGCGCGCGGGTTCGCGGCCCGGTCCCACAGCGCCCGGGCCACACCGGCGCGGTCGTAGCCGGCGGCGGCCAGCACGTGGGTGTGGTCGGGGTTCAGCAACACGACCCCGCTGCCCCGGCCGAAGTGGGCGTTGTTCGACCCCACGTTGGCGAGCGTGCCGGCGAGGGTGTCGAGCAGGCGGTCGGGCGCCGTGGGGTCGTCGGCGTCACCCACGAAGATCACCGAGTGCGGTCCTTCGGTGCCCACCACGGTGACGGCGGAGTCCTCGGGGGCGAACCCACGAGCGACGTGCAGCGGCTCCCAGGGCGAGGCCTCCTCGTCCTCGGCCAGGCACATCGTGAACTTGCCGGGATGGCCGAGCAGGGCCATGTCCGACACCCCGGGGCGCCCGCCCCCGATGTTGATCATGGCCAGCCGCAGCGCCCGGCCGATCGACGCGTTGGCACGGAACCCGGGCCCGAGCGCGCCGAATCCTGAGGCGATCGGACCGCAGGCCTCACGGGCCGGGCCGTTGACGATCACGAACGGGGTGATCGCATGGGTGGTGGCCTGCATCTCGGTGCAGTCGAAGGCCGGCTCGAGCACCGCCCGCACGGCGGCGAGCACGACGGGGGCGTGGTCGGGCAGGCACCCGGCCATCACCGCGCATGCGGCCACCTTCTCGACGGTGCAGTCACCCAGGTTCGGACCCATGGACCCGAGCGACAGCTCGCCGTCGAGGCCCATGGCGAGCGCCATGCGCCCGACCCGGTCCGGGGTCGGCACGACGACCGGCAAACCGTCGGTGCATCCGAGCTCGTGCAGCAGTTCGAGGGCGGCCGACTCGTCGGCGGCCTCGAGGCGGGCGCTCATGACGCCTTGCCCCGCAGGGCCGACACGATCTCGTCGCGGATGGCCAGCGCGACGCGCCGCATCGTCTCGACCCCGGCACCTGCGACCGGGTGCTCGAAGCAGACCCGCGGCACGTCGGGCATGCCGACGGAGCGGGCGATGAAGTCACCCTGGGCCCAGAACTCGCTGGACACGAGGGCGACGGCCGGGACGCCCCGGCGGGCAAGGTTCACGCCGTCACGCACGGTGCCGGTGGTGCAACTGCCTCAATGTCCGTAGGCGGTGACGACCACCGCGCACTCGGCGGTGATGGCGTCGAGCATCTCGGCCGAGCAGATGGCCGACGCGTTGCCCTTGTCGTAGGCGACGAACCGGGCCGCGGGGAGGACCTCGGCGAGCGCCGCTTCGACGTGGCGAAGAAAGTTGACCGAGTCCGGGAAGCCGTTGGCGAGCATCCCGATGGTCACCGGTCCGGCGGTGACGTCGAGGCCGAGGGCGTAGGGCTCGACCGGGGTGCCCGGCTCGGCCCGGGGGTCGAGGAAGGTGACCGTCATGGCCGCACCGTATCCGCTGCGTCCCACCCTCGGCCCCGAACGGCGGACCGGCAGGCCCGGCCGTGTGCCCGGGCGGCAAGGGCCCGGCCGGCACGCCCGGGTGGTTCTGCCATGCTTCGCCCGTGCGTGTGGGACTCATCGGCGCCGGCATCGGCGGGCTCAGCGCTGCGGCGTTCCTGCTGCGGGCCGGCCACGAGGTGACGGTGTTCGAGCAGGCGTCCGCGCTCGGGGAGATCGGCGCCGGGATCCAGTTGACCCCCAACGCCACGCGCCTGCTGGCGCGCCTCGGCCTCGGCCCCGCGCTCGACGCCGTGGCGGTGCGGCCCGAGGCGATCGAGCAGCGCCGGTGGGCCGACGGCACCGTGCTGTCGCGCGTGGAGCTCGGCGACGTCGTCGAGCGGGCCTTCGGCGCGCCGTACCTCCACGTGCACCGGGCCGACCTCGTCGACGTGCTCGGCACGGCGGTGCCGGCCGGCGTGGTCCGCACTGCACGGCGCGTCACCGGTGTCGACCCCGACGGCACGGTGGCGCTCGCCGACGGCACGCCGGAGCGGTTCGACGCGGTGATCGGTGCCGACGGCATCCACTCGGTGGTGCGGCGAGCCCTGGTGGGCGACGGGCCGGCCACGTTCTCGGGCCACGTCGCCTACCGGGCGCTCGTGCCGGGTGACGCCGTGCGGGCCCTCGGGTGGCCGGCGCTGGCCACCGCCTGGCTCGGGCCCGGCGCCCACGTCGTGCACTACTACCTGCGGGCCGGCGCCGTGCACAACATCGTCGCCATCCACGAGGACCCCACCTGGACCACCGAATCGTGGACGACCCCCGGCGACCCTGACGTGCTGCGGGCGGCGTTCGCCGGCTGGGCGCCGGCGGTGCGCGACCTGCTGGCGCTGGTGGAGCGCACCCACCGCTGGGCCCTCCACGACCGGGCGCCGCTGCCGGTGTGGAGCCGCGGCCACGTCTCGCTGCTGGGCGACGCCTGCCAACCGATGCTGCCCTACGTGGCCCAGGGCGGCGCCCAGGCCATCGAGGACGCGGCCGCGCTCACCGCCGCGCTCGACGGCGTCGGACCCGACGCCGTCGCGGCTGCGCTCGTGCGCTACGAGTCGGCCCGGCGGGAGCGCACCACCGCGGTGCAGGCTTCGGCCCGGGCCAACGCCACGGGCTTCCACCTGCCCGACGGCCCGGCCCAGCAGCGGCGCGACGCGGCCATGGCGGCAGCGTCCGATCCCGACCCGGCACGGTCGCGGGTGGCCTGGCTGTACGCCCACGACGCCGCCGTGCTGCCGGCGGTCTGATCGCCATTGCAGCATCGGGCACACTGGTGGCCATGGCCCTGCACCCGAACGGCGTCCACCACCTGGCGATCTCGACCCGCGACATCAAGGCCCAGATCGAGTTCTTCACCGACGTCCTCGGCGCCGAACTGAAGGCGCTGTACTGGATGCACGGCGTCGAGAACACCTTCCACGGGTTCATCGAGCTGAACGAGTCGTCCTACATCGCCTTCGTCCAGCACCCCGACAACTCCGACCGCCACGAACTCGGCGTCACCCATGCGGGCACGGCGGCCGGGCCGCTGCCGGGCGGGCTGATGCAGCACGTCGCGTTCTCCGTCGACACCCTCGACGACCTCTACGCCCTGCGCGACCGCATCCGCAGCCGGGGCGTGCCGGTCATGGGTCCGATCGACCACGGCATGTGCCAGTCGATGTACTTCGCCGGGCCCGAGGGGCTGTGCCTCGAGGTGGCCACCGGGCGGGACATCGACGAGCGGGCCTGGATCGACCCCGAGGTGCAGGCGCTCGCCGGCATCAGCGACGCCGAACTGAAGGGCTACCTCGCCCCGTCGGAGTTCGTCCGCCCGGCCGAAGCGGTCCCCCAGCCCGCCTACGACCCGACCAAACCCCACCTCGAGTACCCGCCGGCGGTGTACCAGCGGGTCCTGGCCACGCCCGACGAGGTGTTCTGGCGTTCGGTCGAGAACCGGCCGCCGGTCGAGATCGCCTGACGCGTCGGGTGGTGGCGGGCGGCGCCCGCCACCACCTGCGTCGACGGTTCAGGAGTCAGCCGCCGGAGACCTCGGCGACCTTCTTCTTGCCCTGCGAGATCCACGGCATCATCGCCCGCAGCTGCGCGCCGACCTGCTCGATCGGGTGCTCGCGACCCGCAGCGCGCAGGGCGTTGAACCGGGCCCGGCCCGAGTCGGACTCGCCCACCCACTCCTCGGCGAAGCGACCCTCGCGGATCTCGGCGAGCACCCGCTTCATCTCCTCCTTGGTGGCTGCGTTCACGATCCGCGGCCCGCGGGTGAGATCGCCGTACTCGGCGGTGTCGGAGATCGAGTAGCGCATCCCGGCGATGCCCTCCTCGTACATGAGGTCGACGATGAGCTTCACCTCGTGCAGGCACTCGAAGTAGGCCATCTCGGGCTGGTA
>JBEIFW010000059.1:0-18188 GCA_040382215.1 Acidimicrobiales bacterium
CTCGCCGCGGCCGTGGCGGCCGACCCGGCGGTCTCGCTCGCCGGCGTCTCGGTGCCCGGTGACTACGCGGCGGCCGAGGCCACCAAGGCGCTACGGCTCGGACTGCACCTGATGCTTTTCAGCGACAACGTCTCCGTCGCCGACGAAGTGGCGCTCAAGACCGAGGCCGACCGCCTCGGACTGCTCGTGATGGGCCCGGACTGCGGCACGGCGATCGTCGCCGGGGTCCCGCTCGGGTTCGCGAACGAGGTCCGCCGCGGTCCGGTCGGGGTGGTGGGCGCGTCGGGTACCGGCATGCAGGAGGTGACGACGCGGCTGCACCGGGCCGGCACCGGGGTGTCCCATGCGCTCGGGGTGGGCGGTCGCGACCTGTCGGCGGCCGTCGGAGGGCGCTCGACGCTCGCCGCGATCGAGGTGCTCGCCGGCGACCCCGCGACGGAGGTGATCGTGTTGATCGCGAAGCCGCCCGACCCCGAGGTGGCCGAGCGGGTGCTGCGAGCGGCGACGGCGACGGGTCGTCCGGTGGTGGCCTGCCTGCTCGGGGCCGACCCGGCCCGGCCGGTGCCGGCCGGCGTGCACGCCGTGTCCACGCTCGCTGCTGCAGCTGACGCCGCGGTGGCGCTGGTGGCCGGGCGGGCCCCGGCATACGACGACCCGGCACCTGCGTCCCTGCGAAGGGGTACCCGTGCCGACACCGTGGTGCGCGGAGCGTTCTGCGGCGGCACGTTCGCCCACGAAGCCGAACTGTTGCTGGCTGCCGCCGGCGTCCCCCACGAGGTGGTCGACTACGGCGACGACGAGTACACGCGGGGCCGGCCGCATCCGATGATCGATCCAGCGGTGCGCGACGCGGCGGTCGCAGCGGCGGTCGCCGACCCGACCACGGCCGTCGTCGTCGTCGACGTCGTGCTCGGTCACGGCGCCGGGTCCGACCCCGTCGGCGGTCTGCTCGCCGCGCTGGTCGGCCGGCCGGACGGTGTGCCCGTCGTGGCCCACGTGTGTGGCACCGACGACGATCCAATCCCGCGCCGGGTCGTCGTCGACCGGTTGCGAGCGGCCGGGGTGGCCGTGGCCGATGCCAACGCCGAGGCGGTTGCCTGGGCCGTGGCGCTCGTCGCCGGGGCGGTGCCGTGAGCGCGCGCCACGACCTCGTGGCGACCGTGCCGTCGGTGGTGTCGGTCGGCCTCGACCGCTTCGACGCCGCTGTTGCCGCCGTCGGCGCCCCCGTGGTTCACGTGGTCTGGCGTCCACCCGCCGGGGGCGACGTGGTTGCCGGCCGCGCCCTCGCGTCGCTCGTCGGCTCGCCCGTGGTGGAGGAGGCGAACGCCCTGGCGTTCGAGCGGTACCGGCGCGCCGACCCGGTGCTCGTCGGGGTGCGGCCGGCCGGGGAGGTGGTTCCCGGCCTCGGAGTCGGGGAACGCCGACTGCTGCACGCCGGCCCGCCGATCGACTGGGCCGAGATGTGCGGACCGATGCAGGGCGCCGTGGTCGGCGCAGTTCTTGCCGAAGGATGGGCGGATGATCCCGCCGCCGCCCGAGCGCTCGTCGACGCCGGCGGCGTCGCACTCGAGCCCTGTCACCACCACGGATGCGTCGGTCCGATGGCGGGCGTGGTGGCACCGTCGATGCCGATGTGGATCGTCGAGGACGGCCGTACCGGCCGGCGGGCGTGCACCTCGTTGAACGAAGGCCTGGGCAAGGTGCTGCGGTTCGGTGCCATCGGCCCCGAGGTGCTCGGGCGGTTGGCGTGGATGGCCGGTGAGCTCGGTCCGGCCCTCGGGCCCGCGCTGGAGCGGCTCGGCGGGCTGCGGATCACACCCGTGCTCGCCCAGGCGCTCCACATGGGCGACGAGGGCCACAACCGCAACGTTGCTGCCACCGGTTTGTTGCTCAAGCAACTGGTGCCGGCACTGCTCGCCGGGGATGCGGAGCGGGCCGTCGTGGCCCGGGTGGTTGCGTTCCTGTCCGGGAACGACCACACGTTCCTGAACGTGTCGATGGCGGCTTGCAAGGTCATGCTCGACGCCGCCGCCGGGGTGCCGGGCAGCTCCATGGTCACCGCCATGGCCCGCAACGGGGTGCGGTTCGGGATCCGGCTGTCGGGCACGGGCGACCGGTGGTTCGAGGCGCCGGCGAACCGGGTGGACGGTCTGTACTTCCCCGGGTTCGGGCCCGACGACGCTGCGGCGGATCTGGGGGACTCGGCGATCACCGAGACCGCCGGCCTGGGCGCGTTCGCGATGGCAGCGGCGCCGGCGATCGTGCAGTTCGTCGGCGGAACCCCGGCCGACGCCGTCGCCCACAGCCGCCGGATGCGATCGATCACGGTGGGGAGCAACGACGCGTTCACCCTGCCGGCGTTGGGGTTCGCGCCGACGGCCGCCGGGATCGACGCCCGGGCGGTGGTGGACTCCGGCGTGGTGCCGGTGATCAACACCGGGATCGCGCACCGGGAGGCCGGGGTCGGCCAGATCGGCGCCGGGATCACGACGGCCCCCGCCGCCTGTTTCGCCGCTGCGGTCACGGCCCTGGCCGCCGTGGTGCCGGACCTGTCGGGCTGAGCCTCGTCGGGTGTCCCGGCCGGCGCGGCAGCGCGTGTCAAGGTTCGAGGGTGGGTACGCACCAGCCGCCCGGAGCGCTCGGGCCGTCGGCCGTGAGACCGTGAGGCTCGAGCGCATGTTCCCGGGAATCGCGGGCCTGCGCGGTCTCGACCGTCGGGCCGTCGGCCGTGACGCCCTCGCCGGTCTGGTGGTCAGCGCGCTCGTCATCCCGGCCGGGCTCGGCTACGCGACCGCTGCCGGTCTCCCGGCGGTCGCCGGGTTGTACGCCACGGTCGTCCCGCTCGTCGTCTATGCGCTCGTCGGTCCGAGCCGGGTGCTGGTGTTCGGTCCCGATTCGGCGCTCACGCCGATGATCCTCGCGTCGGTCGTCGCGCTCGGTCTCGATGGGGTCGATCCGCTCGCGACCGCCGGTGCACTCGCAGTGCTCGCCGGCGTGTTCTGCCTCGCAGGGAGCCTGTTGCGGGTGGGCACCGCGGCGGAGTTGCTCAGCCGGCCGATCCGTTACGGCTATCTCAACGGGATCGCCGTCACGGTGATCGTGTTGCAGGCGCCGAAACTGCTCGGGTTCGGCGTCGAGGCCGACGTCGCGGCCGCCGGCGTGGTCGAGCTGATTCGTGGCGTCGCCGACGGACGGGTCCGCCCCGCTGCGGCGGTCGTGGGGACGCTCGTCGTGGCGGTGCTCGTCCTGCAGCGGCGTCGGGCGCCCGCTGTGCCCGGTGCGCTGCTCGCCCTCGCCGGGGCGAGCGCTGCAGCGGCCTGGGGCTGGCTCGAGGGGGTGCCCGTCGTTGGGGATCTCCCTCGCGGGTTGCCGTCGCCGTCGCTGTCGACGGCGGTGTTCCCGCATCTCGCCGAGCTCACCGCTGCCGCCGTGGGGGTTGCCCTCGTGGCCTTCGCGGACACCTCGGTGCTCAGCAGGACGTGGTCGGCGCGCCTGGGTGCCGATGTCGACCCGAACGAGGAACTGCGCGCCCTCGGCGTCGTCAACCTCGCAGCCGGGGCGCTGGGTGGGTTCCCGGTGTCGTCGAGCGCGACGCGCACCCCGGTCGCGGTCCAGGCGGGATCGCGCAGCCAGGTGACCGGACTCGTTGCGGCCGCGACCATCGGCGTGCTGATCCTCGTCGCGCCCGCTGCGACACGGTTCCTACCGGTCGCCGCGCTGGCTGCGGTCGTGGCCGTCGCCGTGGCGGGGCTCGTCGAGGTTCGGGCGGTGTGGGACCTTCGCCGCATCGACCCGTGGGAGCTCGTGGTGTCGGTCGTCTGCTTTGCGTGCGTGGTGGGCTTCGGTGTGCTCACCGGGATCCTGGTGTCGGTGGCGCTGTCGTTCGCGCTGTTCGTGCGGCGGTCCTGGCGTCCCTACAGCACCGAGCTGGTGCGGGTGCGCGGCGTGAAGGGGTACCACGACGCAGCCCGCCACCCCGAGGGCGAGCGCGTGCCCGGCCTGGTGCTGTTCCGCTTCGACGCGCCCCTGTTCTTCGCCAACGCCGACCACTTCCGGGCCGAGATCGTTGCGCTCGCCCGGCGTCCCGGGGTGCGCCGCATCGTCGTCACTGCCGAACCGATCACCGATGTCGACGCGACGGCCGGGGAGGTGCTCGCCGGCCTACTCGACGACCTCGACGGGCTCGGGGTGGAGCTCGGGTTCGCCGAGTTGAAGGGCGTCGTGCGGGACAAGCTCGACCGGATGGGCATCACCGACCGGACCGGCCCGGGCGCCCGTACCGTGGGTGCAGCGGTGAAGGACTACATCGCAGCCACCTCCGTGGTGTGGCAGGACTGGGAGGACGAACCCCGGCCCGAGACGCCCTGACCCTGCGCAGGGTCAACCGGGTCGAGTCGTTGCGAACGCAACGAGCGCCTCGAGCTTCGGGCTCGAGTTGGCATTCCACGACTCGCTCGCACCTCAGGCGCCGTATCGGCTCGGAGGGCCGACGTCGGTGAAGTGCATGAACAAGGCGTTGCCAGTCGCCTGGGCCCAGCGGGTGAGGTAACGGCGATACCGCTCACCCATGCCCGGGCTGCGGTTCACCGTGGTGAACAGTTCGGTCAGGCCGTCGTTGTTCGGATCGCCCACGAGGTGCTGACCGCCTTCGTAGGCGACGAGTCGCAACCCGGTCCGTCCGGCGAGCGCGACGTGCTCGGTGATCCAGGTGGCGACGTCGTTGTCGAGCGCAGAGTCGAGCGCAGCGAGGATGGCGTCGGGGGACCGGTGGGCGAGAGCGCGGGCCTCGGCGGATTCCATCGGGTTGCCGGGAAGGGTGAGATAGGGCGCAATGGCGATCTCGTCGGTGAGGTCGCGTGTGCCGGACGCGCCGAGCCGGGTCTCTACCACCCAGGCGTTCGCCGCTTGACCTGCCAGCACCCGGGTGAGCGGGCGTCCGGCGGCGCGGAACACGGCGCCGACGACCCGCATCACTGCGGTGTGCCGTTCACCGGTGCGGATCTGGATGCGCTCGAACTCGTCGCCACCCCGGCCGGAGCGGGCGGATTGCTCGGCGAGGTCGTGGTACGCCCGGAAGGCCGGGTTCCAGGTTTCGTTGGAGAACTCGTAGCGCGGGGTGAGCGCAGGAGCGAGACGTTCGGCCACCACTCGTGCGTGGCAGGTGATCCAGTCGTCGCTCGCTTCGTGGGGCACGGTGAACCACGGGTCGGCGCCGACGGCGTTGGCGAGGTCCACCATGCGCTCGACGCTGGCACCGAGTGAGGAACCCTGCGAGTAGTGGGAAGCGTCGACGCGACGGTCGCAGCCGAAACGTCGATCGGGATCCCCGGGATAGGTGTTGGTGCGCTGCCAGTCCATGAACCGCAGCGCTCGGTAGAGCCGCAACGACTCGACGTAGCGCGACCGGAACACGGCATCGTCGGGTTCGCCGGGCAGGCGTACCTCGATGGCGCGGATCGGGTCGGAGGCGTCGGTGGTCCGCAGGTTGAGCACCACGGTGCTGGTGCCGTCGAGCTCGACGGTGCCCGAGCCCCCGGTCCCACCGAAGGGCGTGCCGTTGATGTCGAACGTCCCGGTGCCCGACCAGCGCACCCGGTAACGACCCGCCGGGTAGGTCACGTCGGCGAGGACGGCCGAGGCGAACTGGCCGGGGCGCAGGCGGACCGGCCAGCCGTGCCGGTCGAAGGTGAGCGCCGGGCCCTTGCCCCAGGCGGCGCCCTCGGCCTGCGGGATCCAGTCGCCGGCCTGGTCCATCAGGTTGGCGAACGGGATCACCCCGTCCCAGTACTGCACGCCGCCGACGTTGGTGCCGAGGTTCCCACCGTCAGCGCTGCGCCCGGCCCGCGGAGCGGTCGGCACCGATGCTGCCGTCGACCCCGGTCGATCCGGTTGTGCTGCACCGCCGTCGGCGGGCGCACAGCCCGCAAGGGCGAGGACGGCGGCGGCAAAGACGCACCGCTTACGGGTGACCGTACGTGGAACGAACGACACGTCGCACCATACTGCGACGACGCTCCAGGCCTTCGGGCGGCCCGGGCTACCGTCGGGCGATGGGCAGCGAGCGGCGCCGGGTCCAGATGTCGTACTGGATGGCCCGAGCCAAGCAGGCGGCCCAGGACGCGGCGGAACAGGTCGAGCAGCGCACCGGAACGGTGTCCGCGGCGGCCCGGGCCAAGGAACGGCTGGCGGCCGGGCGCGACCGGCTCGTCGAGCGGTCGTCGGAGCGGCGCGCCGGGCAGGCGGCGGGGGCGGCCGTGCGCTCCGTGGCGTCGCTGGCGGGCCGGATCCCGCTGGCATCGCTCACCACGGACACGATCGCGGCCCGGCACGGTCTCGGGCCGCTCACCGAGCACCTGCGGGCCCATCCCGACGACCCGATGGCCGGCGCCCGGCTGCTCGACGCCATGGCCCGGGCGGATGTTTCCCGGCGCCGGTACCGGGCGGTGCGCACGACGCTCGACCCGACGTCGTGGGTGACCCGGACGGTCACCGCCACCGCGGCGGAGATGGGGCGCACCAACGCCCCGTTCGCCGAGCGCCTCGGACGCAGCGTCTACACGCTCGCCGTGGACGACCTGCGCACCGATCCCGGCGACGGGCGGGCCTGGCACGCGCTGGCGCGCGTCCACCTGGCACGCGGCGACGCCGACGGGGCGCGGCGGCTGGCCACGCTGGCGGCGCTCGCCGATCCGGAGGAGCGGGCCGGTGCGCTGGTGACGCTGGCCCGCGCCGAGTACCTGTTCGGTTCGCTGCCCGAGGCCGATCGCATGGCCGAGGCTGCGGTGGCGGCCGGGCAGACCGTCGGCTGGGAGATCCGGGCGGACGTGTGCGTCGCTGCCGCCGTGCAGGACCCCACGAACCGCACCCAGCGCCTCGAGCAGGCGGTTGCATGGAAACGCCTCGTTGAGCCCGAGGACGTCGCCGAGTACGTCGGCGTGCACGTCGAGTCGGGCCGGACGGTGCGCGCCGTCGCCGAGGCTCAGCAGCGCAAGGCGCTCGGCCTGGCCGAACCGGTGCGCCGACGGCTCGCACCCGCCCCAGCGCCGCCCGCGTCGTCGCTGCCGCCGCCGCCATCGGGGTTCCCGCCGCCGCCGGGGTTCCCGCCGCCGGCCGGCGGGCCGCTTCCGCCGCCCGGGGGACCGTCGTGAGCGACGACTGGAACAGCGACGGGCTGAACGACAACTGGGACGAGGCCCACGAATTCGGCATCGACCTCGACGGCGGGGGTACGGCCGCTGCCGGCGACGACGGTCCGGTCGGCGACGGGTTCGACCTCGGAGCGTTGGCCGTGTTCGACGCCGCCGACCTGCTCGGCGCGGAGTTGGTGCAGGGCCTTCACGCCCTCGGCGACGGCCCCGGTCTGCCCGAGGCGGGTGCGGGGATCCCTCTGCCGGGCGGCGAGGCACTCCTGGCGGTGCTGGCCGAGCTCGGCGACGCCGGTCTCGACCCCGAGGCGTTGCTCGCGATGGTGGCCGGGTTGTCGGTGCGCAACCCGTTCCTGCCGGCCGGCGGGTGACCGGGGAGGGCCGACCGGAGCCCCGCTAGCCTTCCGGCCGGGTCGGTCGGCGTAGCTCGTACCGAAACGTCAGGCCGGGTTAGCTCAGCTGGCAGAGCAGCTGTCTTGTAAACAGCAGGTCGTCGGTTCGAATCCGACACTCGGCTCCGATGGAGAACCCGCACGAGCGGTGCGATCCGGTGACGCAGGGAGGGCGCCATGGCCCGAACAGCACCTCGAGCGCGCGACACGTTGGCAAGCCGATCGGCAGGTCTGCGTGCGTCAATCGATCCCGAGGACGACGGCGAGGGCTTCGTCGATCGACCACATCTCTTCGGCGGTGAGGCGGCCGACGCGACGGCCGAGACGTTGCGCGTCGACGGCGCCGAGCTGCTCCACCAAGACGCGCGCGGTGCTGCCGGCGACAGCGACCTGCGGCCGGAACGACGCCGGTCTGGCGCTTTGCGAGGTCGGAGCTACGAGCACGACCGACCGCGACAACATCACGCCCGACTGGACCACGACGCCGTACCGCTCACCTTGCTGTTCGTGTCCGACGCCCTTGGGAACCTTGAACCGGTAGACGTCACCTCGCTGCACGCATCGACTCCATCACCGACGCCACGTCGAGCATCTCGTTCCGGTCCTCGGCGCCCGCACACGGCGCACGAGCGGGTGCGGGCGGCGCCGGCTCAGGTGTCTCGATCCTCGGGTGCAGCGCTCGCCCCCCAGCCGGCAGCGGTGAGCTCCGGTCCGAGCGCACCGAGGTGCTCGAGGAAGCGGGGACGCTCGGCATCGGTCGCGTAGGCCGCGAGCGCCGTCCACAGGCCGTGGCGGACGGCGAGTCGGAACCCGTCGTCGGTGAGCAAGTGCGCCGCCCAGGCGAACAGCGCCCCGTTGTAGGACAGGTAGATCTGGCGCCCGGCGGCTGTCGGGTCGATGTCGTTGCGCACGAGCCCGTGGAGCTGGGCGGCCCGCATCGCTGCGATCTGGAGCTGGGCGGGGTCGACGGCGAGGACCGGCCCGCCGCCTGCCGCGTTGCGCAGAGCGCCGATGATCTGCCGGAACGCCCGGCCGTCGGCGATGAACGCTTCACTGGACTGCACGACGATGGCCATCGCAGCCGCGATCGGATCACCGGCGGTATCGATCGCCACGAGACCGTCGACGAGCCGCTCGACGATTCGGTCGACGCAGGCCGCCAGGAGCCGCTCTTTGGTGCCCACGAGGTTGTACACGGTCGCCGGGGACACCTCGGCCAGCGCAGCGATGCGCTCGATCGACAGCTCGGCGAGCGACGAGACCTGCAGCAGCTCGATCGTGCTGTCGAGGATCGCGTCCCGCCGCTTCGCCTTGTTCCGTTCACGCAGGCCGGGCGTCGACGACACTCGACGGTCTTGATCGTTCACAAAAGTTAGAATAGCCTCAAATCTTAGATTCGACTAGATGAATGGCCGCGGGAGGATCCGTGCGACACGACGTGCAGGTTCGGCTCATCGAGGAGATGCTCGCCCGGCTCGACGCCGGCACGAACGTCGATGCCGGTGGGCTGCGGAGGAACCCGACCTGGGTCTACGTCGACCGGGACCTCGCGGCGAGGGAGCGAGCATCGTTCTTCGTCGGCCACCCGCAGGTGGTGGGCCTTTCGGGCGACCTACCGGAGCCCGGCTCCTTCTTCACCTTCGACGACCTCGGCGTGCCGATCATCGCTGCCCGGGCCGCCGACGGCACGTTCGTGGCGATGGTGAACGCCTGCCGTCATCGCGGCGCGCGGGTCGTCAACGACGAGCGCGGGGTCGCCCGGCGGTTCACCTGCGGGTTCCACAACTGGACCTACGCCAACGATGGCGAGCTCGTCGGGCTCCCCAAGCGGGAGCACTTCGGCGAGATCGATCTGGCCTGTCACGGTCTGGTGCGCCTGCCCGCGGTGGAACGGTTCGGGTTGCTGTGGGTGCACACCGATCCCAACGGCACGATCGACGTCGACGCCCTGCTCACTGCGGATCTCGCCGCCGAGCTCGATCACTGGCGGCTCGACGAACTGCGGTGCTCGGACCGTGACACCTACGACGTCGCCTGCAACTGGAAGCTCGCCATCGACACCTTCGGCGAGACGTACCACTTCCCGGCGTTGCACCAGAACACGCTGTACCTCGGCTTCCACGGCAACGTCTCGTGTTACGAGACGTTCGGACGCAATCACCGGTTCCTCCTGTGCCGCCGGGCGATCGACTCGATGCGCCTGCTCCCGAAACCGCAGTGGGACATCGCCGTCGCCACGTTGCCCGCCTACTGGCTGTTCCCCAACGTGCAGCTCCTTCCGACGGTCGACGGCTGCTTCCTCGTGCGGGCCTATCCGCACCCCACCGACCCCGGTCGTCACACGAGCCGCATCGGCTTCTACCTCCGCCCCGGCGTCACGGAGAGCGCCGAGGGAGCCGAGGACCGCGCCCTGCGGGAACGCACGCTGGCCCAACGGTTCGCGTCGATCATCCGGGACGAGGACTACGTCATGAGTGCCAGCCAACAGGCGTCCGCGAGCAGCGGCGCCCTCCCGGAGGTCGTGTTCGGCCGCAACGAGCCCGCGCTGCACCACTACCACAACACCTATCGCGCGGCGCTCGGCATGGAGCTCCTCCCGCTCCTCACCGAGACGGAGGCGTGAGGCACCTGGCGCGCCCGGCTTCGCTGGCGGCGGGCGAACGTCGTCGTGCGTGCTAGGAACCGGCGATGGCCTCCCACGAGCTGACCTTCGGCGTGTTCGTCCCCCAGGGTTGGAAGATGGAGCTGGCCTCGATCACCGACCCGGCGGCCAAGTGGGCCAAGTCGGTGGAGATCGCCCGCCTGGCCGAGGAGCTCGGCTTCGACTCGCTGTGGGTGTACGACCACTTCCACAACGTGCCCAAGCCGGCGCACGAGACGATGTTCGAGTGCTGGACGACGATGGCGGCCCTCTCGCAGTGCACGACGCGGATCAAACTCGGCCAGATGGTCGGCTGCGCGCCCTACCGGAACCCGGGCCTGCTGGCGAAGATCACGTCCAACATCGACGTGATGAGCGGCGGGCGGTTGATCTGGGGCATCGGCGCGGGCTGGTACCAGCACGAGTTCGCCGGCTACGGCTACGAGTTCCCGCCCGCCAAGGACCGTATCCGCGTCCTTCGGGAGACCGTCGAGATCGTGAGGGCGATGTGGTCCGAACCCGACGTCTCCTACGAGGGCCGGTTCTTCACGCTGCGCGGCGCCCAGTGCGACCCCAAGCCGCTCCAGCAGCCGCACCCCGAGATCCTGATCGGCGGCGGCGGCGAGCAGCTCACGCTGCGGGTCGTCGCCCGGCTCGGCGACGCCTCGAACTTCGGTGGCAAACCCCACGAGTGGCAGCACAAGGCCGAGGTGCTCAAGGGCCACTGCCGCGACGTCGGGCGTGACTACGACGAGATCCGCAAGACGATCTCGCCCGAGGTGTTCATCCGGGAGACCGAGCAGGAGATCGTCGAGGGCGGCTCACGCTCGTTCTGGGGCGAGCCGTTCGACTCGTGGCGGGCGGGCAATCTGGTCGGCACGCCCGAGCAGGTGGCCGAGAAGATCCGGACCTACACGGCGCTCGGCTGCACCGGCTTCTACCCGTGGTGCAGCGACTACCCCGATACCGAGTCGCTGCGGCTCTTCGCCCAGGTCGCGGCCGAGCTGCGCTGACGCACCCGGAGTCCGACCGGACCGCCGACCGCGCCTGCCCGAGCTCCTCCTACTACGTTTCGTCGTTGGTGGCCCGAGCCGGCGTGCAGCACGACCAGACGTGGTGGTCCCGATCGGTGATCGGGTGCGCGCTTGCGACCCTGATGACGGCGCTGTTCGTGATCGTTGTGGGCGCAACGGCTGCGCACGCGCACAACGCCATCGTCGGCAGCGACCCGGCCGAGGGCGGCTCGGTGACGGCCGGGCAGGACGGCCTGGTCCTGTCGTTCCAGGCTGCGGTCCCGCTCGATACGGCCAGCGTCGAGTTCGTCGACCCGGCCACCGGCGTCCGCACGCCGGCGGCGGGCCTGCGTCACGGGTCCTCGACGCGAGACGTCGTCGTGGGCGTGCCCGCCGAGCTGGTGGGATCGACGAGCGTCCGGTGGCGGCTCGTGGGCAGCGACGGCCACGTGGTGAGCGGCCGGGTGCCGCTGGTGGTGGTCGCCGCCACCCTCACGCCGGTGACGACGGTGGCGGGGGTCGCAAGCTCGGCGGTGCCCGTGACGGCACCGGCCAGCGTCGGGACGTCGCCGGCCGCAGCGCCGGGATCGTGGTCCACCCCGGCGTTCGTCGGGTGGTTGGCGCGGACGTCGTCCTATCTCGCCCTCGTCGGCCTGGTCGGCATCCTCGGGACGGCGGCCCTCGTCTGGCGCGGTGTAGTGCGGCTGCCGGGGGTGCACGCCGCTGCCGTCGGGTGTGCGGTTGCGCTGGTCGCACTGGCTCTGGTGCAGTTGCTCCTGCTCGCCGCAGACATCGCCGGCGGATCGCCCGGGAGTGATGCCATCGGCACGGCGCTGCGCACCGACGTGGGGACGGCACTGGCTGCCCGTGCGGCATTGGCGGCCGGTCTCGCCGGGCTCCTGCGACCGATGCGCAGCGAGGATCCCTCGACCGGCGGCGTCGTCGTCGGTTTCGGGATCGCCCTGCTCGCCACCTGGGCCTTCAGCGGACACGCCTGGTCGCAACGTTGGGGGGTGCTGGGTGTACCGCTCGACATCGTCCACCACGGCGCAGCTGCGGTCTGGATGGGCGGTCTCGCCGTGATCGGTGTCGGCGCGTTGCGCGCCGGTGCACTCGACGAGGATCCCCAACCGATCGTGCAGCCGTTCGCTCGCGTCGCCCCGGTGGCCGTGGGTCTGCTCGCTGCAACGGGGTTCGCCCAGATCGTGCGGACGACCGACGACCTCGGCAACCTGCTGTCCGACCACGGCCGGGTGCTGGCGGTCAAGCTGCTGGTCGTGGCGGCGATGCTCAAGGTGGCGGACCTCAACCGTCGTCGCGTCCGGCGCCGGGGGACCTTCGCGAGTTCCCTGGGCCTGGCGGCGTTGCGCCGTGCGATGGTCACGGAATTCGCGCTCGGGGTGACGGTGCTCGGGATCACTGCGGTGATGGTGGTCACCACCCCCTGACTGGACGGCGAGCTCGCATCAACTACTACGATTCGTCGTAGTTGAGTCGAGGAGGACACCATGACGATCCGCCGCCGTTCCGTGGCCGCTGCGGTCCCGTCGTCCCTTGCGTTCGCGTTGAGCGCCTGCGGTGACGACCAGGGCGGCCACACCATGGCGCCGGCGGCGACGAACGCCGTCATGAAGCAGCTCGGGGTCAACGGGGCCGACGTGACCTTCGCCCAGATGATGATCCCGCACCACGAACAGGCGATCGAGATGGCGGAACTCGCTCTCGATCCCAAGGCCGGCGCAGGCGCGCCGGTGCGGGCGCTGGCGACGGCGATCCGGGGCGCACAGGACCCGGAGATCGCCACGATGAAGGGCTGGCTCAGCTCCTGGGGCGCGCCGCTGGCTCCGGATCCGGCCAAACACGACATGTCGAAGATGCAGGGGATGATGAGCGCCGACGAGATGCGCACCCTGGGCCAGCAAACAGGCGCAGCGTTCGACAAGCGATGGCTGGAGATGATGATCCGGCATCACGAGGGGGCGATCGTCATGGCGAAGGACGTGACGAGTGGTGGATCGTTCGCCGCCGTGAAGGCGTTGGCCGGCCAGGTCATCGCCGGCCAGCAGGCCGAGATCGACCAGATGCGACGGCTGCTGGCAGGTGGGTGAGCGCGAGCGCCCGAGCGTCTGGTGCGGCGCGAGACTCCGCCCATGACGCGCGGCCGGGGTGCTCTCGAGCAGGCCGTGTTGCGAATCGTGTGGACCTCGCCGGCCGGCTTGACGCCCGGCGAGGTCGCCGAGCGACTCGCCGACGGCACCGCATACACGACGGTGATGACCGTGTTGAGCCGCTTGCACGGCAAGGGGCTGCTCGAACGGGTGAAGGAGGGGAAGGCCTTCCGGTACCGACCGACGCTCTCCGAGTCCGAACTGGCCGCCGAGCGCATGGGCGCGGACCTCCGTGCGGCGACCGCCCCGGTCGAGGTGCTCTCGCACTTCGTGGCCCGGCTCGAACCCGACGAGGTCGAGGCCCTGCGCCGGCTGCTCCGCCGGAGCGCGCCGTGACGCCCTCCGCAGCGGCTCCCTTCCTGGTGGCCGTCGTCGCCGGACTCGGGGTGCTGGCCGTGAGCCCGCGGCTGCGTCCCGGCGCCGCTGCGGTCCTCCTGGCGATCACGACGGCCTCGCTCGCCCTCGCCACCGTGAGCGTGTCCCTGCTGTTCTCCTATGCGCGGCTCGCGCCCTCGGCGTGGGCGGCGTGGTGCCGGCGGGTGCTCGGGTGGGACGCGGGCCCGCACGCCGTACTCGGCGCGCTGATCGCCGGTGCGCTCGTGTGGCGGGCGGGTCTCGCATGGCGCCGGCTGCGCGCCGTGCGGGCGGCCACCCGTGTCCCGACCCACGGGTCGGTTCCGGTGGTCGTGGTCGACACCGAGGAGCCGATCGCCTACGCCCGCAGCGGCCGCCATCCGCAGGTCGTCGTGTCCCGCGGTCTGCTCGCTCGCCTCGACGCCCGGCAGCGGCTCTGCGTGCTCGCCCATGAGCGGGCGCACCTCGACGGCCGTCACCACCTCCTGACCGTCGTGGCCGACCTCGCCGCCGTGCTCGTGCCTGCGCTGCGGCCCCTCGCCCGGGCCACGTCGGCCGCCACGGAACGTGCCGCCGACGAGGTGGCGGCCGCCGTCGTCGGCGACCGGGCCCTCGTGGCGTCCACGATCGCGATCGCCGGGCTCGCCCGGCACGAGTGGTTGCCCTCGGTCGGGGGTGGTGCGGTGATCGACCGCTGCCATGCGCTGCTGCGGCCCCGGCCGCCGGCACCGCGGGGTGTCGCCGCCCTTGCGGTCACCGGTGTGCTCACCGTCGCCGCCGGTGCGCTGGTTCAGGCGCACCACCTTGCCGAGATCGGTCTCCACGCCCTGCATTGATCGGATCTGCCAACTGGACGCAGGCGTAACGTGCCCGGTGGTGACCGAGACGACGATCACGGTGCGCGACGCCGCCTCCCGCACGGTCGACGAGGTGCTGCACGGCCTCGGCACCTCGGCGGCGGGTCTCGGCGCGGCGGAGGCCGTGGCCCGCCGTTCGGTCGTGGGCCCCAACGCCGTGCGCACCCACCATGCCCAGCCGCTCGGGGTGCTCGTGCGGCAGTTCCGCAGCCCGCTCATGGCGTTGCTGCTCGTCGCGTCGGCCGTGTCGCTCGTGGTCGGCCAGCGCACCGACGCCGTGATCATCGGGCTGATCGTGGTGGCGAGCGTGGTGCTCGGCTTCGCCAACGAGTACCGGGCCGAGCGGGCGAGCGAGGCGCTCCACTCCCAGTTGCGCCACCGGGCCGTCGCCCGGCGCGACGGCGCGTGGTGCTCGCTCGATGTCACCGAACTCGTCCCCGGTGATGTGATCCGACTCGAGATGGGCGCGGTCGTGCCGGCCGATGTCCGGCTGCTCTCGGCGACCTCGCTGTCCTGCAACGAAGCGGTGCTCACGGGCGAGGCCGCCGCCGTGGACAAGGACCCCGCGCCCGTCCCGGCCCGGGCGCCGGTGGCCGAGCTGCGCTCGTGCGCGTTCATGGGCACGATCGTGCACACCGGCAGCGCAGAGGCCGTGGTGGTGGCCACCGGCGGGCGCACCGAGTTCGGCCGGATCGCCCTCGCCCTCGGTGAGCAGCAGCCGCAGACCGCGTTCCAGGCCGGCCTGCGGTCGTTCTCGATGTTGCTGGCGTGGGTGGCCGGGGTGCTCACCGCCGGGATCTTCGTGATCAACCTCGTGCTCGCCCGCCCGCTGATCGATGCGCTGCTGTTCTCGCTGGCGATCGCCGTCGGCATCACCCCGCAGCTCCTGCCGGCCGTCGTCACCACCAGCCTGGCGACGGGGTCGCGCCGGTTGGCGCGGCGCAAGGTGTTGGTGAAGCGGCTCGTGTGCATCGAGGACCTCGGCGACATCGAGACCCTGTTCACCGACAAGACCGGCACCCTCACCGAGGGCCGCATCGCGTTCCAGCACGCGCTCGCGACGGGCGACGCGGCGCCCGACGGTGTGGTGCTCGCCGGGCTCCTGGCCGACGAGGCCGCCGTCGAGGGCGGCCGCACGGTGGGGGGCAATCCGCTCGACGTCGCGCTGTGGGAGGGCGCCGGGGACATCGCGGCGACCGCCGCCCGGTACCGCCGCGTCGCCGTGCTGCCGTTCGATCACGTCCGCCGCCGGGTGTCCGCGCTCGTCGAGGGGCCCGAGGGGCGGCTGCTCGTCACCAAGGGCGCACCCGAGGCCGTGCTCGAGCGCTGTGTCGGTGTGCCCGCCGAGGCGGGCGCGGTGCTGGAGCGGGAGTTCCGCACCGGCGGGCGGGTGGTGGCCGTGGCGCGACGCCCCGCCCCCGAGCTGGCCGTGGTGGCGGTGGACGACGAGCGCGACCTGACCCTGCTCGGGTTCCTCGTGTTCCTCGACCGGCCCAAGGCCTCGGCCGCGAGCGCGCTCGCCCGCCTCGCCGGGCTCGGCATCACGGTCCGGGTGGTCACCGGCGACAACCCGGCGGTGGCGGAGTACGTGTGCGATCAGCTCGGCCTCGACGGCGGCGGCACCCTCACCGGCGCCGAGCTCGACGAACTCGACGACGACGCGCTGGTGGCGCGGATCGCGGACACCCGCGTGTTCGCCCGCATGGACCCGGAGCAGAAGGAGCGGGTGATCCGGCTCCACCGGCGGTCCGGGCGAGACGTGGCTTACCTCGGCGACGGGGTGAACGACGCGTTGGCCCTCCACGCGGCGGACGTGGGCATCTCGGTCGAGTCGGCCACCGACGTCGCTCGTGACGCAGCCGATGTGGTGTTGCTGGCCAAGGACCTCGACGTCCTCGCCGACGGCGTGATCGAAGGCCGGCGGATCTTCGCCAACACGATCAAGTACGTGCTGATGGGCACGTCGTCGAACTTCGGCAACATGTTCAGCGCCGCGGCGGCCTCGGCGTTCCTGCCGTTCCTCCCGATGCTGCCCTCGCAGATCCTGCTCAACAACCTGCTCTACGACGCAAGCCAGATGACGATCCCGACCGACCGGGTGGACGACGAGCAGCTGCAGCGCCCGTCGCACTGGGACATCGGGCTGATCCGGCGGTTCATGTCGGTGTTCGGCCCGATCAGCTCGCTGTTCGACTTCCTCACGTTCGCGGTGATGCGCAATGTGTTCGACGCGGGGCCCTCGCTGTTCCGCTCCGGCTGGTTCGTGGAGTCGTTGGCCACGCAGTCGCTGGTGATCTTCGTGATCCGCACACGGCGGGTGCCCTTCACCCGCAGCCGTCCGGGCCCGCTCGTCGTCGCCGGCACGGCGGCCGTGGTGCTGATCGCCGCGCTCCTGCCCGGGTCGCCGGTCGCGGACACCCTCGGGTTCGAACCGCTCCCCCTCGGATTCTTCGCGGTGCTGGCGGCGATGGTGGTGGCCTACCTGGTGCTGGCCGAGGCGGGCACGTACGTGTTCTTCCGGCGCATGGTCGGCACCGTGAGCCGGCCCGCACCGGCGCGCCACGAGCGCATCCACCGGCGGGCCGCCCGCTTCAGCCACGGCGGCCCGCTGGGCTGAGCTGCGGAACGGTCCCTGAACTCTCCACCCCTCGGGTGTGGAGGGTCCGGGTGTGTAGGGTCGGTGGACGGCCGTTATCGGGCGGTACCGCGTAGAAGCCGGCGACGTCGGGGTGGGTGATCGTCGTGTCCGCCACCTGGCCTGAACGGCCTGTTCCCAAGCGTCCCCGAGCGGGTCGGGGCCGGATCGTGGTGGATACCAACAGCGAGCGGTTGCGGGATCGGCTGGTCGAGGACTGGTGGCAGGCGCGCCGGGCGGGGGACGAGGTGCTGATGGTCGCCACCAGCCCGGGTGAGCGTCGGGGATCTCAACGACGGCGGGTCGCGGTCGGGGACCGTGAGGTGTGGTTGCCTGCCGGGTACACGGCCCGGGAGTTGCGTCACGGGTGGGCGGTCACGGTCCACAAGGCGCAGGGCGCGACGGTGGACCGGGTGTTCGTCGTGGTGGATGACAGCGTGACGTTGGAATCCGGGTACACGGCGCTGACCCGGGGCCGGTTCGGGAACCATCTGTATGTCCATCATGGCGACGCGGTCCGGTTCGGGTTCGCCGAACTCGACGTGCATCACGCGACCGGTGACGACCGTGATCCGCTCGAGGTGCTCGCCGGCCGGTTGGCCCGGTCGGGGGCGAAACGGTCTGCGCTCGACCATCTGGCGGCGCGGTGAGCCCGGATCCGTCGACGGTCCGCACCGTCGAGGTGGTCCTGGTCGCGGTGGTGTGGTGGGTGGTGTCGGTGTGGGTGTCCGCGACGGTGACCGGACCGGTCACCGGGGTGGTCCGGGTGCCGTCGTTGCCGGACGCGGCGGTCGCGGCGGTCCGTCTCCCCGGGACGGTCGGTGACCCGGCCCGGGCGTGGCCGGCGGGGGCGGGGGTGCGCACCGCGGGGTGGGTGTGGTGGCCGGTGCACGCTGTCGTCGCGGTCGGGGTG
The DNA here is from genome assembly GCA_040382215.1 of Acidimicrobiales bacterium. Lineage (GTDB taxonomy): Bacteria > Actinomycetota > Acidimicrobiia > Acidimicrobiales > Ilumatobacteraceae > JBEIFW01. The sequence goes on from JBEIFW010000059.1 coordinate 18,119, forward strand.
CCGGCGGTGGCCGCGTCCGTCGGACGCCGACGCGGGTGGTGGCGGCGGGACCGTCTCGACCGGCGCCGCC
>JBEIFW010000060.1:0-17900 GCA_040382215.1 Acidimicrobiales bacterium
CCGGTGAGCAATCCGACCCCGGTGCCGGCGAGCACCACCTTGGCTGCCGTCACCGCACCGAACCGGCCAGGCGTCGCCGTCACGACCGGTGCGGCGGCCTGCAATGGATCACCGTGCGTTGCGTCCCCCTGCGGCGCGGCACGCAACGCCCGGCGGAGCCGGCGCCACATCGCAAACGCAGCAAGGAACATCACGGCCGAGAAGGCCAACAGCAGGGCGTCGGGGTCGACCGCCGCGTTGCCCCGGGAACCGATGAGCGAGCCCCCGATCCCGGCAAGGCCGAACACCGTCCCCGACACGAACCGCACCCGGCCGGCGCGTACGTGGGGGATGATGCCGATCAAGGAGGTGACCGCCACGAGCACGAGCGAGCTCGCCGTCGCCGGGCGGGCACCCTGGCCGGCGCCGTACACCAGCGCCGGCACGGCCAGGATCGAGCCACCTCCGCCGAGGGCGCCCAGGGAGAGGCCGATCAGGAACCCGAGCGGGGAGGCAAGCAACGCCCGCATGGTCGCTCAGACCGTGCCGGCGGCGATCGCCCACGCCTGATAGCCGCCGAGCAGGTCGGACACGTCGCTGAAGCCGTGGGCCCGCAGCAGGCTGGCGGCGATCGCCGAGCGATATCCCCCGGCGCAGTGCACGACCGTCGGCGCGGTCGGGTCGAGCTCACCGATCCGGCCGAGGAGCGCCGGCAAACTGATGTTCTGGGATCCCGGGATCACACCGGACGCCAGCTCGCCGGCGTTGCGGACGTCGATCACGACCAGATCATCGACGGTGCGCATCCGCTCGGCCAACGCCGCCGCTGACAGTCGCGACAGCGGCTCCACCGCCTCGGGATGGGCGACGAACGTGGCGACCGGGTCGGCGAGCGCGCCGCGCACCGCGTCGAAACCGATGCGCGCGAGCCGGGTTGCAGCGAGGTCCTCCTGGCCCGGTTCGGTGACGAGCACGATCGGGGTGCCAGGACGCATCACCTCACCGGCGTACTCGGCGAATCGGCCGCTGAACCCGACGTTCACCGATCCGCGCAGGTGCCCGGCGGCGAAGGACTTGTCGTCCCGGGAGTCGAGGACGATCGCCCCGGCGGCCTGCGCCTCGAGCACTTGCTCGAGCGACAGCTGAGCCACCCCGTGCGTCTCGTCGAACAGCGGGCGGGCCTGCCGGTTCAGGATGGCGGCGAACGGGAAGTACATCGGTGCGACGGTCTGGCCCTGCGTGACGGCCTCGACGAAGGCCTCGACGCTCATCGGGGCGAGGGCGTAGTTTGTTCGCCGCTGTTCGCCGATCGTCGACACCGTCTCGGTCGACAGGTTCTTCCCGCAGGCGCTGCCTGCGCCATGGGCCGGGAAGACCAAGGTGGCGTCGGGCAGCGTGAGCAGCCGCTCCTGCAAGGAGCGGTAGAGCATGCGAGCCAACTCTTCGGCGGTCACTCCCACGGAGGCGAGCAGATCGGGGCGACCGACGTCGCCGATGAACAGCGTGTCGCCGGTGAGCACCCCGTAGGGCTCGCCGGCGCGTCCCTGCGGCCAGACGACGATACTGATCGACTCCGGGGTGTGACCGGGGGTCTCCCGGATCTCGAGCACCACCGTGCCGGCATCGGCACCGAGGTCGATCGTGTCGCCGTCGGCGAAGGTCGCGATCGGGAACTCCGCACGCCCGGCGGCCGCCTGGCCATAGCCGATCGATGCGCCGGTGCGTTCGGCGAGTTCGAGGTGGCCGGATAGGAAGTCGGCGTGGAAGTGGGTCTCGAGCACGTGCACGATCCGAAGGCCGTGTGCCTCGGCATCGGCGAGGTATTGCCCGACGTCGCGCTGGGGATCGACCACGACCGCTCGCCCGCTTGCCGTGTCGCCGACGAGGTAGCTCGCATGGGAGAGACATCCCAGGTAGTACTGCCGGAAGAACATCACGTGGGCCCCCTCGGTGGCATGCCTCGATCTCCGTATACCCCTGAGGGTATCAGGGAATGCTGGACACTGATACCCTTAGGGGTATGTGCAGAGCGGTCACGTGCAAACGATGCGGCAAACCGTGCTGGGCCGGATGCGGCGCCCACGTCGAACAGGTGCTCGCCGATGTCCCGGCGGCACAACGGTGTCGGTGCCGCGAGCATCCCACCCGGACGGGCACCAGCACGTCTGAACGCCGACCGCTGCTGTCACGTTTGCGCCGACGCTGACCCGGCCGTGACGGGCGGCCGCCGACCGGCCGGCCGTCAGCCGGCGAGGGCCTCGGCCACAAGCGCCCGCTCGGCCGGGCCGAGGGGCACCTCGGAGACGAGCGCGAGCCCCGCCGGGCTCATCTTTCGGGCGGTCTTGCGGATCACCTCGCACAGGTGCGAACGGTCCAACCGCGTCGAGACCTCGGCCAATTGGGTCTCCAGGAACACCAGGCACGCCGCGTCCTCGACGGCCTGCGTTTCGGCGTCCGTGCCCAACCCCTCCCGCCGGATCGACGCTTGCACCCGGGCGATGTCGGGTGCGCCGTAGCCGGCCTCGCCGAGAAGGTCGGCCACCTCGACGGCGTGACGGGCTTTCTGGTCCCGGCGCCACCGCAGGTACCCCGGGCGGTCGGCCGGGTAGCTGGCCCGAGGCACCACCCAGCGCCGGAGGTGATGCGCCCGGGCGGCGAGCAGCGCCGTGTCCGGGGCCGGGTCGAGCAGCCGTGCCACCCAGGCCGAGGCCAGCCGGCCGTGGGCCTGCGCCAACGGCTGCGGCACCCCAGCGACCACGACCACGGTCGGGTCGGCGGCGTTCGCAGCGTCGATGGACGCGACCGCCCGGGCGTACCGATCCGTGCTCAGACGGCGCACTCCGAGTCGCCGACGGCGGCCACGAACGGACCGGTCTCGTCGTAGTCGGCGTAGAACGAGGGGTCCTCGTCGAAGGTGGGGAACCGGTCGAGCTCCTTGAGCTCCAACCCCACCGACCCGGCGCCACCCACCCGGTCGAGCCAGCCCCGGAAAGTCTCCCCGGCGTTGCGCTCGCCGGCAAAGCGCCGCACCACGCGCACCACGGCCTCCGGCGCGTGCTTCGCTGGGAGCCGCAGCGCCTTGTCGCCGAAGTGGATCTGCTCCTGGCCGACGTAGCCGCCGAGCAGCATCTGATAGCCGGGGGCGCTACGGCCGTGGGCCCGCCGCTCGGCGCCGAAGAAGCCGATGTCGCTCGCATGGTGCTGGCCGCAGGAGTTGGTGCAGCCGGAGATGTTGATCCGCACGCCGCCGACCTCGGCGAGACCTTCGGCCTCGAGCGCCTCGCCGATCGCCTTGGCCAGGCCCCGCGACTGGGTGACCGCGATGTTGCAGGTGTCTGCGCCGGGGCAGGCGACCACGTCGCGTGCGAGCTCGGCGCCCGGCCGAGCCATCCCGATCGCCTCGAGACGGGCGTACAGCACCCCGAGCTGGGCCTCGGTCAGCCCTCGGAACACGACGTTCTGCCGGTTGGACAACCGCACGTCGGCGCCGAGCTCCCGCTGGATCGAGGCGAGCGCCCGGAACTGCTCGGCCGTGATGTCGCCGAGGGCGGCGTACGCAATGGCCGACACCGAGCCGTTGGCCACGCCGCGCACCACGCTGGTCGCCTCCCACCGCCGGTAGGGGTCGCTCGGGAGGAGATCGACGCGCACCCCCTGGCCGACGGCGGTCCGCTCGCCGGTGGCCGACGCACCGGCCGGTGCGTCACCGGCCTTGGCCACCTCGGCCGGGATGCCGCCGGGCCACGAGCTCGACGCCGGCAGGGTGCGGCGCACCTTGAGCACCCGGCGGCGCACCTCGTCGATGCCGAGGGTGTCGACCACCCACTTGAGCCGGGCGCGCAGCTTGTTGTCACGGTTGCCCGTCTGGTCGAACACCCGCAAGACGGCTTCGACGGTCGGGAGCAGGTCCTCGCGGCTGGTGAACTCCTCGAGCGCCAACGCCGGGTGCGGTGTGGCCCCGAGGCCGCCCGCAAGGTAGACGCGGAATCCGGTCTCGGTGGTGCCGTCCTCGAGCGTGCGGGTGGTGGCGACCACGCCGAGGTCGTTGAACATCGCCTGGCCGCAGTCGGTCGAGCAGCCCGAGAAGTTCACCTTGAACTTGCGGGGCAGGCGCTGGCCGAGCGGATTGCGCACGAAGTGCCGGAACGTCGCTTCGGCCCACGGCGTCACGTCGAGGTGCTCGTAGGGGCAGGCACCGGCCAGATGACAGGCCATGACGTTACGGACGGTGTCGCCGCACGCCTCACGGCTGGTGAGGCCGACGGCGGCGAGGTGCCGCATCACCTCGGGCACCTTGGTCAGCTCGACGAAGTGGATCTGCACGTTCTGCCGGGTGGTGACGTGGCCCCACCCCCGTGAGTACGTCTCGGCCAGGAAGCCCATCAGCTCGAGCTGTTCGGGCGTGATCGTCCCAGCGGGGAGCTTGATGCGCACCATCTGGTTGGTGCCGCCCTGCCGCTGGCCGTAGACGCCGTTGTTGAGGCGCATCACCCGGAACACGTCCTCGTCGATCTCGCCGGCGAGGTACTGCGCGATCGCCCGCTCGAACCGTTCGATGTCGCGCAGCTGTTCCTCGTCGAGGTCGCGAGGGGCAGGCACCACGGGAGCGATGGACACGAGTCCTCCGAACGATGGGTCGAAAAGATGACCGGTCCGGTCGACTTTAGCCGCCGTCACCGGCCGATGTCGGCCCCGATCTCCCGCAACGCGTCCGCCAGCGCCGCTCGAAACCGCCGGGCCTGCGCAGGGTCCAGGTGGGCGACGAGCCCGGCGCCGGGCCGGCCGATCTCCTCGACGGTCAACACCACGCGGGGCTCGGCGTCGTCGTAGTCGTCGCTGATCGCGACCCCCCACGAGATCCGGTCGGCGTCTTCGGCGCCCGGCGGCAGATCCTCGGGCCGGAACGGGTAATCGTCGATCGATCGGCGCACGCCGGCACGCTACGCGCCGGCGTGGCGGGCGGCGGCAGCCCCGGCGATGCGGCCGTAGGTCGTGACGTTGGCGTACGAGTTCCCGCTGCCGACGTAATGCGCACCGACGACGCCGCCGGTGCACTCGCCGGCCGCGTAGAGACCGATGATCGGTGCGCTCGCCTCGTCGAGCACCCGGGCATCAGGATCGATCCGGAGCCCGAACGAGGTGAAGCACACCGTCGACGGGCGCAGCTCGACACCGTAGAACGGCGGCTGCGCGATCGGGTCGAGGAAGGTGCGGTACTTACCGAACTGGTCGTCGACGCCGGACTCGACCGACCGGTTGTACCGCTGCACCGTTCCGGCGAGCGCCACCCCGGGAAGGCCGAGCGTTCCGGCCAGCTCCTCGATCGTCGACGCCGTCGCGACCTTGCCCTCGCGCACCATCTGTTCGACCACGTCGGTCGTCCAGTGGGGGCTCTGGTACTTGGACGACCCGGGGATGGCCTGCTTGTAGCGGGCGGCACCGGCCTGTGTGGCCCGCTCCAGCGTGGGCCGGTCGAAGACCGCCCACACCCGGTCACCCTGCTCTCGCACGAGGAAATCCATCATCCCGTAGGGCGCGGTCTCGTCGCAGAACCGACGGCCCTCGGCGTTGACGAGCACCAACCACCCGGGTAGGTACGCCTCGAGGATCGGGGCGAAGCCGGCGTGGAGCAGGCGCAACCCGCGGTCGTGGCCGGTGGTCTGGGCCCGCACCTGGGCGCCGAGTTCGAGCGCATCGCCCCGGGCGCCCGCAGCCCCGATGTACCAGGCGTTCCCCGTGGCAGCCGCCGACGGGTAGAAGCGCGCGAGCTTGGTCGGGTCGTTGGCGAACCCTCCCGACGCGAGCACCACTGCGCCGGCGTGGATCTCATCGTCGCCGACGGCCACCCCGGCGACGACGCCGTCGTCGCCGATCACCAGGCGGTCGATGCGTTGCCCGAGCGCGAGGTCGACCTCGAGCTCCCGGCAGTGGCGGTGCAAGACGTCGACGACGGCCTGGCCACGACCGACCGGCACGTGGACCCGGGGCACCCGCTCGTCGCCGCCGAACACCAGCTCGGGGTGATAGTCGACGCCGAGGTCGCCCAACCACTCGACCGTCGGGCCGGCGAACTCGCACAGCCGCCGTACGACGGCGGCGTCGACGTTCCACCGGTTGAGCTGCAGGTAGTCGTGGAACAGCGATTCGGCGTCGTCGTCGATGCCGAGGGCCCGCTGGTAGCGGGTCCCTGCGCCCATGATCAGCCCGCCTGACAACCGCGACGAGCCGCCGACCACGCCCTCGGCCTCGGCGACCAGCACGCGTCCGGCACCCTCGGCCCGGGCCGCGAGCGCCGCTGCCAGTCCCGCAGCGCCCGACCCGACCACGACCACGTCGACATCTCGCACGACGACCCCCCTCACGCGTCCCGCCCAGCCTGCCAGGCCCACGGGGCGCCGTTCGGCGGCAGCCGGCGGCGCCGTCAGGCGGCGGCCAGCGCGGCCGCGCCGGCGGCGGCGGCGGCATACCGGGCGACGGCACCGATCACGATCACCGCGGGCGCCTCCACGGGCAGCACCCCGAGCTCGTCGAGCGTCCCCAGCACGATCCGCTGGTCGGGCCGCGTGGCATTGGTGACCGCTGCGACCGGTGTGGTGGGCGTCAAGCCCGCCCGCATCAGGTGGCCCGCCACCTCGCCGCGTGCCGCCGCGCCCATCAGGACCACGATCGTGCCCCCGAGCTGCGCCAACGCCGCCCAATCCGGTTCGGCCTCACCGGAGGCCCGGCTGCAGGTCACGATCGTGACCGCTGCCGAAACCCGACGATGCGTGACCGGCACCCCCATCGCGGTCGGGCCGGCGAGGGCCGAGCTCACCCCGGGAACGACCTCCCATTCCAGGCCCGCCGCCTCGAGCGCGTCGGCCTCCTCCCGGCCCCGGCCGAACAGGAACGGGTCGCCCCCCTTGAGCCGCACGACCCGGCGCCCCGACCGGGCGTGCTCGACGAGCAGGTCGTTGATCCGCTCCTGGGTCCAGGACTCCCCCGGACCCTTGCCGACGTCGACGAGGAGCGCGTCCGGCCGTGCGTGGCGAAGGACCTCGGGATGGAGAAGCCGATCGTGCAGGACGACCTCGGCCTCGCGCAGCCGTCGCACGGCCCGCACGGTGAGCAACTCGGGATCGCCGGGACCGGCGCCGACCAACGAGACGGGGTACGGCGGTCCGGCCACGGGTCGCACCGTAGCAATTGTTGACTACGCTGGTCGACAATGACCGACGGAACGGATCGGGCCCGCACGCTGCCGGTCATGCTCGAGCTCGGGGGCCGGCGGGTGGTCGTCGTCGGCGACGGCGACGTCGCCCGTCAGCGGCTCGCCCTGCTCGCGATCACCGGCGCCGAGGTGGTCGTGGCCCCGCCGGCCCCGCCCGAGGACATCGCCGAGCAGCTCGGGGAGGCCTGGCTGGTGTTCGCGGCCACTGGATCCGAGGCACTCGACGCCTCGATCGCAGCATGGGCGACGGCTCGTGGGATCTGGGTCAATGCGCACGACCAGACCCGGGCGTGCACGTTCCAGATGCCCGCGCAGCTCCACCGCGGCCCGCTCACCGCAGCTTTCGGCACCGGCGGCACAGTGCCGTCGCTCGCCGTGGCCCTGCGCGATCTCCTGGCCGAGCTGATCCCCGACGACGTCGTGCCCCTGATCGAGGATGCGGCTGCGCAGCGCCGAGCGGCAAAGGCCGCCGGGCAACCGGCGTTTTCGTTGCCGTGGTCGGAGATCCTCGCCCCGATCCTCGACGGGATCGAGGCGCGCATCGCCGACCATGCCGCCGACCGTGCCGCGACCCGAACCACCCACCCGCCCCCGACCCCCTGACCCCCGGCCCTCTCGCACCTGCTGCATCGGGCGCTGCGAGAGGGGCACCGAGTGCGGTCGGGGAGGCGCGCGTACGATGCCACCCCGTGGGACATCGAGACGGGGACGGCTGGGTCCTGTGCGACTGCGGCCGTCCGCACTGGGGCATCTACGGGGCGGCCGGCCTGCTCGTGGTCCGGCGCGACCTCGACGAGCCGCACGTGCTGCTGCAACTGCGAGCCGCCTGGACCCACGGCGGCGCCACCTGGGCGCTGCCCGGCGGCGCGCTCGACTCCCACGAGGACCCGGTCACGGCTGCGGCCCGGGAGGCCTGGGAGGAGGCGGGTATCCACCCCTCGCACCTCGAGGTCGTCGGCATCTACTCCGACGATCACGGGAACTGGCGGTACGACACCGTGATCGCCCACGTCGAGAGCGACGCCGGCGCCCACATCGCGAACCCCGAGGCCGACGAGGTCCGCTGGGTCCGGCTCCACGAGGTCGCCGAGTACGACCTGCACCCGGGCCTGCGGGCGTCGTGGACCGAGTTGCACGTGCACGTCCGCACCACGCTGGAGGAACGATGACCGACCGGTCGCTGCGCGGTCGCGTCGCTGTGATCGGCGTCGGCGAGTCCACGTACTACAAGCGGAGCCAGTCCCCGTACCCGGAGTTCGCACTGGTCCTGCAAGCGGTGCAGGCGGCCTGCCGCGACGCCGGGATCGACCCCCGTGACGTCGACGGTTACTCGTCGTACTCCAACGACCGCAACCTGCCGGCGCGCATCCACACGGCGTTCGGCGCCCACGCACTGCGGTTCTCGAACATGCAGTGGGGCTCGGGCGGGGGCGGGGCGGCCGCCGCCGTCGGCAACGCTGCGGCCGCCGTCGCCACCGGCACCGCCGATTGCGTCATCGCCTTCCGCGGCCTCGCCCAGGGCCAATTCGGCCGCTTCGGCGCCGGCGCCCGCTCCCGCACCATCAGCGGGGAGTTCGCGCTCAGCGTCCCGTACGGGGTGATGTCACCGGCCCAGATGTACGCCATGCGCAGCACGCGACTGTTCCACGAGCGCGGCGTGAGCCCCGACACGCTCAAGGCGGTCGCCCTCGCCGCCTACCACCACGCCCAGGCCAACCCCCGGGCGGTGATGTACGAGCGACCGCTCACCCCTGAGGCCTACGACGAGGCCCGCTGGATCGTCGAGCCGTTCCGCCTCTTCGACTGCTGCCTCGAGAACGACGGCGCCGCTGCGCTCGTGCTCGTCCCGGCGGAACGAGCGGCCGATCTGACCGACCGCCCGGTCTACCTGCTCGCCGCGCAGCAGAGCGGGCCGCCGCGGTCGGCGGCCTGGTCGCACAATGTCCCCGACTACGCGACGTCCTCGTTCAAGACCTCCGCCGGCCGCCTGTTCGCCCAGGCCGGGGTCACGCCCGCCGACGTGGACGTCGTGCAGAGCTACGAGAACTTCACCGGCGGGGTCGTGATGAGCCTGATCGAGCACGGGTTCTGCAGTTACGAGAGCGCCAACGAGGTACTGCGGTTCGACAACCTGATCGCCCCCACCGGCTCGTTGCCGCTCAACACGTCCGGCGGCAACCTCGCAGAGTGCTACATGCACGGCCTCGGCCTGGTCATCGAAGCGGTGCGCCAGGTGCGCGGCGATTCGCCGAACCCGGTACCCGATGCGAAGGTGAGCTTCGTGAACGCCGGGCCGATGGTCGAGGTCGCCTCGTCGGCGATCTTCGGGAGCCGCGAGGTGCTCGGATGAGCAACGATCCTGTCCTGCCTGCCGGGCTCCCCGCCCCGGTGCCCCTTCCCGACGGGCTCGACGCGCCCTACTGGGAGGGCACGCGCGCCCACCAGTTGCGGGCGCAACGATGCCGGGCGTGCGGCACGTGGCAGTGGGGTCCCGAGTGGATCTGCCATGCCTGTCACGCCGCTGACGTCGCCTGGGACACGATCTGCGACCCCGTCGGCGTCGTGTACTCGTGGGAGCGCGTCTGGCACCCCGTGCACCCCGCCCTGCGCAACGCCTGCCCCTACGTCGTGCTGCTCGTCGAGCTGCCCGGTGCCGGCGGCATCCGCATGGTCGGCAATCGCGTCGGCGACGCGCACGCCCCGGTCGTGATCGGCAGCCGGGTGACCCCGGTGTTCGAGGACCACGACGGCGACCCGCCCTACACCCTCGTGCAGTGGCAGGCCCTCGACGTCTGATCGGCACACGCCACCGAGCGCCGGTGGCCCGACATGGGCGCCCGGCACGGTGCACGCGTGGCAGTCAGCGCGTGACAGCGAGACCGAACACCCGGGCGGCGTTGAGGCCGAGGATTGCCGCCCTGGTCTCGGGCCGCAGATGCCCCATCTGGCGCTCGACCGACGCCGCCGAATGCGGCCACGAGCCCTCGTGGTGCGGATAGTCGTTGGCCCACATCAGGTTGTCGACGAGATCGTGCTGCTCGGCGGCGAGCAGACCGGCGTGGTCTTCCTGGAAGGTCGCAAAGCACTGACGCCGGAAGACCTCCGAGGGCAGCTCGTCGAGATGTGGGCGCACCCAGAAGTGGTGGGCCTTGTGCGCCCAGTCCATCGTCTCGATCAGCCACGGCACGAAGCCGATCCCCGATTCCACCAGCCCGACCCGCAGGCCCGGGTGGCGGCTCAACGTGCCCGAAGCGATGAGCTGCACGAGCGGCTCGATGGTGGTCTCCATTGAATGGCACACGTAGTTGACGATCGCTCCGCCCGCCCCGGTCACGGCGCGCGGGTCGCGCCCCGTCGACACGTGGAACGTCACGGCCAGCCCGGTGTCTTCGATCTCGGACCACAACGGCTCGAAGACCGGGTCGTTGTATTCGGGCTTGCCGGACGCCTTCGGGCCGTATACCGCCGAGTTCCCGAGACACAGGCCGGCGAAACCCTGCTCGGCGGCCCAGCGAACCTCGGCGATCGCCCCGTCGAGGTCGCCTGCGGCGATCGAGGCGAGCGGCAAGGTGCGCCCGCCGTGCCATCCTCCGGGCGAGAACGTCTCGTGGGCCCACCGGTTCCACGCGCGGCACATGGCCATGGCGAACACGGGATCCGGCGTGGCCCAGCACAACAGACCCTTGTTCGGGAAGATCAACTCGACGTCGACCCCGTCAGCGACCTGATCGGCCAGACGCTCGGCCACCCCGCGACCCGACGCGTTGCGGCGCGCGTCCTCGTCGTCCATCCGGCTGCCGGCCCGCTCCTGCACCGTGCCGGGCGCGCCCTTGACCCGCTGCGGCGAGTTGCCCTCGGTGACCAACCACTCCGAGCCGTCCTCGCGCCGGACCATGCGCGGCAAGCGCTCCCGGAACTCCGGCTCGATCCGCTCCTCGAGGTACATCGGCGGCTCGTTGGCATGGCAATCCGCGGACACCACGAACAGCTTGCGCGGATCGTCGGGCCGGATCGTGCGGTCCCACCCGGCAACGCCGGGCGACTCGCGCCGCCACGCGTTCGGCGACGGTGTGGAGTCGTGCTCGAGCAGTGCCATCGTTCCCCTCCCGGCCGCCGGACCCCTCCGGGCCCGCTGCAGCCTAGGCCGACAACGCGGCCGGGTCGGTCGGCGGCAGGCCCTGCAGCCACGCCCAGGCCTGCTCGACCTGATCGGCGAGGGCCGCGGTATCGCCGCCGTTGTCGATGACCCGGTCCGCCATCGCCAGGCGCTGCTCACGCGTCGCCTGGCGGCCGATGCGGGCCCGGGCATCGTCCTCGGCGAGCCCCCGGAACCGGACGAGCCGTTCCACTGCGACCTCGACCGGGGTGTCGACCACGATCACCGCCGACACCGGGTAGCGCGAGCGACCGTCCTTGGCCCCCTCGGCGAGCAACGGGATGTCGAGCACCACCACCCGGTCCCCGGTCGCCTCGGCTTCGACCCGGCGGCGGATCTCGGCATTGACCGCTGGGTGCACGATGCCGTTGAGATCCTTGAGCGCGTCCACATCGTTGAACACGATCCCGGCGACGGCGGCTCGATCGAGCGTTCCATCCTCGGCGACGATCCCGACGCCGAACCGCTCCACCATCGAGAAGAACACCGGCGCCCCCGGCGCCTGGAGCTCTTTCACGATCGCGTCGGCGTCCACGATCACCGCACCTCGCTGCGCGAGCAACGACGACACCGTCGACTTGCCGGACCCGATGCCGCCGGTGAGGCCCACGAGGATCATGGGCGGATGGTAGCGACGAGCCCGCGACGGCCCGCAGGTGGGTCGATCGACCCGTCGAGCGTCGGCCGGCCAGGAAGGACGATAGGTACGATTGACCGGGTCGAGGGACGGTGGCGGGCACGATGGCTGCGGAGCGCGCAACGACCGACGATGGCCGCAGTTCCGGCTTCTTCTCCCGTGGGCCGTCGTGGCCGATCGTGGAGCGCCGTCGGTCCTTCCATGCCGGCCCGGGACCGAACCGGCGCGCCGACGAGCCGCTGGCGGCGCCACCCCGCCGGGCGCGCGCACACCTCGCTCAATTGCTCGCGCCGTGGCGTTGGGCCTCGGTCGTCGTAGTGCTGGTGCTGGCCTTCGCCCCGCAGCCCACCGACCTCTCCCCGCTACGCGTCGCCACCGCCGTCGCGCTGCTGGCGTACGCAACGTTCCGGACCGTGCGGCCCGTCGACCACGAGCCGAACGAGGCCACGGCGCGAGCAGTGATGATCGAGTTCGTGTTCCACATGGCCGCCCTGCTGGCAACGGGCATGTGGGGGTCTCCGTTCACGATCGTGTTGTTGCCCACGATCGCTCTCGCCGGCCTCGTCCATGGACCGTCGTTCGCCGTCCTGCTGACGACGGTGTCGAGTGCCGTCATCACGGTGGGGCACCTGGCATCAGGCGACCGCGACTGGTTCCAATCGGCACGGCAATCTGTCGCGATCGGTTGCTTTCTCGTGGTGGTGGCGATCATTGCGGGCTTCGCTCGCAACATCCTCGCCGAGTCCGCCCGCCAACAGACGATGGCGCTCGACCGCCTCCAACGCCTCGCCGAAGCCAACTCGCTGCTGTTCTCGCTGCACCGGGTGGCCCAGACGCTCCCCGCCTCGCTCGAGCTCCCCGACGTGTTGCGCTCGACGGTCGCGCAGCTGCGCGAGCTCATCGATTTCGACGCCGCGACGATCTTCCTCCTCGAGGAATCCGACGCCACCTGGGTGCCCGCCAATTCCTCGGGCACCCCGTTCCGTCGGACCCTCACCGACGCCGAGCTCCCGTCCCCGCTACGCCAGGCAAGGGTGGCCGCCGGAACGGTATCGATCCCTGAACTGTCCGTCGGTGGCCCCGGTCTGCATCCCGACATGCGCTGCGGGCTGTATTCGGCCCTCCACGCCCGGGGTGCCCTCATCGGCTTGATCGCCGTCGAGTCCCGTGCGCCCGGACCGTTCCCGGCCACGGACGTCGAGCTGTTGAACGGCCTCGTCGAGCCGTTCGGGGTGTCGATCGACAACGCCCGCTGGTTCGCCCGACTCCGCACGATCGGCGCGGACGAGGAGCGCAGCCGTATCGCCCGCGACCTCCACGACCAGATCGGCCAGGCGCTCGCGCACCTCGGCTTCGAGCTCGACCGAGTCGTGCGCGCCGCCGATCGCGGCCAGGACATGCGCCCCATCCTCGACGAGCTGCGCATCGAGGTCCGAACCGTGGTCCGGTCGGTGCGCGAGACGCTCTACGACCTGCGCACCGACGTCACCGACACCCAGGACTTCGGTTCGACGATGGAGCTCTACCTCGACCGGGTCCGCGAGCGCAGCGGGCTCGCCGTGGCGCTCGAGCGCCGCGAGACGGCCCGTCTCCCGCTCGTGCAGGAGCGGGAGATGTGGCGCATCGCGAAGGAGGCGGTCACCAACGTCGAGCGCCACGCCCGGGCCTCGCAGCTGCGGCTGCGGTGGCGGTGCGACCCGAGTGGCGCCGAGCTCGTCGTCACCGACGACGGTCGCGGCTTCACCCGTGACGCCGTACGCACTGATTCGTACGGCATCATCGGTATGCGTGAACGCGCGAGCACCCTGGGTGCTCGCTTCGAGTTGGATTCCACTCCCGGAGCCGGCACAACAGTCCGAGTGACCTTGTCGAGGGACGGAAGTGGCGCAGTAGATCTACGAACGTGACGATTGAGACCGCCGAACGGACCAACGGGAGAAGGATCAACACCATGGTGATCCGCTTGATGCTGGTGGACGACCACAGGATGCTCCGCCAAGGACTACGCCGTTCGCTCGAAGAGGAGGGCTTCTCGATCGTGGCGGAGGCAGCCGACGGCACCGAAGCCGTGCGGCTCGCTCCGGCGATCAAGCCCGACGTCGTCCTCATGGACGTCTCGATGCCCGACATGGACGGCATCGAGGCAACGAAGCGGATCCTCGCCGTCGATCCCGACCGCCGCATCGTGATGCTCACGATGCACAGCGACGCCTCGGTGATCGAGCAGGCGATCAAGGCTGGCGCGATCGGCTACCTCACGAAGGACTGCTCGATCGACGAGGTGGTCGAGGCGATCCGGATGGCCGCCAACGGCGAGACGGCACTGTCGCCGCACTTGGCCCAAACCATGCTCAAGGAGGTCCGCAAGATCCACGGCGGCGAGAAGGAGGAGGAGCGGGTCATCTCCAAGCGAGAGGAGGAGGTGCTCCAGCTCATCGCCGACGGGTGTTCCACCCCCGAGGTCGCCGCCAAGCTCTACATCAGCCAAAAGACGGTGAAGAACCACCTGGCGTCGATCTACGAGAAGCTGAACGCCCGCGACCGCACCCAGGCGGTGCTCACTGCGGTGCGGATGGGGATCGTCCGGCTCAACTGACGCCGACGGCGGGCCGCTCCCGGGCGAGTTCGGCCATGAGCTCGAGGGCTGCGGGCTGGCGGGTGGTCACCGTGAAGCCGGTGATGCCGCTTTCGGCCCAGGCCCCCCATCGGGAGCGGATGCGTTCCGGCGAGCCGACCAGGCTGCGCTCGTCGACGTACTCGTCGGGGACCGCTGCGGTGGCCTCCTGCTTCCGGCCGGCGAGGAACAGCTCCTGGATCCGGGCGGCCGCGTCGCCGTAGCCGTTACGGACCATGTGGTCGTTGTGGAAGTTGATGTCGCGATGGCCCATGCCGCCGACGTACAGCGCGATGCCGGGCTTCTGGCGCTGCAGCGCACCGGCGACGTCATCGGTGATCGTCACTGCGCCGCCGGCCTGGATCTCGAAGGTGTCCCATCCCTTGTCGACGCCCTTGGCCCTCGCCCGGCGGAACCCTTCCTCGATCCACGGGCGGAACTCGGCCATGCGTCCGGGCACGAAATGCATCGGCAGCCACCCGTCGCACAGCTCCGCGGTGAGCGTGACCGTGCCCTGTGCGCCCGACCCCATCCAGATCGGCAGGTCCGGGTTCATGTGCAGGATCGACCGAAGCGGCTTGCCCAACCCCGTGGCCCCCGGCCCGTCGTAGGGCAGCGAGATCTCCCGGCCGTGGTGCTCCACAGGAGCTTCGCGCCGCAGCACCTTGCGCATGATCTCGATGTAGTCCCGCAGGCGCCAGTAGGGCTTGCCCCACGGCTCGCCGTACCAGCCCTCGACGATCTGCGGCCCCGACACCCCGAGCCCGGCGATAACCCGCCCGCCCCCGGCGAGCGCATCGACCGTCGCCGCCTGCATGGCACACATCGCCGGCGTCCGTCCGGCGAGTTGCATGATCCCGGTGCCCAGACGGATCCGCTCGGTACGAGCCGCCAGGTAGGCGAGCGGGGTGATCGCATCGGACCCGTAGGCCTCCGCCGTCCACACCGAGTCGTACCCGAGGCGTTCCGCCGACTGGATCAGCTCGACGGGGAGATCGAGACGGGAGCCGGAGTAGCCGAGGGAGAGGCCGAGCTTCATGTCCCGATGCTCGCGCGCCGGCTCCTCAGGGTTCGACGAGCAGCGACCGCAACGCTGCGGGCACCGCCGGGTCGAGCCCGTGGGCACTCAGGTAGGCCTCCGTCCCGCCGTGCGCGTCGACGTGGGCGAGGGCGGCGTCGAGGAAGGCCACATCGGCGACGAACAACGCGCGCACCCGCTCGATCCCCACCCCGGCCTCGGCGAGGATCGGGGTCATCTCGGCGATCCGACGCTCCGTGCGGTACGGGTTGGTCAGCCAGTAGTCGCGCCGCACCCAGCCGTCGTCCACCCCGAGGAGGCGCAGCAGCAACGCTGCGCTCAACCCGGTGCGATCCTTGCCTGCGGTGCAGTGGAACATCGCCGGCAGGTGGGCCGGCTCGGCGAGGTGCGTGAGCACCGTGACGATCATCCCGACACCGTCGCTCACCATCTCCCGGTACTTCACGGCAAAGTCGTCGAGCGTGAACTCGGCGATCTCCCCGGCGATGATCTGCTCGAGCAGCCCGCCCTGGTCGGCCGACTCCATCCCGTCGGGGTGGGCTCGCACGACCGTCGTACCATCGGGGAGCCGGGAGGGTTGCTGGGCCACCTCGCGCTCGAAACGCAGGTCGACGACGGTCCGCAGGCCGAGCGCACCGAGCGCGGCGAGCCCGACGTCGGTGACGAGGTGCAGGTGGTCCGACCGGAACACCAGGCCGCGCCGCACCCGGCCACCGTCGCGGGTCGGATAGCCGCCGACGTCACGAAGGTTGAGGGTCCCCTCCACGTCGATCCGGGCCCCGGGCTCGGCTGCGGTCGGCAAGGGCAGGTGATCGTGCACGACGCCGACACTACGGCGACGCGTCGATCGCGCCGCCGCACCAGCAGCGCCGCCGGAACGACCGGGCCGTCAGAACGACACCGCCGTCAGAACGACACCGCCGTCAGAACGACACCGCCGTCAGAACAGCGTCGGTTGCTCGGCGCGCAGCACCCGCAGACCGGGCCAGACCAGGCCGTCGAGGAACACCCAGGACCGGCGATGGATCGCGCTCGGGCCCCAGCCGTGCAGCGCCGCCCGGTGGACCGGACACGGGTAGCCCTTGTTCGACTCGAACGAGTACGCCGGATAGTGCTCCGCCTCGGCCCGCATCACCCGGTCCCGGGTCACCTTGGCCAGGATCGATGCGGCGGCGACGGCCACACAGGTGGCATCGGCCTTCACCTCCATCCGCACATGCCCGACGGTTCCCGCCATGAAGTTCCACGACCCGTCGACGATTGCGGCGTCGGGCCGTACCCCGAGCCCGGCGACGGCCCGCCGAGCAGCCTCGCGCTGGGCCTGCGCCATGCCCAGCTCATCGCACTCCTGGTGGCTGACGGCGCCGACGGCCCAGGCGTCGCACCAGCCGGCGACCCGGTCGAAGAGCCGCTCCCGAGCCACCTCGGTCAGCAGCTTGGAATCCCGCACGCCGAGCACGCGACCGGCCCGGCCCCTCGGCAACACCGCCGCGCCGACCATGAGCGGACCGGCCCACGCGCCGCGCCCGACCTCGTCGATGCCGACGACCAGATGATGGCCGGCCGACCACAGTTCCTGTTCGACCTGACGGGTCGGCGCCTTGCCTCGCACGCGGTCCGGACCGTAGTTCCCGTCCGACCACCGGCCCGGGAGCCGGACCGGCGGCCCTAGGCTGCGGCCATGGAGATCGCCGGCATCCACCACGTCGCGCTGTGCGTCAAGGACCTCGATGATGCGCTGCGGTTCTACGTCGACGGCCTCGGCTGCACGGTCCTGCCCCGCCCCGACTTCGGGTTCGTCGGTGCTTGGCTCGCAGCGGGCCCGCAGCAGATCCACTTGATGCAGCTCGGCGAGGTCGAGCCGGATCGCCGCCAGCACGTCGCCCTGCAGGTCGACGACGTCGAGGCGTGGGCCACCCACCTCGAGGGCCGAGGGATCGCCGTGCGCCGGCCCCCGGCGTTCGAGGGCGCCGGACGGCAGGTCTTCGTGGTCGACCCGTCGGGCAACCGGGTCGAGCTCAACCAGCCAGGCTGAACGAGGCCGACCCGGTTCAGTAGACGCCGCCGAGCTTGGTGTGGTCCCAGCTGACCAACCGCTCGACGTCGAACAGCACCCCGACCCGCTTGCGGGCCTGCGCCGCCAGGCAGCTGCGGCCGCGCTCGTCCACAGGCCCGCTGTAGCGAGGGGAGACGGCGAGCGCGATGGCGAGCACCTCGTCGGGGTCGTCCACCAACCGTGCGCTGCCCTCGAGCTCGACGCCGCGC
>JBEIFW010000061.1:0-17739 GCA_040382215.1 Acidimicrobiales bacterium
GGCCACGAGCAACAGCGGCTCGGCGTAGCACATGGACAGCACCACACTGCCCGGGAACAGGCTGACCACGACCATTGCCCGACCGGCTGCCTGCGGTCCCCACCATCGGCGGGCCACGATGCCGAGTGCGAACACTGCGAGCGCACCGAGCACCACGTTCACCGCGATCGCGGCGGCGGCTTCGTCGCCGGGCAGGACGACGTCGACGATGCGGATCAGCAGGGGATACATCGGGAAGAAGGCGGCGCGCGCCTCGAGTTGGTCGTAGGTGATGCCCGGCGGGACCGACCGGGGGTAGCCGAGCCGGGAGATCTCGAGGTACCACCGGCCGTCCCAGGCCGACAGCACGCCGGTGATGTCGGGCAGCGCGCTCGTCGGCTTCGGGAGACCCTGGTCGGCGAGGACCGCCGAGCGCGAGGCCGACACCACCCCCGCGCCGACGAGCACGGCGACCCGGCTCGCGACGTAGGCGAAGGCACCGAGCGCGAGCGCCCGGCGCCAGGCGGGGTCGGCGAGGGCGAGGCGCACGGCGGTTCTCACCAGGATGCGATCGGCGGGATGGCCCGCCGGGGGCCGAACGCAGGCGCCGACCAGCCGGCGGCGAGCAGCAGCCGGACCACCCGGCCCCGCTGACCGGCGTACGGGGCGAGCAGGGCGAGCAGCTCGTCGTCGGTGCCCCGAGGCCGGCCGGCGAGCGCATAGGCGACGATGTTGCGCAGGTGGTAGTCGCCGACGGCCACGGCGTCGGGATCGCCGAGCGCCATGCGCACCTGGGCGGCGCTCCACACGCCGATGCCGGGGATCTGCCGGAGCAGCGCTTCGGCGTCGGGACCGTCGAGGTTGGCCGCGGCCTCGAACCGGTTCGCCCGGCGGCTCACGGCGCGCAGCGTGTCGGCCCGCCGACGCTCGATGCCGAAGCGGTGGTACCACCAGTAGGGCCGCTCGGCGAGCCGCTCGGGGTGGGGTGGCAGCAGCAACCCGCCCGGTCCGGGGGCGGCGGCGGCTTCGGCCCGGCACAGCGCCGCCCACTGCCGCACCGCTTCGAGCGAGGTCACCCGTTGGGCGAGCACGGCCGCCACCAACGCCGGATGGACCAGAGCCAGGCGAGACAGCCGCAGACCAGGGGTCCGGCGCTCCGCGTCGGCCACCGCCCGGTGGTGCGCCACGAGCGCCGGGGGGCGGTCGGTGAGCCCGGCGATCTCGGGTGCCCGGGCGGCCAGCCAGCTGCCCCCGGCGCCCCAGGCCTCGACGCCGAGGGTGCCGTCGTTCCGGGTGAGGCGCACGGTGCCGGGACCATCCGGTGTCCAGCGGGCCAGCATCGCCTCGGCGGGCCCGACGGCGGTGGTGGGATCGGACCGCCCGATGCGGTGTATGCCGATCGTGCGGGCGAAGTCGAGACGCTCGGCGACGGCCAGGACGTCTCGCACGACCCGCACGCTAGTCCGTTGCCTCAGGCGTCGACGCGGCAAGCGACCGGGCCCAGGCGTAGTCGGGCTTGCCCGATGGGCTGCGCGAGATCGCCGGGCACACCACGAGCGCCTTGGGGAGCTTGTAGCGAGCGAGGTGCTCCGACGCCGTGGCCCGCAGCTCCTCGAGCGTCACCGACTCGCCCGCCCGGGGGGCCACGACGGCGACGACGGCCTGACCCCAGCGGGGATCGGGCCGGCCCACGACGAGCGCGTCGTACACCGCCGGGTGGGCCTTGATCGCCTGCTCGACCTCCTCGGCGAACACCTTCTCGCCGCCGGTGGTGATCGTGACCGCCTCCCGGCCGAGCAGCTCGATCGAGCCGTCGGCGAGCCGCCGGGCACGGTCGCCGGGCACGGAGTACCGCCGGCCGGCGACGACCGGGAACGTCGCTGCGCTCTTCACCGGATCGCCGAGGTAGCCGAGCGGGGTCGGGCCAGAGGTGGCCATCCAGCCGATCTCCTCGGCTCCGGGTACGAGCTCGCAGGTGCGCGTGTCGTCGAGCACCGTGGCGCCGGCCGAGGCCTCGAAGGTGCCGGTGGACGCGCCGCTCGACGTTGTCGAGGACCGCACGCCCTGGCGCCCGGACTCCGACGAGCCGACGATGTCCATGATCGTCACGTGGGGGAGGCGCTCGAGCAGCGCGGCCTTCGTGGTCGCCGAGAGCACTGCGCCGCCGCTCGTGAGATGCCGCAACCGCCCGAGGTCGTAGTCGTGCGTGCGCAGCGCGTCGAGCAGCGGCTGGCCGAACGCGTCGCCGACGATCTGCAGCGAGGTGGCGCCGTGCGTCGCCGCGGTGGTGAGGACGTCGTGGGCGTCGAAGTGGGTGACGATCGACTGCACGAGCACCGTGCCGCCGGCCAGCCAGCAGCTCCACGCGTTCCAGTGCGCGGCGCCGTGCATGAACGGCGGCGAAGGCAGGGCCCGGAGGCGGGCGCCGCTCTCGGCTCTGGCGACGAGGTCGGCCGGTCCGTCGGCGGTGATCCCGAGCGCGCCGGCGACGAAGTCGGCCTGCCGCCACAGCACTCCTTTCGGCTTGCCCGTGGTGCCTCCGGTGTAGAGCACGTAGAGATCGTCGGGGGAGCACGCCGGGTCGCTCCAGGGTTCGGCGCCGGCGAGCACCGCTTCGTAGGGCGCACCGACCTCCCACACGGTGGTGACCGCCGGGCAGGCCGGCAACGCCTCGTCGAGGATCGGACGCAGCGCGGGATCGACGACGACGGCCCGAGCCCCCGAGTCGCGCACCACGTACGTGAGCTCGTCGGCCGTGTACCGGTAGTTCACGTTCACCGGTGCGCAGCGAGCCTTGTAGGCGCCGAGCATCACTTCGAGGTATTCGTTGCCGTTGTAACAGAACAGCGCAACGACGTCCTGGCCCTTCTGCCAACCGGCGAGCCGGTCGCGCTCGACGACCGCGCCGAGCCCGGCGGCGCGCAGCGCGCCGGCCACCCGGCGGCTGCGGTCGCCGATCTGGCGCCAGGACAGGATCCGATCCCGGAACACAAGGCACTGGCGGTCGGGATGGGCGGCCTCGAGGGCCTCGTGAGCGGAAGCGAGGTTGATCCCGGGCATCGGGCAGGATGCTGGCATGGAGCCGCTCGTCCTCGACAACCCCCGTCCCGGTGTCACCCGGATCACGCTCAACCGTCCGGCCAAGCTCAACGCGCTCACCACCGAGATGGTGCAGGGCCTCCACGACACCCTCGACGCGATCGCTGTCGATGCCTCGTGCCGGGTCGTGATCCTCACCGGTGCGGGTCGCGGCTTCTGCGCCGGTCTCGACCTCGGCGGCTACGGAGAGGCGCCCCACACCGAGGGCTTCGGGCGCCCGCAGGCGGGCTTCGCCGTGCAGCGGCACATCGCCCGGTTGATCCCGCACCTGCGCTCGCTGCCCCAGCCGGTGATCGCTGCGGTCAACGGACCGGCCGCCGGCGGTGGCTTCGCGCTCGTGCTGGGTTCCGACGTGCGTCTTGCGGCGGCCTCTGCCCGGTTCAATGCAGCGTTCATCCGCATCGGGTTGTCGGCCTGCGACATCGGAACGAGCTGGCTGTTGCCGCGCCTGGTCGGCGCGGCCCGGGCCCAGGAGCTCATGCTGACGGGCCGTATCTTCGACGCGGAGGAGGCCTACCGGATCGGACTCGTCGTCGAGGTGACCCCCGATGAGGTGCTCATGGATGCGGCGCTGGCCAAGGCCGAGCAGATCATGCTGAACAGCCCGTTCGGGGTGGCCCTCACCAAGGAGGGCATGTGGTCGTCGCTCGAGATCCCGGCGATGCAGAACGCCATCGACCTCGAGAATCGCCAGCAGATCATGGCCTCGTTCACCGAGGACGCGACCGAAGCCCGTCGGGCCTTCCTCGAGCGGCGGCCGCCGTCCTACCGCAACACCTGACCGACACCTGAGGGCCATTGGGGGGAGTGCCGGACGTCACTGTCGTGGTACCGTCCGTAGCAGCCGTACCGGGGGGTACGGCAGATGGGGGACCACCATGAGAGGTAGGAGAGGGGCGCTCGCCGTCGCGGGTGTCCTGGTCACGTTCGGTCTCGTCGCCGCGGCCTGTGGCGACGACTCGAAGGACAGCGGGGGCACGACGACGACCGCCGCCGGGGGCACCACGGTGGCCTCGGTGTCGACGATTGCGTCGACCACGCTGAAGCCCGCCGACGACAAGCCCAAGCGGGGTGGCACGCTCACCTACGGCGTCGAGGCCGAGACGGCGACGGGGTTCTCCGCGCTGTACTCGCAGTTCGCCATCTCCGGTGAGGCAGTGGCCCGAGCCATCTACGACAACGTGATGGCGATCGGCGAGGACGGCAAGACCCACGGCATGCTCGCCGAGTCGATGACCCCGAACGCCGACTTCACGTCCTGGACCGTGAAGATGCGCTCGGGCATCAAGTTCCACGACGGCACCCCGCTCGACGGCACGGCGCTGAAGCTCTACATCGAGAACGGCCGCTGCAGCCCGCTCGTGGCCACGGCGTTCGGTGAGTTCGGGGGTTGCCCGAAGTCCTTCGACGCAAGCAAGCCCGAGGACGCGAAGACCAACCGCAAGCCGCTCTCGACCATCTACAAGGCGATCACCGTCGACTCGGCCGATCCGATGACGGTGAAGATCGACCTGCTGGCGCCCTACGCGGTGCTCGACTACTCGGCCACCGGTTGGTATCTCATCAGCCCCAAGAACATCGACGACGTCGCGAACTCGCCGAAGAACCCGATCGGGACGGGCCCGTTCAAGTTCAAGTCGTGGACCGTGAACGACAAGCTCGAACTGGTGAAGAACCCGGACTACTGGCACAAGGCGCCCGACGGTCAGCCCTACCCGTACCTCGACGGGTTGGTGATCCGCCCGATCGACGACATCGCGGCCCGGGAGAACTGCCTGCGCGGTGGCCAGTGCGACGTGATCCACACCTCGAACGGCGACGCCATCAACAAGTTCCGCTCGGAGAAGGACCAGTGGAACATCTTCGAGAACAACGTCGGCGGTGAGACCGGCCACTACATGTTCAACAACGCCCCGACGATCGGCGGCAAGGAGAACCCGATCGCCGATGTCAACGTCCGCACGGGTCTGGCCAAGTGCGTCGACTACGACGAGCTGAACAAGCTTCGCAACGGTGGCGTCACCCCGGTTGCCAACGGGCCCTACCCGCCCGGTGTCGACGGTTACCTCGCCGACAACGGGTACCCGAAGAAGGACTTCGAGGGTGGCAAGAAGCTCCTCGACGCGTACAAGGCGTCGAAGGGCATCACCGGTGACCTCGAGCTCGCCTTCGGCACGACGGCCGATCCGTTCAACAAGGGCACCAACGAGTTGATCGCCAGCTACTGGAAGAAGTGTGGCGTCAACGGCAAGATCGACCAGACCGAGCAGGGCCAGTACATCACCCGGGCCCTCGTCGGCGACTTCCAGATCTTCTCCTGGCGCAACTTCGGTGGCCTGAACCCGGACCGCAACTACGTGTGGTGGCTGTCGGCGTTCGCCATCGACGCCCCCGGTGTGGCGCTCAACTTCGGCCGCATCAAGGACCCGGACATCGACAAGGCGCTCACCGTCATCCGCCAGAGCGGTGACCCGGCCGCCCGCAAGGCGGCTGCCGAGTCGATCAACAAGACGTTCGGCTCCAAGGTCTACAACCTGTGGACGGCGTGGACCCTGTGGCAGCAGGTGGCCAACAAGAAGGTGCAGGCGGTGGGCTCGTCGTTCAGCGCCCCCGACGGCACCAAGCTGGTCAACACGCACCGGGTCAGCATGCACTCCTGGCAGCAGATCTGGATCAAGTGATCCCGACGCCCTGACGTCGCAACGGGCCCGGGCCGGCATGGCCCGGGCCCGTTGCGCGCCCGGACCCTGCGGGCAGCAGTGGCCTTGCACGCTCGGCGGCAGCTGCAGATCAGACGGTGGCCGGCACGGCGCCGAGGCCCCCACCGAGGAACTCGGAGAGCACCTCGACGAAGCGATCCTCGGGAAGCGTCGGACGCTCGAGCCACTGCAGCACCGAGGCATGGATGACGGCGAGCACGGCGGTGGCCAGCACCTCCGACTCGGGTGCGCCGCCGAGGCTGCGGGCCGTCGCCCGGACCCGGTCGGCGTGCAGGCGGGGCAGCTGGGCGAAGGCGGCCTCGCCCGACGCGTACCGGTAGCCGGCCGGGTCGGAGCGGGCGTAGGCGAGATGGGCCTCGACGGCCCGCCGCAGGGCGTCGCGGCGGTCGTCGGTGGACACGACCGCTGCGGTGACCCGGGCGCCGAGTTCGCTGACGGCGCGGCGGTAGACGGCTTCGAGCAATCCGTTGCGGTCGCCGAAGTAGTTGTAGACGAGCGCCCGTGAGACACCGGCGCCGTCGGCGATTTCTTCGAACGTCACCCCGGCCGGGTCGCGCCCGGCGAACACCGACGCCGCCGCAGCGACGATCTGCTCGCGGCGCTCGGTTCGGTTCAACCGGGTTCGCCCGGGCGGGATCGCGGCCACGTCCGGCGCGTCGTACGTCAGGCGGGTGCCCCGACGAGCGGGAAGTGGCAGGCGACGTAGTGGCTCTGCCCGATGTTGCGCAGCTGTGGTTCCTCGGAGGCACACCGCTCCTGGGCGATCGGGCAGCGGGTGCGGAACCGGCACCCCGAGGGCGGTGCCATCGGGGAGGGGAGCTCGCCTTGGATCCGGTTGGTCGGGTCCGGCTTCACCTCGGGATCCGGCACCGGGATCGAGTCGAGCAGGCGGGACGTGTAGGGATGCGCCGGCCGGGCGTAGAGGTCGTCGGACGGGGCGACCTCGCACACCTTGCCGAGATACATCACGCACACTCGGTCGCTCACGTTCTTCACGACGGCGAGGTCGTGGGCGATGAACACCATGGTGAGGCCGTACTTGGCCTTCAGGTCCTCGAGGAGGTTGAGCACCTGCGCCTGCACGCTCACGTCGAGGGCCGAGACGGGCTCGTCGCAGATGAGCATCTTGGGTTCGAGGACCAGCGCCCGGGCGATCGAGATGCGCTGGCACTGTCCGCCCGAGAACTGGTGCGGCCGGCGATCGGCCGTCGACGGGTCGATGCCGACGGTCTCGAGCACCTCCTCGACCTTGCGGGCGCGCTCTTCTTTGGTACCGATGCCCCACACGTGGAGCGGCTCGGCGACGATGTCGCGCACCCGGCGGCGGGGGTTCAGCGACGAGATCGGATCCTGGAAGATCATCTGCACGTTGGTGCGCAGCTGACGGACCTTCTCCCCGCGAAGCTGGGTGAGGTCCTGCCCCTGGAACACGATGCTGCCGCCGGTGGGCGGCGGGAGCTGGATCACGGCCTTGCCGGTGGTGGACTTGCCGCATCCCGACTCGCCGACGAGGCCGAGCGTCTCGCCCGGTAGCACGTCGAAACTGATACCCGACACGGCGTGCACCTTCAGTCCGGTGCGACCGACAGGGAACTCCACGGTCAGGTTCTCGACCCGCAGCAATGCCTCCGACTCGCCGTGCAGGTGCGCGGTTCCGGTGCCGGCCATCACGCACCGGTCCCGGCGGTCGCGCCCTGACGGGCCTGCCACTCGGCGGAGCCGACCGGATACCAGCAGGCGTAGAAGTGGCCGGGGGTGTCAGCTTCGACCAAGGGAGGTTCCTCCACGGTGCAGCGCTCCTGGGCGTACGGGCAGCGAGGCGCGAACCGGCACCCCGGCGGTGGGTCGATCAGCGCCGGCGGTCGGCCGGCGATCACCTGCAGTCGCGTGTGCGAGTGGTCCTCGATGCGGGGGATCGACCGCAGCAACGCCTCGGTGTACGGCATCTTCATCTTGGAGAACAGCACCTTGGTGGGCGCCTTCTCCACGAGCTTGCCGGCGTACATCACGGCGATCTCGTCGGTTCGCCCGGCGACGACGCCGAGGTCGTGGGTCACGAGGATCATCGACATGTTGCGATCGCGGCGCTGCTCGTCGAGCAGGTCGAGGATCTGCGCCTGGACCGTCACGTCGAGCGCCGTGGTGGGCTCGTCGGCGAACAGCAACGTCGGCCCGCACGCCAGGGCGATGGCGATCGACACGCGCTGACGCATGCCGCCGGACAGCTGGTAGGGGAACTCCCGCAGGCGCCGCTGCGGCTCGGGGATGCGCACGTCGGCGAGGAGCTTCTCGGCGGTCGCGAGGGCCTGGTCCTTGGGCATGTCGAGACGTTTGGTGAGGGACTCGGTGATCTGGCGTCCGACGCGCACGACCGGGTTCAGCGACGTCATCGGGTCCTGGAAGATCATCGACATCTCAGTGCCCCAGAACTGGCGCATCAGCTTGGGGTCGGCCGACGAGATGTCGTTGCCCTCGAACAGCACGGTGCCCGAGCGCAGCGTGGTCCGTCGGGGTAGCAGGCCCATGATCGAGCGGGACAGGACCGTCTTTCCGGATCCGGATTCGCCCACGACCCCGAGCGACTTGCCCCGTTCGAGGGTGAAGCTCACCCCGTCCACGGCGCGCACGATGCCGCGCGGTGTGCGGAAGTGGGTTCGCAGATCGCGCACCTCGAGGAGGGTCGACGTCGTTGCCCGACGCTGCGCGGTATCGAGCGCGTTGCGAGACACTCGGATTCCTTTCGGCCGTCCCCCGGAACCGCGGGCCCCCGGCGCCACGGCACGCCGGAGGGTACGGGCGCATTCGACACGGTGTCAACGCCCGCACGCAGGGACGTGGTGGGAGTTGACCCCATCCGTCCCCGCGTTTACTGTCGCCGCGTCAGAAGTGACGATCGGCACAGTTCCGGTGCCGATCGAGATCAGGGGGTTGTGCATGACGGTTTCTCATCCGGTTCGGCGCGGGCGCGCCGTCAAGGGGCTCGCCCTCGTGGCGGTGTTGGGCTTCGCCGCTGCTGCGTGCGGCGACGACTCGAAGGACAGCGGAGGGACGACGACGACCGCCGCCGGGGGCACCACGGTGGCCTCGGTGTCGACGATTGCGTCGACCACGCTGAAGCCGGCCGACGACAAGCCGAAGCGGGGCGGCACGTTGGTGTACGGCTCCGAGGCGGAGAACGCCACGGGCTGGTCGCCGCAGTATTCGCAGGCGCCTGCCGCCGGCTACAAGCCGATGCGGGCGCTCTACGACTCGCTGATGGTGATGACCGACGACGGCAAGGCGGTGCCGTTCCTCGCGGAGAAGATGACGTCCAACCCCACCGCCACCCAGTGGACGATCAAGGTGCGCAGCGGGATCAAGTTCCACGACGGCTCGGCGCTCGATGCCGCCGCCGTGAAGGCCAATCTCGAAGGCCACCGCTGCAGCCCGTTGACGGCGACGGCGATGGGTGAGTTCGGCGGTTGCCCGGCGACGTTCGATGCGAGCAAGCCGGAGGACGCGAAGACCAACCGCAAGCCGCTGTCGACGATCTACAAGTCGATCACCGTGGACACTGCGGATCCGCTCACGCTGACCATCGATCTGGCGATCCCGTACGCCACGCTCGACCAGAGCTACGCGACCTCGATCGCCTACATCGCGAGCCCGAAGAACGTCGCCGACCCGGCGAACGGCCCGAAGAACCCGATCGGGACCGGCCCGTTCAAGTTCAAGTCCTGGACGGTCAACGACAAGCTCGAACTGGTGAAGAATCCCGACTACTGGCTGAAGGCGCCCGACGGTCAGGCGTATCCGTACCTCGACGGGTTGGTCTTCCGGCCGATCGACGACATCGCCGCCCGGGAGAACTGCCTGCGGGGCAACCAGTGCGGGATCATCATGACCTCGAACGGCGACGCCATCGCGAAGTTCCGCTCCGAGAAGGACCAGTGGAACATCTTCGAGAACAACGTCGGTGGTGAGACCGGTTACTTGATGCTGAACGTGTCGCCGCAGCTCGGCGGCAAGGACAACCCGCTCGCGGACCAGAACTTCCGCATCGGTCTGGCCAAGTGCATCAACTACGACGAGCTGAACAAACTCCGCAACGCCAACGCAACGCCGGTCGCCAACGGCCCGTTCCCGCCCGGCACCGACGGCTACCTGGAGAACTCCGGATACCCGAAGTTCGACCAGGCCGGCGGCAAGAAGCTGATCGACGACTACAAGGCGGCCAAGGGCATCACCGGTGATGTCCAGCTCGCCACCGGCACCACTGCCGACCCCTTCAACAAGGGCACCATGGAGCTGATCAACAGCTACTGGGCCAAGTGCGGGGTCAAGGGCAACATCGATCAGACCGAGCAGGGCCAGTACATCACCCGGGCGCTGGTGGGCGACTTCCAGATGTTCCAGTGGCGTAACCACGGTTCGCTCGAGGCCGACCGCAACTTCATCTGGTGGCACTCCTCGCTGGCCCTCGACGCCCCGAACCTGGCGCTGAACTTCGGTCGCATCAAGGACAAGGCCATCGACGACGCCCTCGTCACGATCCGTGTCAACCCGGATCCGGCCGCCCGCAAGGCCGCCGCTCAGACGGTGAACAAGGTCTTCGGAGAGAAGGTCTACAACATCTGGACCGCTTGGACGCTGTGGCAGTACGTGGCGAACAAGAACCTCCAGAACGTGGGTGGCTCCATCGCCACGCCCGAGGGCGCGAAGGCGGCCAACACGATCGGCCGTGCCATGCACTGGTTCCAGCAGATCTGGATCAAGTGAGTTGACGACCGTGGGTGCGTCCGGATCGCCCGGGCGCACCCACGGTGCCCGTTCCCCGAGACCAGCGAGAGAGACGGATCCTGATGGGCAGATTCCTCCGACAGCGACTCATCCGAGCAGTGCTGATCCTCCTCGTGGGCAGCTTCTTCGTCTACGGGATGATTCGGATCCTGCCGGGCGACCCGACGATCGTGAAGCTCGGCACCAGTGCCACCGAAGAAGCGCGGGCAGCACTGCTCGAGCAATGGAACCTGAGCGGCAACGTCTTCGAGGGTTACGTCAACTGGTTCCGTGACGCGATCACCGGCGACCTCGGCAATTCGCTGGCTGCGAACATCCCGGTGACGACGATCCTCGGCGATGCGCTCGTCCCGAGCCTGCAGCTCATGATCTACGCCCAGATCCTCGCCCTCGTCGGCGCCTTCCTCGTCGGCATGGCCCAGGCGTACTTCAGGGGTTCCTGGTTCGATCGCGCGATGAACGGGTGGACGTCGCTGCTGATCTCCACCCCGCAGTTCGTGCTCGGCCTGTGGCTCGCCATCTACGTGGCGCTGCAGTTCGACTTCTTGGGGCTCAAACCCACCGGGTACACCTCGTTCTCCGAGGACGTGTTCGAGCACTTCAAGCTCATCCTGCTGCCGGCGCTCACGCTGGCGGCGGCACCGTTCGCAACGTACACCCGCCTACTGCGCACCGACATGATCGCCACGCTGCAGGAGGACTACATCCTGATGGCCCGCTCGAAGGGCCTCAGCCCGTCGTTCATCCTCGTGCGTCACGGCTTGAAGCCTTCGCTGTTTTCGTTGATCACCTCGGCCGGGCTCAACATCGGTGCGCTCATCGGCGGCGCGGTCGCCGTCGAGCAGACCTTCGCCATCCCGGGCCTCGGCCGAACGATCGTCGGTGGCGTGCTCGCCCGCGAGTACTTCATCGTGCAGGGCGGCTTCCTCATCGTGGTGCTCTTCTTCGTCCTGTCGAACCTGCTGGTCGAGTTGCTGTACGGCGTGCTCGACCCGCGTGTCCGCCTCGCTCGCTCGCTGTCCTGATCGGAGCCCTGACATGACTGCAACCGCATCCCCGGTCAGCACCGGCACGTCGACAGCGAGCGTTCCTGCAGCCGGAGCGATCAGCACCGCCAAGCCGTTCAAGATGCCGCCGATCGTCCTGTGGCTCGCGATCGGCTGGTTGGGGATCGTCGTGCTGATGGCGCTTTTCGCCGACTGGCTCCCGTTCGTGAAGGACCCGTTCTCCACCAACGCGTCGATCGCCCGTGTCGGGCCGCAGTGGTTCAGCGAACCGATCCTCGGCGGCGACCAGAACGGCAAGGACATCTTCTCCTACTGCATCTACGGGGCTCGGGCGTCGTTGCTGATCGGCGTCGCCACCACCGCCTTGGGCATGCTGCTCGGGGGCGTGCTCGGGATCACCTCGGGGTACTTCCGAGGCTGGTGGGACACGGTCGTCACGGCCGTGACCGACGTGATGCTGTCGTTCCCTGCCTTGATCCTGCTGATCGGCATCACCACGTTCTGGGGTCGCGACACCTACAAGGTCGTGATCGGCTTGACGGTGCTGTCGATCGCGCCGCTGTCTCGGCTCGTGCGGGCGAACACGCTCGTGTACTCCCAGCGTGAGTTCGTGATGGCATCCCGAGCCGTCGGGGCGAAGTCGAGCCGGGTGCTGTTCAAGGAGGTACTGCCGAACGTGATCCCGGTGGCGTTGTCGTTCAGCTTCCTCGCGGTTGCGCTCATCATCGTCGCCGAGGGCTCGTTGTCGTTCCTGGGCGTCGGCCTCGAGGCCGACATCCCGTCCTGGGGGACGCTGATCACGCAGGGCCGCAACGACCTGAGCCGCTTCCCGCACGTGGTCATGATGCCGTCGCTCGTACTGGTGCTCACGGTGCTGAGCCTGAACGTGATCGGCGAGCGCCTCCGTGGACGCTTCGATGTTCGTGAGTCGGCGGTCTAACGTGTGAGTCGTGCGCGCAGACTGGCGTGATCGACCCGACCCGAGCCGCCTGCACCCGACGCACCGCCGGTATGCCGAGATCGTCGCGCTCCATCGGACCGCCATGGCGACTGGCCGTCCTACGTACCGGGATCCGGCAACGGGCTACATCGTCATGACTGCCGGGCAACTTGCCGCACGGGGTCTGTGCTGCGGGAGCGGCTGCCGACATTGCCCCTGGGTCGGATCCGAAGCCTCGGCGTAGCGTTCGACCCATGCTCGACAAGCTTCGCGTCGGCCCGTCGTTCCGACTGTCGGCGGTCGACACGAGGGACAAACTCGGAATCGAGACCAAGGAGCATGCCGTCGACCGGCTCGGCTCCCTCAACGCCCGGCTCGCCGTCCTGCAGGCGCGGCTGGCGGCCGAGAGCGAGCGGTCCCTGCTGGTGGTGCTCCAGGCGATGGACGCCGGGGGCAAGGACGGCACGATCCGCTCCGTGTTCACCGGTCTCAACCCGCAGGGCGTGCGGGTCACGTCGTTCAAGGCACCGGCCGGCCGGGAAGCGGCGATGGACTACCTGTGGCGGGTGCACGACGCGTGCCCGGCCGCCGGCGAGATCGGGATCTTCAACCGCTCGCACTACGAGGACGTGGTGGTGACGCGTGTCCGCAACCTCGTCCCCGAAGGAACATGGCGGCGCCGGTTCCGGCACATCTGCGAGTTCGAGCGCATGCTCGTGGACGAGGGCACCACGGTGGTGAAGTTCTTCCTTCACATCTCCTCGGAGGAACAGCGCCTGCGGCTCCAGGAGCGGGTCGAGGATCCGGTGAAGGGCTGGAAGTTCCGGATGGGGGACCTCGAGGACCGGGCCCGGTGGCCGGCCTTCATGGAGGCCTACGAAGACGCTCTCCGGGAGACGTCGACCGCATGGGCCCCCTGGTACGTGGTGCCGGCTGACCGGAACTGGGTACGGAACCTCGCCGTGGCAGAGGTGCTCGTCGATGTGCTCGAACGACTCGATCCGCAGTTGCCGACCCCGGACCCGGCGATCCGAGGTTTGACCGTCGAATAACCGGGCCGAAACTTTACGTTTTGTATAGTCCGCCCGTGGCCGTCTTCGTCCCGTCGTCGATCGAGGCTGCGCTGGCGATGCTGCGGGACGATCCCGACGCCCATCTGTTGGCGGGTGGCACCGACTTGATGGTTGAGGTGAACTTTGGCCATCGCCGTCCGGAGTCGGTGATCGCGTTGC
Source organism: Acidimicrobiales bacterium (assembly GCA_040382215.1). Classification (GTDB taxonomy): domain Bacteria; phylum Actinomycetota; class Acidimicrobiia; order Acidimicrobiales; family Ilumatobacteraceae; genus JBEIFW01. The sequence goes on from JBEIFW010000061.1 coordinate 13,757, forward strand.
GAGCCCTCGCCGAGCTCCGCCCGATCGTCTACGACCCCGCCGCATCGATCGTGCGCATCGGCGCCGGCGCGACGTGGACGGCCTTGCTCGACGAGCCGATCGCATCGCTCGTGCCGGCGCTGGCCGAAGCCGCCCGCACGGTGGGCTCGCCGCAGATCCGCAATGCCGGCACGCTCGGCGGCAATCTTGCCACGTGCTCGCCGGCCGGCGACGGCCTGCCCGTTCTGTCAGCCCTCGACGCAACCGTCGAGTTGGTGAGCGCCGCCGGCGGGCGGGCGGTATCGATCCACGAGTTCATGGTCGGGGTGAAGCGCACCGCCCGACGTCCCGACGAACTGATCACCGCCGTCACGATTCCGGTCCTGGAGGGCTTCCAGGGGTACGCGAAGGTCGGCGTTCGCAACGCGATGGTGATCTCGGCGGCCGGGGCGTGCCTCGCAGTCGACCGCTTGGGTCGAAACGTCCGCCTGGCGCTCGGGGCCGTGGGTCCCACGATCCTGCGTGCCGACCCCGCCGAGGCCTTCGCTGCCGAAGCGATCGACTGGAGCGCCGGCACGCTCGCTCCCGGCGCGGCCGAGGAGTTCGGTCGCCTGGCGGCCACGACGGCCCGACCGATCGACGACCATCGGGCGACGGCCGCCTACCGGCGCCACGCCGTGGGCGTCCTCGCCACCCGACTCCTGCGGAGGGCCTTCCCGGCATGAACGAGCAGTACGTCCTGCGGGTCAACGGTTCCGAACGCAGCGTCACCGACGCCTGGCTCGGCGAGAGCCTCCTGTACGTGTTGCGCGAGCGGCTCGGCTTGCCCGGCGCCAAGGGCGCGTGCGAGCAGGGCGAGTGCGGGTCGTGCTCGGTCCTCGTCGACGGGGCGCTGGTGTGTTCGTGCCTGGTGCTCGCCGCCTCGGCGATCGGCGCCGACATCACCACCGTGGAGGGCCTGCCGGGCGCCGATGCCGGGCTCACCACGGTGCAGCAGGCGTTCGTCGACGAAGGGGCCGTGCAGTGCGGGTTCTGCACGCCGGGGCTGATCGTCGCGGTTCACGACCTGCTCGAGCGGAACCCGTCGCCGACCGAACTGGAGGTGCGCGAGGCACTCTCGGGCAACCTGTGTCGCTGCACGGGCTACGGCCGGATCCTCGCCGCGGTCGAGGCGGCGGCGCGGGCCGGGGTGCAGGCATGACCAGCGCAGTCGACGTCGTCAATCGGCCGCGGACGGGCCGGAACCGGATCGGCGACTCAGCGCAGCGGCCCGATGGCGTCCCCAAGGTGCAGGGGCGGTTCGCCTTCTCCTCGGACCTGTGGGCCGACGGGATGTTGTGGGGCATGGCGTTGCGCTCGCCACACGCGCACGCGCGCATCCGCCGCGTCGACGTGTCCGCCGCCTGGCGGATCCCGGGGGTCGAGGTCGTCCTCACCGCCGACGACGTGCCCGGGATGCCCACCTACGGGCTCATCTCGCAGGATCAGCCGGTGTTCGCCCGCGATGTCGTGCGCTACGTCGGCGAACCCGTCGCCGCCGACCACCCCGAGACCTGCCGGCGAGCGCTGGCTGCGATCGTCGTCGAGTACGAGCCGTTGCCGGTGCTCAGCGACCCCGAGATGGCGATCGCCGGCGGTCACCCGCCGATCCATCCCGACGGCAACGTGCTGCGGCATCAGCGGATCCTGCACGGCGATCCCGACGCAACCGGGGTCGTCACCGTCGAGGGCACCTACGAGATCGGCATGCAGGACCAGGCGTTCCTCGGCCTCGAGGCAGCGCTCGCCCTTCCCGATCCCGGTGGCGCAGGGATCGAGCTCTACATCGCGACCCAATGGCTGCACGAGGATCGCAAGCAGATCGCTGCATGTCTCGGCCTGCCCGAGGAGAAGGTGCGCCTCGTGCTCGGTGGGGTCGGCGGGGCGTTCGGCGGCCGGGAGGACATCAGCCTGCAGGTTCACACCTGCCTGCTCGCGCTGCGAACAGCTCGCCCGGTGAAGATGCAGTACAGCCGGGAGGAGAGCTTCGTCGGCCATGTGCATCGCCACCCGGCGCAGATCTGGATGCGCCACCACGCCGACGCGGACGGCACGATCGTGAAGATCGAGACCCGGATGGTGTTCGACGGCGGGGCCTACGCCTCGACGTCGTCTGCGGTGCTGGTGAATGCGATCACGCATGCGCAGGGCCCGTACCGGTGTCCCAACGCCGTCGTCGACGGATGGGCGGTGCGCACCAACAACCCGCCGTGCGGCGCGATGCGAGGGTTCGGCGTGGTCCAGGCGTGCTTCGCTCACGAGCGCCAGATGGACAAGCTGGCGGCCGCCGTCGGGCTCCAGCCGGTCGAGGTCCGCCTGCGCAATGCGATGCGCACCGGCGACCTGCTGATCACCGGCCAGCCCGTGGAGTCCGTCGCCCCGGTCGAGCGGTGCATCCGTGAGACGGCAGCGATCCCGCTCCCGCCGGCCCTGGCCGAGGACTGCGACGTGATGGCGATCCCGGGCGGCGCCGGCCGCACCGCCGACCGGACCCACATCCGCCGCGGCGTCGGGTGGGGGGTGTCGATCAAGAACATCATGTACTCGGAGGGCTTCGACGACTACTCGACGGCGCGCTGCCGCCTCGCCGACGGGGTCGTCACGCTGCACTTCGCCACCGCAGAGGTGGGTCAGGGTTTTGTGACCATCGCCGGGCAGATCGCCCGGACCATCCTCGGGGTCGACGACGTGTTGCTCGAGCCGATGGACACCCGAATCGGCTCTGCCGGTTCGACCTCGGCATCCCGCCAGACCTGGATGTCCGGCGGGGCCGTCGATGCGGCGTGCCGCAAGGTGCGCGAGCGGCTCTTCGAGCACGTGGCCGCCGGGTGGCACGTCGATCCCGTCCGGCTCGCGATCATCGATGACGCGGTGGTGGACACCGTCGAACCCTTGCGGCGCATCGGTGTCGTCGAGGCCACGGCGGGCGTTACGTTCGAGGAAACGGTCGAGTACCACCATCGACCCACCGAGGACCTCGACGAGAACGGTCAGGGTCGTTGCCATGTGGCGTTCGCCTTCGTGGCCCACCGGGCCGTCGTCGACGTCGACCCCGAGCTCGGGCTGGTCAAGGTGGTGCAGGTGGCCACGGCCCAGGACGTCGGTGTGGCGCTCAACCCGCTGTCGGTGCTCGGCCAGATCGAAGGCGGCATCGCTCAGGGTCTCGGGCTCGCGGTGATGGAGGAGCTCATCATCACCGACGGCCGGATCCGCAATGCGTCCTTCACCGACTACCTGCTGCCCACGTTCCTCGACGCCCCGGTCGTCGACGCCGTGTTTGTCGAGGAACCCGATCCGCAGGCCCCGTTGGGCGCCAAGGGCGTCGGTGAGCCGCCGTGCATCTCGGTGACCCCGGCGATCGTGAACGCCATCGTCGCCGCAGTCGGCCGGAGCATCGACCGCACCCCGGTCCGGCCCCCGGACCTCTGCCTCTGAGCCTCTGGTACCGTCGTCGGACCGGCCGTCTCAGGAGGTCCCCCCGATGTCCGACGAGCGCGAAATCCTCACCTGGGAGCGTTTCGGCACTGCGTCTCGCGAGCTGGCGCAGATGGTCCACGACGATGGCTACGAGCCCGACCTGATCCTGGCGATCGCCCGGGGCGGCCTGCTCGTCGCCGGTGCCCTCGGCTATGCGTTGAGCGTGAAGAACCTGTACACGATGAACGTCGAGTACTACACGGGGGTCGACGAGCGGCTCGAGGTGCCCATGATCCTGCCTCCCGTGCCGGATCTCGTCGACGTTTCGGAGGCCAAGGTATTGATCGCCGACGACGTCGCCGACACCGGCCACACGCTGGCCGCCGTGATGCAGTTCTGCCAGGGCAAGGTGGCCGAGGTGCGCTCGGCCGTCCTCTACGAAAAGCCCCGCTCGGTGGTGCGCTGCGAATACGCCTGGTGCACGACCTCGGCGTGGATCAACTTCCCGTGGTCCGACCAGGAGCCGATCTCGGTCGGCAAGTCCGGCA
>JBEIFW010000062.1:0-17428 GCA_040382215.1 Acidimicrobiales bacterium
CAATGTGTAGAAGCTCGAGCTGAAGAGGCTCGTGGTGTAACCGAGACCCTTGTAGTACATCTCGGTGAACTCGAACACCTGACCGCCGACGAACGTGGCGCCCAACAACGCCGTGGCGATCAGCCAAAGTCGCGTGCGCTTGACGTCCCCGCGATGGGCCGACGTTACGGCGAGCACCATGGTGAGCGAGCTCATCAGAAGGACGAATGAACTCACCGAGGTGAACGGGATGTTGTAGACGTCCTCCGGGTGGGGCCCCTCGGCAACACGGCCCCGGTACAACATGTACGTGGAGATCAGTCCACCGAAGAGCAGGCAGTCCGAGCCGAGGAAGAGCCACATCGCCAGCTTGTTGTTCGACAAGCCCGTGGAGCTGTGGTGCGCGCCGTGGTCGTCGTGTGCATCGTGACCGGCGGCCACAGGAGAGACGGCGAGGTCAGCCAACGGTGCTCAACTCCTTGCTCGGACCGCCGGCGGGCGGATCGAAATCCGTGTCATCGGCGACCGACGGCTCGAGCGCCCAGCCGTATGCTCCGAGCAGCACGATCACCCCGCCCACGATGGCGAGCGGCACCGAGAAGATGAGCCCGAGACCGATGACCGGCACACCGGAGGCCAGCACGATCGGCCAGTAGGACGGCGACGGTAGATGGATGTGCTTGTCGGCGTTGGCTTCCTGCTCCGCCATGATCTCCTCGGCGGTCGCCACCTTGCGGATTTCGCCGGTGTCATGGTCTTCGGCGTACTTCCGGTGGAAGAACTCGTCGATCGAGTGAACCGGCGGGATCGAGTCGAAGTTGTGTTCCTTCGGCGGGCTGGTGGTCATCCACTCGTAGGTCCGGGCGTCCCACGGGTCGAGCGGTGCGTTGCGCGGTCCTCGGGCGGTCTTGACGACATTGATGATGAAGATCAACACGCCGACGGCGAGTACGAAGGCCCCAATCGTGGCGATCAGGTTCATCGAGGTGACCCACGGTCCCTGGACGTCGTCGATGATGTAATTCCGTCGGGACTGACCGGCGAGGCCGGAGATGTGCATCGGTGCAAACGTGAGGTTCACGCCGAGCACCATGAGCCAGAAGTTCCACTTGCCGAGCTTCTCGTCGAGCAGTCGTCCGAACATCTTGGGCCACCAGTAGTAGAAGCCGGCAAAGATTCCGAACACCGCGCCGCCGAACAGCACGTAATGGAAGTGGGCGACGATGTGGTACGTGTCGGTCTGCTGCCAGTCCGACGGTGCGATGGCGTGGGTGACGCCCGAGAGACCGCCGATCGTGAACTCCACGATCAGACCGATCGAGAACAGCATCGCCGTCGTGAAGCGGATCTTCCCGCCCCACATCGTGGCGATCCAGTTGATGATCTTCACGCCGGTCGGCACGGCGATGAACATCGTCGTGGCCGAGAAGACGGCCACCGAGACCGGACCGAGGCCCGAGGCGAACATGTGGTGGGCCCACACGCCCCATCCCATGAAGCCGATCGCAGCGCCCGAGAACACGACGAAGGGGTAGCCGAACAGGGGCTTGCGGGAGAAGACCGGGAGGATCTCCGAGACGATCCCGAAGCTCGGGAGGATCAGGATGTAGACCTCGGGATGGCCGAAGATCCAGAACAGGTGCTGCCACAGGAGCGGATCGGCGCCGGCGGCAGCGTCGAAGAACGTTGCGCCGAACACCCGCTGGAACGTGAGGAGGAACAGCGCCACGGAGATGACCGGAATGGCGAAGACGAGCAGGAACTGCACCACCAGGACCATCCAGGTGAAGATCGGCATCTTCATCAAGGTCATGCCGGGGGCACGCATGTTGAGGACGGTCACGATGATGTTGATCGAACCGGTCAGCGATGCGATGCCGGTGATCTGGAGCGCGATCGCCCAGAAGTCGACACCGTTGGTCGGTGAGAACACCGCCCCCGAGTTCGGCGCGTAGCAGAACCAGCCGCAATCCGGCAGACCGCCGAGGAACAGCGAAAGGTAGAAGAAGAGGCCGCCGAAGAGGAACAGCCAGAAACCCAATGCGTTGATCCGTGGGAACGCCACGTCGCGCGCGCCGATCTGCAGCGGGATGAAGTAGTTCCAGAACGCAGCGCCCATCGGCATCACGAAGAGGAACACCATCGTGGTGGCGTGCGTCGTGAAGAGTTCGTTGTACGTCTGCGCCGACAGGATCGTGCCGTTCGGACGGGCGAGCTGGAGGCGGATGAGCAGCGCCTCGATGCCGCCGATGATGAAGAACACGAACGCGGCAACCCCGTACATGATGCCGAGTTTCTTGTGGTCGACGGTGAACAACCACGACTTCCAACCTGTGGTGCTGACCGGGCGCTTGTACAGACCAAACGCCTGGCGTGGCACCACGACGGGCGCAGGTGCCAGCTCCAGCGGAGTCGGGGGCTTCTCGACGATCGCCATGGATGTTCCTCCGTCGTCCCTACTTGAGCGTCACCAGGTAGGCGACCAGCAGGTCGATCTGCTGCTCGCTGAGGCCGAGTGCCGGCATCCCTCGATACTTCTTGTCGTCGTTGAGCTGCGCATACATCGGCTTCATCTCGGGTGCGTTGCGCAGCCACGACTCCATATCCGCCCGGTTGAGGCAGTTCCCGGCCGTGCCCGTCGGGTACGCCTGGTCGTATGCGGGGTCGTTCGTGCAGCCCGGCTTCTTCAGGTCGTAGATCGCTCCGGCAAAGCTCGTGCGACTCATGAGATGGGTGAGGCTCGGCGCAGCCCCTGACACGAGCTGCTGGTCCGGCGCAGCGATCACCGGCTGCTCCGTCTCCACCCCTGTCGTCGGATCCTTCACCGTTTGGGTCAGACCTTTCACGGTGTGGCATCGCGCGCACTGGGCTGCGAAGACACCCATGCCCTGTAGCGCAGTCGGGTCGGTCGGCTTCGCCGCCGGCTTCTGCTGGTTCTTCGCCCAGGCCACGAAGTTCTCCGGAGTGAGCGCTACGGCATGGGCCCGCATGTTGGCGTGCGAGAGCCCGCAGAACTCGGTGCACCAGCCGAGGTGGTCGCCGGGTTCGAACGCCTGGATGTTCCAGTCGTGGAACCGGTTCGGCACGGCGTCGCGCTTGCCGTTCAGCGCCGGAACCCACCAGGAATGGATCACGTCGCGCGACGTGGTCCGCAGCGGCACCCGCACACCCGCGGGGATGACCATCTCTCCCGAGGTGACGATGCCGTCGAGGCTCTGTCCGTTGTAGGAGCCGCGGTACTGGTACTCCCACCACCACTGCTGGCCGATCACGGTGATCTCGAAGCCCGGGTCGTCCTGTTTGGTGAGGTCGAACACCGCCGCAAGGGTGGGCACGGCAATGCCAGCGAGGAGCACCGCAGGTGCGATCGTCCAGGCGACCTCGAGCTTGGGGGCGCCGTGTACCTGCTTGGGGAGGCGGTCGTCTCCTCGATCCCGGAACTTCACGACCGCGACGGCGACCACCGCGAACACGACGATGCCGACGATGCCGGCGATGGCGAACACCCACCACTGGAGGTCGTGGATCTTCTGGGCATCCACGCCCTTCGGGTTCCAGGTGTCGAGCGGGCTCGAGTCCCCGCAACCTGCGAGCAGGACCAGACCAGCGGCAATGGCAGCGCCAGCCACGGCCCGGCGACCACGATTGCTCATGCGCGCTCCTCGTGCTCGACCACGACATCGACTGTAGATCGGGCGGCCGTCCGACGGCCCGAAACGAGCGGCAACCCGGTGATGCGGGTCACGACGGCACCACGATCAGGCCTGCCGCCACCGTCCTGCCCTCGACTTGCTGCTCGTAGGTGTACTTGAAGTCCTTGTCGTCGCTCGCCCGCGGCATCCGGAACACGACGTAGCCCTTCTTGTCCCTGGCGAGCTCGCCGGAGGTGAACTCCTCGACGACGAGCTGGGAGTTGCCCGACGCGTCGGTGACCACCCGGCGGCCCTTCACCACGAGCTTCGAGGGCTCTGGGGACTCGTTCACCACGAGGATGCCGATCTCGGTTCCCTTCGGAACGGTCAGCGTCGGTAGCTCGGACCCCGTCATGGTGACCGTGCCGAACGTGTTCGCCTTCATCGCGACCGCTCGCTGGTTGCCGACGAAGTCGGTCTCGTGCTCGACCGGACCGAGCGCGATGCCGGTCGCAGCTGCGGCGACGAACAGTCCGACGCCGATGACCGACACCCCGATCAGGAGCGGCCTCGAGAGTTCCTTGAGCCGGGCGAGCACGGCAGCGACCACCAGGATCACCGCACCGACCACGCAGAACAGCACGAGAGCGATCGTGACGTTGATCGCCAGCATGATGCGGGAGAAGGCGTAGATCACGAAGCCCGCCACGAGCGCCCCGAGGACGGGGAACTCCAGCGGGTGAAGGATCCGGCCGCGCAGACCGGCGTTGTAGCGGCGGTCCGAGGTGGCTCGGTCGCTCCAGCCCTGGACCATCCATTCGACGATCGTTCCCGCCACGACGGCGAGACCGATCGTCGTGATGAACGGGTTCTCGACGAGACCGATCGCCGTGAGCCCGACCCCGAGCGCACCGATCAACGGCCAGGTACTGGGCGTGACCGCCGGTGCGTTGGCGGTCACCGACTCCGCTTCGACACTCCGCAGTTGCCTCGCCACCAGTGTCCCGGTGCCGGCATCTCGGTAATAGACGACCATGCCGCCGACCAGCCCGGCCGCCGCCGTCAGCCCCAGGTAGACCCAGATCCCGACGAATTCGTCGGTGACGGACAAGGTCTGCACGAACGCGGCGAGCAACCCGACGAGCGCCAGGACGCCGTAGAGCTTGAACCCCGTGGTGAACATCAGTGCACGCTCACTTCAGGATGTAGAGGACGTACCAGACGGTGACGAGACAGGCCGCCGAAGCGTGCCAGAACAACGCCACGGCGTTCACGAACTCGCCGTCACGCGGACCGAGTCGACCACCGATCACCCGGAACAGTCCGATCACGGCGGCCAGCGTGGCGAAGGCCACGAGCACCATGATCGTGCCCGAAAGGGTGAAGAACAGGGTGTTGTACCGGCGACCATCGGGCGACACCAGCGGCATCTCCAACCGCCGGTAGATGTAGGCCTGGGCGTTGACCACGGCGATTCCGAAGACGGCCGTGAGCACGAGGGCGAGCGCAGCGTTGCGGCGGTCGCCCCGCACCGCAGCGTAGGCGGCCCACTGGACGAGGACCGAGCCCCCGAGCATGGTGGCCATCATCGTGTTGGCCGGCACCTCGGGCATCTCGACCTTGGCCGGGAGCCACGAGGTGGTGAATCCGCCGTCCTGGCCTCGCCAGTAGAGGTACACGCCGATCATTCCGGCGACGAGCATCACGACCGCTCCGGACGCCAGGGCGGTGCCCAACATCAACAGGCGGGGACGCGACGGCGCCGGGGCAGGGGGAAGTGCCAGCATCAGGCCTCCTTCCGATCGAGCAGCGGCTGAGCCGACTGCACGGCACCGAGCTCCCCGGCGAAGTTGCCCGGGGGTGGGGGTGAGGTCGTGGCCCACTCGAGCGTGAGACCGTCGAAAGGATCGTCACCAGCCGAGTCTCCAGCGCGAGCCGACCGCAGGGCGAGCAAGCCGAACGCCGCTACGGCCAGCGACGCCAGGATCGCGCCGGCGGCCAGGATGCCGTTCCCCGCCTGCGTCGACGACGACGAGAACCCGACGATGATCGGCCCGACGCCAGCGAGCACGCCACCCAGCGCTGCCAGGAGGCCGAGTCCGATCGCCGGGCCGGTCGGCACGACGCGGCCGGTCAGCTTGGGCAACCAGTACGCCGCACCGGCGATCGCACCGACGATCCCTGCCGCCAAGGCCAGGTGGAGCTGGCCGGCTTCGAACGGCGTGCCGACCAGGTCGAGGCGCTCGATCGGGTAGAGGATCCCGACGGCGGCGGCCCCCAGCAGCAGCAGTCCTCCGGGGACCGACACGGCAAAGCCGGCCGTCAGCCGGGGCTTGCCCGCAGCGAGGTTCCGTAGGGCCAACGCAAGCACCACGAGCACGGGCGCAGCAGCGACCACGGTCACGGCGATGAACACCAACCGGGAGGTGACCCGGGCATCGAAAGCCGTGTTGAGCGCGCCGAACGCAACGATGCCGGCGAGGCCGATCCCGCCGCGCACCGCCCCGGGGAGCGCCTGACGCTGACGGGTCGCTGTGGCCACGGTGTCGGCCAGGATGCCCAGGACCGGCAGTGCGTACAGGAGGCTCACCGGCTGTCGGAACGCCCATCCGATGTAGCGGACGATGCCGTCGTTGCCGCCGAAGATCTGGCGACCGTAGCGATGGTCGACGTACAGGTAGATGACGACGCCGACCAGCAGCGGCAGCGTCACGAGCAGCATTGCGCCCGTCACGAACCACGACCAGGCGAACATCGGCGTCCGGGCCAGCGACATCCCCGCCGTGCGCAGACCGAGCAGCGTGGTGACCAGGCTGATGGCGGCGAGCAGCAGCGCGACAAGCATGAGGCCGAAGGCCAGCAGGAACAGATCGACCGCACGTCCCTTGCCGCCACCCGGTCCGCCGTTGGCCACGAACGAGGCCACCATCAGGGCGGTGCCGACCAGCCAGCCCCACAGCGACAGCGCCGCCGCACGGGGAAAGGCGATCGCCCGAGCCCCGATCTGGAGCGGCACGACGGCGATGCCGAGGCCGAGCAGGGTGGGCACGACGCCGGCGAAGACGAGGCCGATCGTGCCGAGGTTCGACACCTGGAGCAACGAGTCGCCCAGGTAGTCGCTTTCCGCAGCTACGGAGATCGAGGCCAGTGCCGAAAGCACGAGCGATCCGGCGATGCCGAACATTCCGAGGCCGGTGTAGAGCAGTCCGATCCGCTTGTGGTCTGCGGTGGTGAGCCATCCGACGATTCCGCCGGTCACTGGGACCGGCTCGAGGCGAGCGGCGGCGATCACCGCGTCGGCGGCCTCGGGTCGAGCTTCCGTGAGGGTCATGGGCAACTCCACACGCGTGACGGCGACCGCGACGCGCGACGAGAGGGGTCGGCAGGGAGGATCGTAGCCATCCGGTCCCGACGGGTCGGAAATCCCCCCGTCAGATCCCGTGGACGACCACGGTGTCGATCGCCATCGCGCAGAAGAGCAACGAGACGTACGTGATGGAAAACGCGAACAGGCGCATCGACCGCTTGACGGTCGGATTCCGGCGGAGATCGATGCAACCCCAGGTGAACGCCGCCCCGAGGACGGTGGCGCTCACCCAATAGACGAGGCCGAGGTCGGCCGCCCATCCGAACACGAGCGTGCTGGCCCACAGCGCGACGGTGTATCGGATCATCGAGCTCGATGTCGTCTCGAGCGACGCGACAGCCGGCAGCATCGGCACACCGGCGGCGCGGTAGTCATCGGCGTACTTGATGGCGAGCGCCCAAAAGTGGGGCGGGGTCCACAGGAAGATCGACACGAAGAGCACCACCGGTGCCCAGTCGAGCGAGTTGGTGACGGCGGACCAGCCCACGAGTACGGGAACGGCGCCGGCGGCGCCGCCGATGACGATGTTCTGCCGGGAGGTACGCTTGAGCCAGAGCGTGTAGACGAAGACGTAGAAGAGCATCGCCGACAAGGCAAGGACCGCCGAGAGCAGGTTCACCGCGAGCCACAGCACGGCGAAGGCGAGCGCCTCGAGCGAGAGGGCGAACACGAGAGCTTCGGCCGGACGCAGGACGCCGGTGACGAGAGGTCGTCCCTGCGTGCGGGGCATGAGCCGATCGATGTCGCGGTCGATCACCATGTTGACGGCGTTGGCGCCGCCAGCAGCCAGGGTGCCGCCGACCAAGGTCCACAGCACGAGCCACGGCGAGGGCAGGCCCCGATCGGCGACCACCATCGTCGGCACCGTGGTGATCAGCAACAACTCGATGATGCGGGGCTTCGTGAGCGCGACGAACCCGGCGAGCTTGGTCGTGGGGCGGCGGTCGCCGCCGCCATGGCCGGTCACTCCGCCAGGCCGCAGCCGCGACGGGACGAGGGGTCGACTACCGACGGCCATGGCCCGCCAAGCGTAAAGGCCACTCCGCAGTGCGACCAACCGCAACGCCGGTCACAATGGCGACGTGCCGTCCACCGCACCGGCCGAGCTCGACCTGCCCGCCGGCGACACCGACGTCGTCGCCGATCGCCCGTGGGTCGTGCTCGTGTGGAACGACCCGATCAACCTGATGAGCTACGTCGCGTTCGTGTTCCAGAAGCTGTTCGGATACTCCAAGGAAAAGGCCAACCAACTCATGCTGGACGTGCACCACAAGGGCCGGGCGGTGGTGTCATCGGGCACGAGGGAGAAGGCCGAACTCGACGTGTTCCGGCTGCACGAGCACGGGCTCTGGGCGACCATGCAGCAGGACGACTGAGTGCCGCTGTTCCGGCGGATCCGGCGCATGCGTGACGGCGGGTTCCGGTTCGGGCTGTCGGACCCGGAGCGCGCGGCGCTGCGCGAGCTGCTGCCCCAGCTGCGCGAGCTGCTCACAGATGCGCCCGCCGACGACCCTCGGCTGCGCCGCCTGTTCCCGACGGCGTACCCTCACGATCCCGAGAAAGACGCCGAGTACGTGCGGTACATGCGCGAGGAGCTCGTCGCCTCCCGGCTCGGCGCGCTCACCCTGGTGGAGGGGGTGATCGGATCCACCGAGTTGACCGAGTCCGAGCTGCTCGCCGTGATGCGGGCGCTCAACGACGTCCGCCTCGTGCTCGGCACGATGCTCGACGTCCAAGAGGACGATCCGGTCCCGGACTTCGACGATCCCGAGTCCGGCCCGTTGTTGCTCTACCACGGCCTCGGCGGGTTGCTCGAGGAGATCGTGGGGGCGCTGGGCACGTAGCGTCGCCGCCCGTGCAACACGTCTCGCTCCGAGCGACCGGCGGCCTCCGGCTCCACGCCCTGCGCTGGGACGGCGGTGACGGCACCCCGGTCCTGTGTGTGCACGGTCTCAGCTCGAACGCCCGGCTGTGGTCCCAGGTCGGCGACCACCTCGCCGCCGCCGGGCACCCCGTCGTCGCCGTCGATCAGTGGGGTCACGGCCGTTCGGACAAGCCCGACCATGGCTACGATTTCCCGACGGTCGTCGCCGACCTCGTCGCCGTGCTCGACGACCTGGGCTGGGAACGAGCGGTGGTCGCCGGGCAGAGCTGGGGTGGCAACGTCGTCGCTCACCTCGCCGCCGCCCACCCCGAGCGCCTCACCGGTGTCGTGTGCGTCGACGGGGGTTGGCTGGCGCTGCGCGATCGGTTCGCCTCCTGGGAGGTGTGCCTGGAGCGCCTGACCCCGCCCCGGCTCGCCGGCATGGCGTTGCGCCGCCTCGAAGCCGCCGTCCGGGCCGGGCACCCGCACTGGTCGCCCGAGGCGGTCGCTGCGACGCTCGACAACATGGAGCACCTTCCCGACGGCTCGATCCGGCCGTGGCTGACCTTGGAGCGCCACCTTGCGATCCTCCGCTCGATGTGGGAGGACGACATCTGGGCGGTATGGCCGCGAATCGCCGTCCCGGCTGCCCTGGTGCCGGCCGAAGACGGCTCGGGCCGCCAGCGTGGCGACGTCGAGCGGGCGGCGGCCATCGCGACCGACGCCCGAGTGCACTGGTTCGGCCCACCGGCCGACCACGACCTGCACGCCGAGCAACCCGCCGACGTCGCCGCGATCATCGGAGGCCTCGGGTGACCCGGCTGTTCACCCTCATGGGCTCGGGGGAGACTGCGCCGACGATGGTCAAGGTCCACCGATCGCTCATGGAACGCGCCGACGCCGGGCCGGCCGTGATGCTCGACACTCCGTTCGGCTTCCAGGAGAACGCCGACGACCTGACCGCGAAGGCCCAGGAGTACTTCGCCCGCAGCGTCGGCCACCCGATCGGCATCGCCTCGTGGCGGTCGGCCGCCGCCGGCGAGTTCGCCTACGACACCCTCGTGGCGCGGCTACACGAGGCCCGCTACGTGTTCGCCGGACCGGGTAGCCCGACGTATGCGTTGCGGCAGTGGATCGGCACGGGGCTCGCAGACCTGCTCATCAATCGCGTCGAGCGCGGCGGCGCCGTCACGTTCGCAAGTGCCGCGGCGCTCACGACCGGCGTCGTCACCGTCCCTGTCTACGAGATCTACAAGGCCGGGGAGGACCCGTCCTGGCGAGACGGGCTCAACCTGCTCGAGCGCCTCACCGGGCTGCGCGCAGCGGTCATCCCCCACTACGACAACGCCGAGGGCGGCCACCATGACACCCGGTTCTGCTACCTCGGGGAGCGGCGACTCGCAATGCTCGAGCGCTCGTTGCCCGAGGGCGCGTTCGTGCTCGGAGTCGACGAGCACACCTCGGTGACGTTCGACCTCGATGCAGGTACGGCGACCGTGGGCGGGTTGGGCTCGATGACCATCCGGCGAGCCGGCCGCTCGGTCGCACACCCGACGGGTTCGGTGGTTTCGATCGCCTCGATCGCCACCGCCGGTTCCGACACCCCGACCGACGCGATCCCCGACGCGACGGGCGCCCGATCCGCCGGAGCCTCGGACGCCACCCTGCCGGCGCCCACCAGCGCCTCGCCGTTCCTGACCGAGGTGGACGAGCACGAGGCAACGGTGGTTCGTGCGCTCGCCGATCGCGACGCACGCCGCGCCGTCGAGGCGGTCCTGGCCCTCGACCGAACGATCGAGTCCTGGTCGCGCGATTCGCTGCAGTCCGACGAGGCCGAGCGGGCGCGCGGCACATTCCGTTCCCTGGTCATCCGACTCGGCGAACTCGCCGCTGCAGGCGCCGGCGACCCCCGGGACCGGGTGGCGCCGTTCGTGGACCTGCTCCTCGCCCAGCGAGCAGCGGCCCGCCGCGCCAAGGATTTCTCGTCCTCGGATGCGATCCGCGACGGCTTGGCCGCCGCCGGGGTCGAGGTGCGTGACACCCCCGCCGGCCAGGAGTGGGTGCTGCACTGAGCCTGTTCGCGGACGCCGCCGTGGCCGCCGGGCTGTTCGCAGTCACGAACGTCGACGACCTCGTGGTGCTCGTCGCACTCCAGGGTGACCGAGCGACGAGCTCCCGGGCGATCGTCGTCGGGCAGTTCGTCGGGATCGGCGCGCTGACCGCGCTCAGCATCGTCCTCGCCCGACTGGCGCTGGCCCTACCGGACGGCGCCGTCACTGCGCTCGGCGTGGTGCCGATCGCACTCGGAATCCGGATGTGGTGGCGGCGCCGGACCAGCCGAGCCGACGACGACACGCCGGCGCGGACCGGGCTCTCGGCCATTGCGGTGACGACCCTGACCGTGGCCAACGGCGCCGACAACATCGCGGTCTACACCCCGGCGTTCACCACCCGGTCGCCCGCCGGGCTCCTCGTGACCGTCGTCGTGTTCGGCATCGGCACGGCGGTCTGGCTCGCAGTCGCCCGGGGCATCGTGGAGAACCGACGGGTGGGCGAGCGGATCGCCCGAGGGGGCGAGCGGATCCTCCCGCTGGTTCTCGTCGCCGTCGGGGTCCTTGTCGTCGTCCACCACGGCTGACCCGACCGGGGAGGCTGGCGGCCGTTGCTGCGGACCCGTCGCGCAGACCTTGACGCAGGCGGCGGCCCATCGGCACCGACCGCTCACGGACGTTCGGCTGGCATCGGCTCGAGATCGTTGCGGCAGCACTGAACGCTGCGCTGCAGGCTCCTTGCAGGTCGAACCCGAGGGCCATCGAGGCTGCGACGGTCTCGGCTGGTGACCCGGCCGGTCACTCCTCCGGGAACTCCGTGCCCGCCGGCTGCGCGACCGCTAGGACGTGGAACCGGCGCCCGGTGACCGTGGCGGGAACGATGCGAACCCAGAACGGCTTGGGAAACGCGTTCCAGGAGAACAGCGGGAGCTGTTCGGCGCGCTCGACCTCGAGCAGGTGACGAACCTCCTCCGCGCGGCCCTTGACCACCACGCTCCAAGCGTCACCCGTCCACGAATCGTAGCCGTCGACCTCGAACGCCACCGCCCGGCCGCACACCGCGCCGGCGAGTTTCGTGCCGGCCTGCGAGCGGAACACGATCGATGGGCCGGCAGGCCGGCGATCGACGACATGGTTGACCGGGAAGATGTCGGGATGGTCGGCGATCGACACGCCAAGACGGCCGACGTCGGCCGACTCGAGCAGGCGCCAACACTCGGCCATCTCGAGGATCGACATGCCGGTCTGCGAATCGACGCTCGCGGTCTCGGATGTGCGTGCCATGGGTGCAGCCTCCTGTCCGCACCATGAGGCCACACGGACCGCCCGGCGAACCAGGGCCGGAGGTCCCCTCGCCGAGCGCCGCAACGCCCGGGTTCGTACCGGGCAGGCGCCACACGGTGCGAACATGCGGGCATGATCGACCGCCACCTCGAGCTGACGACCCGCGACGGCCAGATGAACACCTTCGTGACCCACCCCGAGGAGGGCGGCCCGCACCCGGTCGTGTTCTTCTACATGGACGCCCCCGGCAAACGAGAGGAGCTCCACGACATGGCCCGCCGCCTGGGCACCGCCGGCTACTACGTCGTCCTCCCGAACCTCTACTACCGATCGGTGTCGGAGTTCGACTACACCCAGGGCGAGCCGGCCGAGACCCGCCGGCGGATGTTCGAGCTGATGGGCACCCTCGACGACGGCATGATCGCCAGCGACACCGACTCGATGTTCGCCCACGTCGAGGCCGACCCGGCCGCCGACGCCGGGCGGATCGGCTGCGTCGGCTACTGCATGAGCGGACCGTTCGCCTTCGCCGTGGCGGGCACCTTCCCCGATCGGATCCGGGCGGCCGCCTCGATCTACGGGGTGCGCCTCTTCGGCGACGGCTCCCCGGCCCACCTCGCGTCGGCGGTGCGCGGCGAGCTGTACTTCGCCTGCGCAGAGCACGACGATTACGCGCCGCCGGCGATGATCGAGGGTCTCACCGCGCACCTCGCGTCATGCCGGACCAACGCCCGGGTGGAGTGGTATCCCGGGGTCCACCACGGGTTCGCATTCCCGCAGCGGCCCGTCTACGACAAGCCGGCCGCCGAACGTCACTGGGAGCGCCTCCACTCCCTGTTCGATCGCAACCTGCGCGGGTGACGGGTCAGCGGTCCCAGGCGACGGGCGTGTGGCGGAACCCCCACAGGAAGAACGTCGGGATCCGCTCGGGCTGACCGGTCAGGCGCAAGCCGGGCAGTCGGTCGAGCAGCACCCGCAACCCGACGCGGGCTTCGAGACGAGCCAGCGGGGCACCGAGGCACACGTGCGGACCGAACCCGAACGCAAGGTGCCGGCGCCAAGCCGCCTCGCTGCGATCGAGCCGATAGGCGTCGGGGTCGTCGAACACCGACTCGTCGCGGTTCGCCGAGGCGAACAGCACCTGGACCTTGCTGTCCTGCGGGATCGAGACCCCGTGCATCACGACCGGCTCGTCGTTCGTGCGCCACAGACCGAGCACCGGAGGATCGAAACGAAGGCTCTCCTCGACGACGGCAGCGTCGAGATCGGGATCGGCCCGCACCGCTGCGAGCAGTTCGGGCCGCTCGCACAGCCGTACCACCATGCTGTTGAGCAACGACGTGGTCGTCTCGTTGCCAGCGACGAGCAACTGTCCGATCGTCGGGAGCAACTCGGCCTCGGTGAGACCTCCTTCGCCCTCCTGCTCGGCTTCCACGAGTCCCGAGAGCAGGTCGGCCGGCAGGGTGCCGCCCGACGCCGCGATCCGCCGCCGGTCGGCAAGTTGCTGACGGAAGAACGCGTCGAACTCTTCCGCCGAACCCCGGTAGCTCGACGGGTCGCCCGAGGCGAGACGAGCGAGCGCGTCGTCGCTCCAACGTTTGAAGGTCTCGTGCAGGTCCTCGGGCACCCCGAGCAGCCGGGCGATCACGACGACGGGCAAGGGGTAGCTGAACAACTCGTGCAGGTCGCCGTGAGCGTCGTCGACGAAGCGGTCGACGAGACCGTGGGCGAGTCGTTCGACCTCCGGCTCGAGCCGGGCGACGACCGAGGGCGTGAAGGCCCGCTGCACGTGCCGGCGCTGGCGGGTGTGGTCGGGGGCATCGATGTAGGCGAGGGTTGCGCCCGGCCGGCGCAGGTAGCCCGGGCCGTGGCCGTTGCGGTTCACCCACCGCTGCGGCCGGCGCAACACCTCGAGGACGTCGTCGTAGCGAGACAGCACGTGGTAGGGCGGGTTGGCCTCGACCGGGGCAACCGGGCACTCCCGACGCAGGTCGCGGTAGGCGTCGAACGGGAAGGCCATCACCGCAGGGTCGTTCGGGTCGTACGGCACCGCCGAAGCCTCCCAGATCGCCGAGGTCGGTAGCCCTTTTTCCGACGTCCGTCCCGCGTCCGTACACTCGCCCCGTTCGTCGGACCACGGGGGATGCGACATGGTTGCGAGTGCGTCGTCGCCCGGGGTCACCGGGGTGGGGGAACCGGGAGGTCTGAGCCACCGACAGGTGATGACGGTCCTCGCCGGATTGCTGCTGTGCGTGTTCCTCTCGGCCGTCGACGCCACGATCGTGTCGACGGCGCTGCCCACCATCGCCGGCGAGCTCGGCGGGCTCGATCACATGAGTTGGATCGTTACGGCGTACCTGCTCACGTCAACCGCAGTCACGCCGCTGTTCGGCAAGGTCTCCGACCTCGTCGGCCGGCAACGGGTGTTGCAAGTGGCGCTCGCCGTGTTCTTCGTCGGATCGATCCTGTGCGGCGCAGCGCAGAGCATCACGCAACTCGTGCTGGCCCGCGGGCTGCAGGGCATCGGCGGTGGCGGCCTCCAGGCGCTTGCGTTCGTCGTCCTCGGCGATCTGCTGTCGCCCCGCGAGCGCGGCCGCTACATGGGGTACTTCACCGGCACCTACGCCCTGTCCGGCCTCGCCGGCCCGCTGATCGGCGGGTTCGTGGTCGACGCCGGATCGCTCGGCTGGCGCTGGATCTTCTACTTGAACGTGCCGTTGATCATCGTCGCCGCCGTGGTCACGGTGTTCGTGCTGCGCCTGCTCCCGGTCCACCATGTACGGCGCCGGATCGACTGGGAAGGTTCGCTCCTGCTCGTGATCGGAGTCAGCTGTCTGTTGCTCTACGCCAGCCTCGGCGACGAGCAGGGCTGGGGGTCGGGCGGCGTGCTGGCCTTCGTCATGGCCGGGATCGTCCTGTGCGGCATCTTCATCTGGCAAGAGACCCGGGCCGCGGAACCCATCCTGCCGATGCGGCTCTTCCGCGACCGGGTCGTGGCGCTCGGCATGGCGCTCGCCTTCTTCGCCGGCGGCACGACGATGGCCGCGAACGTCTACCTGCCGCTGTTCCTGCAGACCGTCGCCGGCGCGAGCGCCACTCGTGCCGGCCTGCTGCTCGCCCCGATGATGCTGACGCTCACGGTGATGTCGATCCTCGCCGGGCGGCACCTCACCCGGACAGGTCGGTACCGGACCCTGATCCGCACCGGGCCGATCATCCTGCTGATCGGCACCATCGGGCTCACCCGTCTCGACGTGCGCGCCGAAGTCTGGCACGCCACGCCGTGGATGCTCGTGCTCGGCTGCGGCATGGGTATGTTCATGCCACCGCTGTCGGTCGCCATCCAGAACGCCGTCGGTTTCTCGGACCTCGGCGTCGTCACCTCGGCCAACACGTTCTTCCGCACCCTCGGCCAGACCTACGGGGTGGCCGCGATGGGTGCCGTGCTGTTCGCCACCCTGCGCTCGGAGATCCTCGACCGCTTGCCGAACGTCGCCGGGCTCGACGTCCGCCAACTGGTGGGCAGCCCCAAGGCGATCCGCGCCCTCCCTCCGGAGCAGCGCGACGCAGTGATCGCCGCCGTCGCTGCGGGGGTCCACCGCGTCTATCTCGTGGCCGTGCCGCTCGCGGCGCTCGTCGCCGTGCTGGCGTGGTTCGTCCCCGAACGGACGCTTCGCACCACCTCGGGCATGGCCGAAGCCCGCGCCCAGGCGGCCCCGGTCGACTGATCGAGGGGGTCCCCCGACCGACTGCAGCACCGACCAACGGCCCGAACGGACAGGACCTCCGGAAGCACCGTCCGACGGACGAGACCGGCAGGCTGCACTCGACACGGGGCTGCGCCCCGAAGGGGAGAGGCCATGCACCGGGGGTACTGGGACGACGGCTGGGGCTGGTGGTTGGGAATGGGCATCACGATGGTCATCGGTTCCGCCATCGTGATCGCCGTGGTGATCGCCCTGTTGCGCCGCAACGACCGAGCGCCGGTCACCCCCTTTGCACCACCCCACGTCGATCGCCCCGACGCCCGGAGCATCCTTGACGAGCGCCTCGCCCGGGGTGAGATCGAACCAGACGAGTACCACCGTCGGCGCGAGGCGCTCGACACCGCCCGCCGCTGACGCTGCGTACGCCTGGGCCGTACGCTTTCGGGGCGGCCGGCGCCGGAGCCGGCTGCTTCCGGGGAGGGGCCGTGACCGCGACGATCGCCGTACCACCACTCGGGCTCACGACGCTGGGCGACCATCTCCCCGACCCGAACACCGGCTGGCGGCCAACCGAACCGGCGCGCTTCCGGGAGTTCGTGGAGCTCGGGGTGACTGCAGAGGAACTCGGGTTCGCAGCGTTCCATCTCGGCGAGCACCACTTCTGCGACTACGTGCTCTCGTCGCCGATCCCGATCCTCGCCGCAGTCGGCGAGCGCACTCGCCGACTGCGCCTGTCGACCGCAGTGAGCCTGCTCCCCCAACACGATCCGGTTCTCGTCGCCGAGGACTACGCAACGGTGGACGTGCTCTCCGAAGGGCGGGCCGAACTGATCGCAGGTCGCGGCGTGTTCCGAGGCCTGTACGAGCAGTTCGGCCAGGACCCCGACGCCTCTGAGGAGCTGCTGGTCGAATCCGTTTCGCTCCTGCGCCAACTCTGGACCGAGACCGACGTGACCTGGTCGGGCCGCATCCGCCCGCCGCTCAGCGGTGTGACCGTCACCCCTCGGCCGGTGCAGGCTCCGCACCCGCCGATCGTGCTCTCCGCCAGCTCGCCGGGCTCCGCCCGACGAGCTGCGGCGCTCGGCTGCCCGATCGCCATCCCGACCATCTCGACCGGGGTCGAGCTGCCGAACGAGATCGCCCGCACCTACCGGGACGCCTGGGCCGCAACTGGGCGGGACCCTGCGGCGGCCATCGTGATCCTCCACGTCCACTGCTACGTCGGGGCCGGCACCACTGCCGAGGCCGCCGACCGGTGGATGCCGCATCAGGTGTCCTACCTGCGGTGGGTGCTCGACAACGTGCGCAACCCGTCGACCCCGATGCCGCCGGCATGGACCTCGGCCGGCACGCCGCAGTCGCAGGCGGTGTGCGGTTCGGTCGACGACGTGGCCGCCGAGATCGCCCGGCGGCTCGACGCGATCGGGGGTGCCGACCGTCTGCTCGTCCAGACCGACCAGGCCTCGTTCCCCGTCGCCGAGGTGTACGCATCGATGGCCCGCCTCACCGGTCACGTCATGCCTCAGGTGGCCGAGCGCCTGGCC
>JBEIFW010000063.1:0-17284 GCA_040382215.1 Acidimicrobiales bacterium
CTGCCTCGGGTGCCGTCGCCCTCGTACCAGCCGAGCGGCGGGGCCGGGTGCGCCATGGTGGGGGTGACGAGCACGTCGAAGTCCTCCCACCACGCCGCCATGCGTCGCACGTACCCGTTCAGCTCGGCCAGCGCCGCCAGGTACGCCGTGGCCGACAGCGCCCGACCGGCATGAGCGCTGCGCCAGTTGCCCGGCTCGACGTCGTCGGCGGTGAGCGGCCGGCCCGCGATCGTTGCGATCGCATCGAGATCCGCGGCCGACGCCGCCCCGACGATCGTGCCGAGCCAGTTGCCCATCGCGGAGCGCTCGTCGACGAGCGGGCGGGGATGCGCGAGCTCGACGTGGTGCCCGGCGGCCTCGAGGGCGCGCCCGACGTCGGCGACCGCAGCGGCCACCTCGGCGTCGACCGGCAGCCCGGGCAGCTCGGGGCACACCCCGATGCGCTGGGGTGCCGGTGTCCGGCCCGGCTCGGTGGCGAAGGGGCGGGCCGGCGGGGCCGCGGCGTACGCGTCGCCGGGCCGCCGGCCGGCGATGGCGTCGAGGATCGCTGCGGTGTCGCGCACGGACCGGGTGACCACGCCGTCGATCGCCAACCCGCCCCAGCCGCCGCCGGAGTCCGGCCCCGGCGAAACCCGGCCCCGCGACGGCTTCAGCCCGACCAGGCCGCAGCACGCCGCCGGCACTCGGATCGAGCCGCCGCCGTCGTTGGCGTGACCGACGGCAACGATCCCCGCGGCCACCGTCGCGGCCGACCCGCCGGAGGACCCGCCGGGCGAGCGGCCGAGGTCCCACGGGTTGTGCGTCGGGCCGTACGCCACCGGCTCCGTGGTGGGCACCGAGCCGAACTCGGGGGTGTTGGTGCGGCCGATCACCGAGAACCCGGCCTCGAGGAACGACTCGGTGAGGTAGGACGAGCGGGGCGCCCGGTAGCCCAGCGCCTTGAGCAGCCGGTTGCCCATGTGGTGCGGCGCCCCGGCCAGGGGTGCGCCCAGGTCCTTGAGCACCATCGGCACGCCGTGGAACGGGCCGGGGCGGGCCGGTCGAGGCGCCAGGTGGTGGATGACGGCGTTGAGCACTGGGTTGCGCTCGGCCAGGCGGGCCCGGGCCATTGCGTCGAGCTCGCCGGCCGAGACCTCCCCGGCGGCGACGAGTGCGGCCTGGTCGGTGGCGTCGAGATCGAGCACGTCGTCGGTGGACATGGGGCCTCAACGTAACCTCGCCGACATGGACGTCTCGCTGCCCCCCGACGACGACCCCCGACGCACCGCGGTGCGCGACTGGCTCGCCGCGCACCCCGCCCCGAGCGCGCAGGACCTGCTCGACGCCGGTTACGTGGTGCCCCACTGGCCGGCCCCGTGGGGCGTCGGTGCCGATCCGGAACTGCAGGTGGTGATCGATGACGCGCTGGCCCGGGCCGGCGTGCGCCGGCCCGACAACCCGATCGGGATCGGTTGGGCCGCACCGGTGATCTATGCCGCGGGCACGCCGGCCCAGCACGAACGCTGGCTGGCCGACTGCCTCACCGGGCGGACGTTCTGGTGCCAGCTCTTCAGCGAGCCCGAGGCCGGCAGCGACCTCGCCGCCCTGCGCACTCGGGCCACGCTCGACGGCGACACCTGGGTGATCGAGGGTTCGAAGATCTGGTCGAGCTACGCCGACCACAGCGACTACGGGATCCTGTTGGCCCGCACCGACCCCGAAGCGGCCAAGCACAAGGGCATCTCCTACTTCGTGCTGCCGATGGACGCCCCGGGGATCACGATCCGCCCGATCGTGGAGATGTCGGGCGGCCGGCACTTCAACGAGGTGTTCTTCGACGACGTGCGCATCCCCGCCGACCACCTGATCGGCCGGCCGGGGGAGGGCTGGCGTCTGGCCGTGCTGACGCTCGCCAACGAGCGCGTGTCGCTGTCGACCGGCGGGGTGCTGTGGTCGATGGGGCCGACGAGCGACGCAGTCCTCGACGTGGTGCGCGCCGGCGGGCCGATCGCCGATCCGCTGCTGCGCCAGCAGGCCGCACGGGTTGCGATCGGCACCGAGACGTTGCGTCTGTTGGGCCATCGCATCGTCACCGCGGCCATCAAGGGTATGGAACCCGGGCCCGAGGTGAGCGTGCGCAAGGCGCTCGCCGACGAGCACGGCCAGCACGTGTTCGACCTGGCGGCCGCCACCGCCGGGCTCGACGCCCTCACCACCGACTGGTCGCCGCCGGGTGGTTGCGTCGACAACGAGTGGGGCACCTGGCACTGGGGCGCCATGTTCAGCCGGGCGTTGACCATCGGCGGCGGCACGTCCGAGGTGCAGCGCAACATCCTCGCCGAGCGCGTCCTCGGTCTGCCCCGCGACCCAGCCTGAGCCGCGCTCCACCGGAATCGACGGCCGTCGGCGGGTCTCGGCCCCGGGTGCGCAGATACGCTCGACATCGTGGTTGGCGACGCACTCGATCCGACGCAGTGGGCGGCCTGGAATCGGGACGGCTATCTCGCTGTTCCCGGGTTCTTCACTGCGGAGCAGGTCGACCGGTTGAACGAGCTGACCGAATCGATGTACCGGAAGCGGCCTCCGTGGCTGGTGGTGGACCACACCGTCACGGGGCGACGAGCCCGCCTGATCGAGCTGTCGAAGCGTGACCGGGCGGAACGCCAGCTCAAGCTGAACGACCTCTATCTCGAATGCCCCGAGGTGCGCTCGGTGGGGCTCGATCCTCGGGTCCGGGCGATCCTCGGAGCGCTGCTCGACGAACCGGTCGTGTTGTGCAACTCGCTCAACTTCGAGCGGGGCAGTCAGCAGGGTGAGCACATCGACTCGCTGTTCATGACGCCGCGTACGCCGAACAAGCTCGCTGCGATCTGGGTTGCGCTCGAGGACGCCCACCCCGAAGCAGGCCAATTGTTCTACTACCCGCGCAGCCAGGGGATCCCGCTCTATACGTTCAGCGACGGCTCGCATCACGCCACCGCCCACGAGATGCCGGCGTGGGTGTCGTACATCGGCCAGCAGATGGCCGAGCGAGGCTTGCAACGACACACGTTCCCGGCGAAGAAGGGCGACTTGTTCATCTGGTCTGCGAACCTGGTGCACGGCGGGTCGCCGATCGGCGACCTGACCCGAACCCGCAAGAGCCTCGTGTGCCACTACTACGCGCACTCGGACTGCGTAGCCCTCGGGTACGACTGCGTGCCCGAGGGTGGCGACGGCTTCTGGCTGCGGCGCGCACATCCGTCGATCCCGTCGGCGACCAGGACCCGCCGGTCACTGCGTGCTTCGGCCGGTCGGGCGCTGCGCATCGCCCGGTTGTACCCGGTGGTGAACCGGCTCCGGCGCTGACCTGCTCGGCTAACCCGCCGGGTGGCGGGCGGCGAGCTCGTCGAGCAGTGCGGCCGTCGCCGAGCACCCCACCCGCGAGGCTCCGGCGTCGAGCATCGCGAGCAGGCCGTCGAGGGTCGAGATCCCGCCGGCGGCTTTCACCCGCACGGGCGCCGGCACCGAGGCCCGCAGCAACCGAACGTCCTCCAGCGTCGCGCCGTGGGTGGCGTAGCCGGTGGAGGTCTTCACGAACTCGGCCCCGGCGGCCACCGCGAGGCCGCACGCCCGCACCTTTTCGGCGTCGGTGAGCAGCGCACACTCGAGGATCACCTTCACGATCCCCCGCCCCCGGCACGCCTCGACCACCCTGGCTAGCTCGTCGGCCACCCAGGCGTCCTCGCCCGAGCGCAGCCGGCCGACGTTGAGCACCACGTCGATCTCGGTCGCTCCGTCATCCAACGCACGCTCGGTCTCGAACCGCTTCACCGACCCCAGGCTCGACCCATGGGGGAAGCCGACCACCGTGCCCACCTCGACCGTGCTGCCGTCCAGGATCGAATGGCACAGCGACACGTCGGCCGGCTTGCAGCACACCGACGCCACCGCGTACCGCGCCGCCACCTCGCATCCGGCGCGCACCGCGTCGACGGTCAGCTCGGGGCGCAGCAGCGCATGATCGATCGTGGCGGCCACCTCGGCCACGGAACGGAGCGGGGATCCGGCCATGGGGTCACGCTACGGCCGGCCCGGCCGGGTTCGCGCCCCGCCTGCCCGGGCGCGTAGCGTGCCGACGTTCGCCACCACGGGGGGTTCGGCATGCGCCTCAGCATGAACATCAACTACGCCGGCGGCTTCCACGAGGCCGTGCAGCGCGTCGTCGACCTGGAGAAGGCCGGCATCGACGTCGTCTGGATCGCCGAGGCCTACAGCTTCGACGCCTTCAGCCAGGTCGGGTACCTCGCCGCCAAGACCGAGCGGGTCCACATCGGCACCGGCATCGTCAACGTCTACAGCCGCACGCCGGCGCTCATGGCCATGACGGCGGCGGGCTGCGACTACGTGTCCAACGGTCGCTTCATCCTTGGCCTCGGGGCCTCGGGCCCGCAGGTGGTCGAGGGCTTCCACGGCGTGCCGTACGAAAAGCCGATGCAGCGCATCAAGGAGTACATCGACATCTGCCGCCTGGTCTGGAAGCGCGAGCAGCCGCTCAACTACCAGGGCAAGACGGTGCAGGTGCCGCTCCCGGCCGGCCAGGGCACCGGCCTCGGCAAGCCGTTGAAGATCATCAACCACCCCGTGCGCTCGGACATCCCGATCTGGTGGGCCTCGCTCATGGGCCAGTCGGTCGCTGCCACCGCCGAGGTGGCCGACGGCTGGCTGCCGGTGTTCTTCCTCCCGGACAAGTTCCAGGAGGTCTGGGGCGACGATCTCAAGCGCGGCCTGTCCAAGCGCAACCCCGACCTGCCCAAGCTCGAGATCTCCGCCGGTGGCATGCTCGCCATCGGCGAGGACCTGGTGGGGGAGAAGGCCGACAAGATCCTCGACCTCGGTCGCCCGTCGACCGCGCTGTACGTCGGCGGCATGGGCGCCCGGGACAAGAACTTCTACAACACCATCGCCAAGAAGTACGGCTACGAGGCCGAGGCCATCGAGATCCAGGACCTGTACCTCGACGGCAAGAAGAAGGAGGCCGAGGCCAAGGTGCCGCGCGAGATGCTTGCCCTCGGCAACCTCGTCGGCCCCCGTTCGCTCATCAAGGAGCGCATCGGTGCCTACAAGGAGGCCGGCGTCACGATCCTTTCGGTCAACCCGGTCGGCCCCGACGCAGTGAAGGCCATCGAGGAGCTGCGTTCGATCGTCGACGACGTCTGACCGGCTGGGCCGGCCGGCCCGGCCGGCCCACGGAGGTCGTTGTGGGCCCCGGTGGCATCAGGCCGCCGGGGCCCGTCCGCGTAGGGCGGCGGTGAGCCGCAGGTACAACACCCCCCAGGCGAGCGCGACGACGCACAGCGCCGCCATCGCCCCGCCGGGGCCGACGAGGGCCTCGAGGCCTCCGGCGGCGAGGTAGCTGACGGTCATCGAGCCGCTCACCAGCGAGAAGTCAGCGGCCATGATCCGGCCGCGGGCGTGATCGGGGGCGACGACCTGCAGCCCGTAGGTGGACAGTGTCCACTGGACCCCGCCGCCGAGGTGGGCGATCAACGCCCCGACCGCCGCCAGCGCGAGCACGGGGGCCGCCGCCACGCCGAGATACACCGTGCCGTACAGCAGGCAGCTGAGCGCGCAGACCCGCAGGATGGCGGGCACGTCGGGTCGGGCGTACCGCTTGGCCAGCAGCGGGCCAATCACCACCCCCACCCCTCGGGCGGCGAGCAGGAGCCCGATGCCGAGGTCGCCCGCGTCGTAGCGGACCTCGGCCAGCACGGCGAGCAGGCCGACCATCCCGCTGGCCAGACCGAAGCCGGCCTTGGAACACAACAGCGCGAGCAGCGCGGGATCGCGGCGGGCGATGACGACCGCCTCCCGCGTGTCGGCGATCGGACGCATGGGGACGCGCCCGGCTGCGACCGCCGCCGCCGAGCGGGTCGGGCGGCGTATCCCCGCTACCAACGCTGCGGCGACGAGGAAGCTCACGGCGTCGGCAACGTATGCCGCATCCCGTCCGAACGCCGCGCTGAACACCGCCCCGAGCGACGCGCCAACCGCGAGCATCGCCCCCCAGGTGGCGCCGAACATCGTCGATGCTGTCGGCAGGTCGTCGGGGTCGACCAGGTTGGGCAGCGACGCCGACGACGCCGGCCCGAAGAACGACGCGAGCGCGGCGATCGCCGCGAGCACGACGTAGGCCACCCACACCCGCCCGGTGCCGACGCCGAGGAAGCCCAGCGCGGCGACCGCCTGCAGCAGCGATGCCACCAGCAGGATCCGGCGTCGGTCGAATCGGTCGGCGACCGGGCCGGCGACCGCGCCGAGCAGCAGTGACGGCAAGCTCTGGGCGACGAACACCCCGCCGGCGGCCAGCGCGGAATCGCCAGTGAGATCGCCGATGTCTCCGAGGATGGCGACGGTGGCGAACCAGTCGCCGCAGTAGTTGACGATGACGGCGAAGAACAGCAGCCGGACGTCGCGGTTGCGCCGCAGCAGCCCCAGCACGCTCAGCGCCGGGCGTGCGCGTCGAGCAGCAGCGCCAGCGCCGCCGTGATCCGCCGGCCGGTCGGCACGTGCAGGTACTCGTTGGGACCGTGGGCGTTCGTGTCCGGTCCGAGCACCCCGGTGATCACGAACTGGGCATCGGGGAACCGTTCGCCCAGCATCCCCATGAACGGGATCGTGCCGCCCTCGCCCATCATCCGCGCCGGCCGGCCGAACACCGCTTGCGAGGCGCCGTCGAGCGCGACCGACAGCCACGGCGCGAACGTCGGGGCGTTCCAGCCGGTGGAGGCCTCCTTGGCGGTGACGGTGACCTGCGCGCCGTCGGGCGGGTCCGAGCCGAGCGCGGCGACGACCGCCGCCCGGGCCCGCTCGGCGTCCGCGGTCGGGGGCAGCCGGAACGACAGCTTCAGCGTCGTCGAGGGCCGCAGCACGTTGCCCGCCCGCTCCACCGGCGGAAGACCGGCCGCGCCGACGACCGACAGCGTCGGACGCCAGGTGCTGCGCAGTATCTGCTCGACGCGGTCGTCGGTGGTGGGGGCCATGCCGGCCACCAACGGCAGGTCCTCGGCCGGGCTGCAGGCGAGCGTGGCCGCAGTGGCCCGCACCTGGGCGAGCCGGTCGTCGGGGATCGCGACGTGCAGCTCGGGCAGCAGGATCGTTCCGGTCGTCGCGTCCTCGACCCGGTCGAGCAGGCGGCGCAGCACCCGGAACGACGACGACACGATGCCCGACGCCATCCCGGAGTGCACCCCTTCGGTGAGCACGTCGACGGTGACGGTGGCCCCGACGAGGCCCCGCAGGGAGGTCGTCACCCACAGGTGGTCGTAGTCGATACACCCCGAGTCGAGGCACAGCACCAGGCTCGGAGTGCCGATGCGGTCGGCGAGGTGCTCGACGTAGGCGGGCAGGTCCGGGCTGCCGGACTCCTCGGAGGCCTCGATCAGCACGACGCAGCGCGTGTGGGCACCGCCGGCGGCCCGCACGGCCTCGATCGCCGTCAACGACGCGAAGGCGGCGTAGCCGTCGTCGGCACCGCCGCGCCCGTAGAGCCGATCGCCCTCGAGCACCGGGGTCCACGGGCCGAGACCGTCGCGCCAGCCGGTCATCTCGGGCTGCTTGTCGAGATGGCCGTACAGCAGCACGGTGTCGGTGGCCGAGCCGCCGCCGGTGGGCGGGATCTCGACGAGCACCATCGGGGTCCGCCCGGGCAGGCGGTGCACCTCGACGGTCGCGCCGGGCAACGCCCGGGCCCGGCACCAGCCGGCGATCAGCTCGACGGCGGCATCCATGTGGCCGTGCGCGGCCCAGTCGGCGTCGAAGGCGACCGAGACGTTGGGGATGGCGATGTAGTCGTGCAGCACGGGGACGATCTCGTCGTCCCAGGTGCGCCCGGCGTGGTCGAGCGCTGCGGTGGCGAGGGGGGTCACCGGGCCGATCGTAGGACCGGCGGTGCCGTCAACGCCGCAGGCCCGCCACCCGGTCGATCACCGCTTCGGCCTCGGCGACGAAGCGGCGCACCAGCTCCCCCGCGGGCACCAGCTCGTCGATCGCGCCCACGCCCTGGCCGCACGGCATGAACTCGCGCCGGATGTCGCCGCCGAAGCGATCGGGGGCGGCGATGTGGTTGACCCCGGCCTTGTAGGCCACCGTCCCCTGGGCCGGGAACGGCTGCAGCTCACCGGGGTGCGCGTCGAAGTGGGCGGTCCAGTCGGTGCGCACCACCCGGCAGGTCTTTCCGGTGTAGGCCCGCGACACGACCGTGTCGTCCTCGCGCAGCGACAGCAACGTCTCTTTGTACCCGACCACGGTGCGCGCCTCGGGGGTGGCGATGAAACGGGTGCCCACCCAGACCCCGTCCGCCCCGAGCGTCAGGGCCGCCGCCAGACCCCGGCCGTCGAACAGCCCGCCGGCGGCGACCACGGGGACCTTGCCCCCGACGGCGTCGACCACCTGGGGCACGAGCGCCATCGTGGCCACCGTGCCGGTGTGCCCGCCGGCCTCGGTGCCCTGGGCGATCACCAGGTCGCACCCCGACGCCACGGCGGCCACGGCGTGGCGGACCTTGCCGCACATCGACCCCACGAGGATGTTGCGGTCGTGGAGGCGGTCGACGACCTCGCGCGGCACGCCGAGGCCGGCGACGTACAACCGCACCCCGCCGGCGATCACGGTGTCGATCGCGGACTCCACGAGGCCCGGCACGGCGGTGAGCAGGTCGACACCGATCGGTTTCGCGGTGAGCGCCTGGGCGGCGGCGATCTCGGTGGCCAGCTGGGGCACCGACATCGTCGACGCCCCGAACGTGCCGATGCCGCCTGCCTCCGACACGGCGGCCACGAGGCGGTGGTAGGACACACCGCCCATGCCGGCCAGCATCACCGGGTGCTCGATCTCCAGCAGGTCGGTCAGGGATGTGCGCATGGGCGCACGGTAGCGACGGGCGCCGGTCACCCCGGTCGGGTCGTGACCGTCGCCGGGCCGAACGCGGCGCCCGGGCGGCCAAGGAAGTTGCGGTGCCAACGACCGGGCGTGAGCGCAGCGGCCCGGGGCTCGTCCTCGAACAGCCAGCGGGCGAAGTTGCGCCGGGTCCACGGTGTGGCACCGGCGATGCGGATCGCGGCGCGCGTGCCACGCCGGTGCTGGAGCACCCGCCCGAGCGCAACCGACATGCGGTGGTCGGGCACCAGGTCACGGCGAAGCGCCGCCCGGTAGGCGGCCCGGACCGCGGTCGGGGTTCCGCCGCCGGCGATCGCCTCGGCGGCGAGCGCACCGGTGAGCAGCGCCTGGCCGATGCCCTCGCCGGTCATCGGGTCGGTGGCGGCCACGGCGTCGCCGACGAGCAGCACCCGGCCGGTGCCCGACGGCATCGTGTCGATGCGGGCCGGGATCGGCCACGCCGTGTGCCGGTCGACGAGGCGGGCGTCGGGGCCGAGGGTGGCGCGCACGTGGGGTCGTTCGAGCAGGTCGGCCCACGTCGCTTTCATCGCCTGGATCCGCCGCACCCCGTCGCGTAGCACGCCGAAGCCGACGTTGGCCCGCCCTCCCGGCAGCGGGAAACTCCACGCGTAGCCGGGCAGCAGGTCTTCCTCGAACCACACCCACAGCCGTTCGGTGCCGTCGCCGGTCACTCCCTCGGCGTACTGGCGGAAGGCGTGCCACTCGCCCAGGTACGCCTCGGGGGCGAGCCCCACCGCCTTTCGCAGGGGGCTCCACATCCCGTCGGCGCCGATCGCCCATCGGGCCCGCACCGGGCCCAGGCCGTCGACGGCGGCGGTGATCCCGTCGGCGTCGTGGCCGACCACGCCCTCGAGACCGTGACCCTCGTGCACGGTCACCCCGGCCCGCCGGGCCAACGACACGAGTGCTGCGTCGAGTTCGGCCCGCGGGGCCACGGCCCCGAAGAGCCCCTGCCCGGTCGGGAAGGGGAACTCGACCGCGTACCCGGTCGGCGAGCGCACCCAGGCTGAGGACACCTCCTGCCAGGACGGCACCGCCGCCGGGTCGAACCCGAGGCCGGCGAGCAGTCGCAGCGCACCGGTGGTCAGCCCGTCGCCGCAGCACTTGTCCCGGGGGAAGATGGCCTTGTCGACGACGACGACGTCGAGGCCCCGGCGGGCCGCGGTGACGGCGGCGGCGCAACCGGCGGGGCCGGCGCCAACGACGAGCAGGTCGGCGGTCATCGGTCCGGCAGGCTATGGCCCGGTCCGGCGTGCGTCGCCGCCGAGCCCCGATGTGCGTCCCCGGTCACCGGCCGGGCACGATGGCAGGCCGTCCGCCGTCTTGAGGAGCAGGAATGAGCCGTCTGTGTGAAGGTCGAGTCGCCATCGTCACCGGTGCCGGGCGCGGCATCGGCCGCGAGCACGCGCTGATGCTGGCGTCGCACGGCGCCAAGGTCGTGGTCAACGACCTCGGTGGGAACACCGACGGCACCGGCGCCGACCGGTCGCCGGCCGAGCAGACCGTCGCCGACATCCAGGGCATGGGCGGCGAGGCGGTCGTGAACGGCGACGACGTGTCGGACTGGGAGGGCGCCCAGCGCCTCGTCAACCAGGCCATCGAGACGTTCGGCGACCTGCACGTCGTGGTCAACAACGCCGGCATCCTGCGCGACCGCGTGCTGGTCAACATGACCGAGGCGGAGTGGGACGCCGTCATCAAGGTGCACCTGAAGGGCACCTTCGCCCCGTCGCGCTGGGCGGCCGCGTACTGGCGCGAGCAGTCGAAGAACGGCAAGCCGGTGTCGGGTCGCATCATCAACACCACGTCGGTGTCGGGCATCTACGGCAACCCCGGCCAGACCAACTACGGCGCCGCCAAGGCTGGTATCGCCGCGTTCACCAACATCGCTGCGTTGGAGCTGGTCCGCTACGGCGTCACCGTGAACGCGGTCGCCCCGGTGGCCCTCACCCGGATGACCGAGGGCCTCGGCCCGGCCCCCGAGACCGATGAGGAGCGCGAGATGCGCTCGCCGCGCTGGATCGCCCCCATCGTCACCTGGCTGGCCTCCGAGCAGTCCGCCGGGGTCACCGGCCGGGTGTTCGAAGCCTCCGGCCAGGTGCTCGCCATCGCCGAGGGCTGGCACCGCGGCCCCACCCACGGCCCGATCGACGACCCGACCCAGCTCGGCCCTGTCGTCGAACAACTGCTCGGCGCCGCCCGCCCGGCCGCCGGCATGGACGGCCGCGACGGCTCCTGGCCGCAGAGCACCCTCAAGAAGGGCTGACCGCCGGCGCCGTGGGGACCGCACGGTCCGGCTGCGGGAGCAGCCGGACCGTCAGCACCACCGCCCAGACCAGCGACGCGGCGGCGAGCACCGCCACGGCCGCCGGCATCGCTCGGGCGCCGACCCGATCGAGCAGCACGCCGATCATCCACGGCAGGGTCAGGCTGCCCACGCCGGTCCCGGCGATGATCCATGCGGTGATCGAGCCCGTGAGGCCGAGTCGGCGATCGGCCACGGCGATCATCGTCGGGAACTGTGGCGAGACGGTGGCGCCGAACAGCCCGGCGCCCACCCACACCGCGACCGGTGCGCCGTCACCGGCGAGCAGCCCGAGTGCGGCGAGCGTGGCGAGGGCGCACGACATGACGAGCAGGCGCACCTCACCGACCCGGCGCACGACGGCAGCGGCCACGAGCCGACCGAGGCAGAACCCCGCCCAGAACGTCGCCGTGACTCCGGTCGCGGCCGCACCGCTGAGGCCGATTGCGCCCGCGTAGGTGTGGATCCACCCGGCAAGGCCGAGCTCGGCGCCGACGTAGAGCACGTAGAACACCGCGAGCCCACCCCGGGCCACGAGACCCCCGGCGCTCGGGCCATTGGCCGGGCGCAGCGGGGCGCCGGGCGCCGGCCGGCGCGCGACCACGGCGGCCATCACGAGCGCGGGCACGGCCACCACCACCGCTACCGCCCACAGGCCCGACGTCCAGGCGACCGAGCGGTCGACGAGCATCGGTGCGGCGAGCGCGCCGAGGCCGAAGCAGAGGTGGAGCGCGTTGAGCGCAGGTCCGGGATCGCCGGGACGTGCCCACACCAGCAGGGTGTTGGCGCCCACGTCGACCACGGCGGCGGCCGCGCCGACGGCGGCGGCGACGGCAGCAACCATCGCGACCGTCGTCGACGGCGCCCACCCGAACCCGGCCAGTCCGAGCACGGCGAGCCCGCCGGCCAGCAGCCGGTGTCCGGCGCCGGCGTCGAAGCGGCGCCCGGCCACGATCGACGCGACCAGATAGCCGAGCGATTGCGCGGTGAACGCGATCGCGAGCGCCGAGACGGTCGCCCCGGTCTGGGTGCGCAGCTGCCCGACGGCGGGGCCGAGCACCGTGGTGGCCAGGCCGAGCGCCACGAACGACGCCAGGTAGGGGGCGATCGGGCGGGCCGGGCCGGACATGGGGACGGTCAGCTTGGCAGGTGCCAGACTCACCGGCGTGCTGCAGGGCTACCGGGTGATCGAGCTGACGGCGTGGGTGGCAGGGCCCGCCGCCGCCGGGCTGTTGGGAGAGTGGGGCGCCGACGTCATCAAGATCGAGCCGCCGGGTGGCGATCCGCAGCGGCGGGTGTTCGGGGCCATCGGGGTGGCCGACCAGCCCGCGGTGCCGCCGTTCGAGCTCGACAACCGCACGAAGCGCTCCGTCGTGCTCGACCTCGCCACCGACGAGGGCAAGGCCGACCTGGAACGATTGCTGGCGACCGCCGACGTGCTGGTGACGAACTACCGCACCGAGGCGCTCGCCCGGCTCGGCCTCGGGGCCGAGGAAGTGATGGCCCGCCACCCGGCGTTGGTCTACGCGCACATCACCGGCTATGGCCGCACCGGTCCCGAGGCGCACCGGCCGGGTTACGACATCGGGGCGTTCTGGGCCCGGTCCGGCCTGGCGCACTCGATCGTGCCGCCCGGCGAGTACCCGCCGCCGATCCGCTCCGCGGTCGGTGACCACACCACCGGCATCACGCTCGCCGCCGGGATCCTTGCGGCGCTGCTGGAGCGGCAGCGCACCGGCACCGGCCGGCTGGTGTCGACGTCGCTGCTGCGGGCCGGCATCTACGTGCTCGGTTGGGACATCGGCATCCAGCTCCGGCTGGGCAAGCTCGCCTCCACCAAGGCCCGCCTCGACCGTCGCGAGCCGCTGCTGTCGTGCTACCGGGCCGGTGACGGCAAGCTGTTCTGGCTGATCGGGCTCGAAGGCGACCGGCACTGGCCCGGGTTGCTTCGGGCGATCGAACGGCCCGAGCTGGCCGACGACGAACGGTTCCGCACCAACCGCGATCGCGCGCAGAACGCCCGGGCGCTCATCGAACTGCTCGACGAGGTGTTCGCATCGCGGCCACGCGCGCAGTGGGCGGCGATCTTCGACGTCCACGACGTGTGGTGGGCGCCGGTCAACTCGATCGCCGAGGTGATTGAGGACCCGCAGGCCATCGCCGCCGGGGCGTTCGTCGACATGGTTCCCCGGGAGGGCGAGGCCCCGTACAAGGCGGTGGCGTCACCGGTGGACTTCGGCGGCTGGACCCCGCCCCTGCGCCAGGTGCCGACCGTCGGTGAGCACACCGACGAGGTGCGGCGCGAGCTGCACGCCGACGGCTGACGACCGGGCTCGACGATCGGCCCGGCCGGGGGGCGCGCCGGTACGATGTCGTCTCCCCCGACCACGGAGCCGTCGTGACCACGCCGACCGACGAGGCCGCCCGCCGGCGCACCTTCGCCATCATCAGCCACCCCGACGCCGGCAAGACGACGCTGACGGAGAAGTTCCTGCTGTACGCCGGTGCAGTCACCCAGGCCGGCGAGGTGCGCGCCCGGGCCGGTCGCCGGCAGGCCACCTCGGACTGGATGGCGATGGAGCGTGAGCGCGGGATCTCGATCTCGTCCACCGTGCTGCAGTTCGAGCACCGCGGCCACCGGCTGAACCTGCTCGACACCCCGGGCCACCGCGACTTCAGCGAGGACACCTACCGGGTGCTCACCGCCGTCGACGCGGCCGTGATGGTGCTCGACGCGGCCAAGGGCATCGAGAGCCAGACCCGCAAGCTGTTCGAGGTGTGCCGGGCCCGGAGCCTGCCGATCATCACGTTCCTGAACAAGTGGGACCGCCCGGGGAAGGCCGCGCTCGAGCTGCTCGACGAGATCGAGAACACCCTCGTGCTGCAGCCCACTCCCGTCACCTGGCCGGTGGGCGAGGGCGGTGACTTCCGCGGCGTGATCGACCGGCGTACGGGCCGGTTCCTGCGATTCACCCGCACGGCGCGCGGGGCGGTCGCCGCCGCCGAGGAGGAGCTGTCGGCCGACGAGGCCGCTGCGACCGAGGGCAACGCCTGGCGGTCGGCCGTGGACGAGGTCGGCCTGCTCGACGAGGTCGGCAACACCCTCGATCTGGAGTCGTTCCGGGCCGGCGATTCCACGCCGGTGTTCGTCGGTTCCGCCATCACCAACTTCGGCGTCCGGGTCCTGCTCGACGCCGTGGTCGACCTGGCGCCGCCGCCATCGCCGCGCGCCGACGTCGACGGCAAGCCACGGGATCTCGACGAGCCCTTCAGCGGCTTCGTGTTCAAGATGCAGGCCAACATGGATCCTGCCCACCGGGACCGGATCGCGTTCGTGCGCGTGTGCTCGGGGCGCTTCGAGCGCGGGATGCAGCTCACGGTCGCGGCCAGCCAGAAGCGGTTCGGCACCAAGCACGCGACCTCGACACTCGGCTCCGAACGCGACACCCTCGACGAGGCCTACCCCGGCGACGTCGTCGGTCTGGTCAACGCACGCGAGCTGAAGATCGGCGACACGCTCTACGACCTCGGTGCGGTGCGGTTCCCGCCGATCCCCACCTTCGAGCCCGAGGTGTTCGCCACTGCCCGCAGCCGCGACACGAGCCGGTTCAAGCAGTTTCGGTCCGGTCTCGCCCAGCTCGGCGACGAGGGTGTCGTGCAGGTGCTGCGCGATCCCGACATCGGCGACCAGGCCCCCGTGCTCGCCGCCGTCGGCCCGATGCAGTTCGAGGTGTTCGTCGCCCGGCTCGAAGGCGAGTTCAACGCGTCGGTGGAGCTGAGCCCGGCGCCGTACCAGGCGGCGAGGACCACCGATCGCGCCACCGCCGACGCCCTGCGGGGCATCGGCGGTGTGCGGGTGCTGGAGCGCCAGGACGGATCGCTGGTCGCGCTGTTCGAGAACCCTTACCGGTTGAACCGGCTTCAATCCGAGCATCCCGAGTGGGTGCTCGAACGCATCGTCACCGGCGCCCTGTAGCCGGCACCGGCGGGCGCTGCGCCGGTGGGTCAGTCGACGATCTCGGAGATCTGCATCACCGGCGTGATGTTGGTGTAGTTCGGGACGTCGGCCATCACCTTGGCCGTGTCGGGCGAGCCCATGGCGGCCTGCATGGCGGCCATCGACTCGAACTCGAAGTGCACGGCGGCCACGTACGGGCCGTTGACGCCCTTGTCGATCTGGGCGCCCGGCAGCCCCCAGGCGGCGACCGCCATCGGGACGTGGGTGGCCTTGTAGTAGTCGTGGTCGAAGGTGGCACCCTCGCCGGAGGGGTAGAAGACGCTGACGCGGAGCATGCTGGCGAGGTTACGCCTGCCGCCGCAGCTCGGCGACCAGGTGCCGTTGCAGCGGCTGACCGACTGCGGCCATGTCGATCTCGTAGCGCAGCAGGTCACCGTCGACGGTGTACCGGCGCCGCAGCTGCGACACCTCGAGCGCCGTGGGCGACAGCAGCACCGCCGTCGTCGTCACGTCGAGCACCCCGCCGGTGGCGGAGGCGGTGACGGTGCCGGTCGACAGCTCGGCGTGGCCGGTCGGTTGCGCCAGCACCCATTCGACGGCGCCGTCGGCGCCGGGGCGCAGGAAGCCGGTCTCCCGGTGCAGCGGGCGTCCGTCGTCGGCGGCCCGGGTGCGCTGCTCGTAGGCCAGGAACGGCTTGCCCGGCACGACGGCGAACGTCGCGGTCTCGACGTAGGCGAACGGCGTGATCGTCGGGTACGACCCGGTGCCGGTGCCCTCCCAGGTGCCGACGAACGCGGACAGGTCGGTGGCCGCCATCAGCCCGGGTTCTCCCCGGCGACGGCGCGGCGCATGCGCTCCAGTGCGAACGGCGCCATGTCCGGGTGGGTGAGAATCCAGAACCTCTTGTCCCGCACGGCGTTGCGCACCATCACGGCCAGGTCGGCGGGGTCGAGGCCGTTGGCGACGGCCTGCTCGGCCATGCTGCGGAACAGCTCCCAGTTGCCGGCGGCGGCCGGGTTGGCCTGGGGGAGCGACCCGAGCGCATCGGTCGGCCAGTTGCGGGTGGAGTCGAGGATCTGGGTGCGGACCCAGCCCGGGCAGAGCACCGACACCCCGACCGCGGAGCCCTGCAGGCGGAGCGAGTGGTAGAGCGACTCGGTCAGGCCGACCACTGCGTGCTTGGTCGCGTTGTAGGGCGCCATCCCGGGCGACGCGGTGAGCCCCGCCATCGAGGCGGTGGTCACGACGTGCCCCTCGTCCTGCGCGACGAGCGTGGGCAGGAACGCCCGCACGGTGTGCACGACGCCCCACAGGTTCACGTTGACGACCCACTCCCACGACGACAGCGGGCCGAACCAGGCGTC
The DNA here is from genome assembly GCA_040382215.1 of Acidimicrobiales bacterium. Lineage (GTDB taxonomy): Bacteria > Actinomycetota > Acidimicrobiia > Acidimicrobiales > Ilumatobacteraceae > JBEIFW01. The sequence continues at coordinate 16,544 of JBEIFW010000063.1, forward strand.
GCCTGCGCCGCCGACGCCGGCGTTGGCGCACACCACGTGGGCGCCACCGAGCTCCTCGATGGTGAGCGCGGCGAAGTCGCTCACGGCGGCGGCGTCGGTGACGTCGAGCGTCACGGCCAGCACCCGGGCGCCGTCGGCCCGCAGCGACGCCGCGGCGGTGTCGAGCGCGTCGCGCTGCACGTCGGCGATGGCCACCGCCATGCCGTCGGCGGCGAAGCGCCGGGCGAGGGCCAGCCCGATCCCGCTGGCACCCCCGGTGATGGCGGCAACTTTGCCCGACAACGACTCCATCAGTTCCCTCCCAGCCGGTAGGCCCGCCGGGCCGTGCCGGCGAGCAGGGCGGCCCGCTCGGCCGGCGAGTAGCCGGCGGCGACCTTCTTGAACGCGTTCCACAGCACGACGTAGCCGATGCCCTGCTTGTCGACCGGGAAGTTCGACTCGAACATGCACCGGTCCGGCCCGAAGGCGTCGATGACGGCTCGCAGGTCGTCACCCCACACGGCGACCACCTCGTCCGATGTCGGTGGCACGTCGCGCTCGGGCCAGGTGTCGCCGTAGATCGTCATCCCGATCCCGCCGACCTTCACGACGACGTTGGGGCAGGCGGCCAGCGCCGGCCACTGGCTGCGGGCGAAGGCCCGGGTCTCGGTGGTGCGCCCGGCGTAGGCACCGATGCCCAGCGGGCCGCCCACGTGGTCGAGCACGATCGTCGTGCCGGGCACGGCCCGGGCCAGGTCGACC
>JBEIFW010000064.1:0-17243 GCA_040382215.1 Acidimicrobiales bacterium
GCGAGCGACACCCCTGCTCGGCCGGCGGCCGCCATCGCGCCGCGGTGTACGCGAGCCGCCGGGGCGGTGCCCGCGGAGGTGGCGCGCCGGCCGGTCCGCGCCCTCCAGAGGGCTGCGGCGAGCTGTGAGCGCGCCGAGTTGTGGGTGCACAGGAACAGCAGATCGCCCCGGGGGACGCGTCCGGCGATCCTGAGACCGGCGAGTGCCGTTCGCACGAGCCGCACGTAGCGTCGTCGCCCGTCGCCGGCCGAGGCAGTGCGGGCCACGAGCCCGGCGCGCTCGAGCACGTCGAGATGGTGGGCCAGCAGGTTCGACGCCAGACCCAGACGGGCGCCCAACTCACCTGGGGTTCGATCGCTCACGACGAGTTCCTCGACGATGGCCAAGCGGGCCGGCTCGCCGAGTGCCGCGTGGCTGGCTGCACGGGCCACGAGCGCCCGATCCTCGGCCCAGGGCCGGGTCATCGATGTGCACCCGTTGCACGGCCCGTCATATAGATCAGCATATATTGACTCAATAGATGCTGAGCAAGTCGGACCGCCATCCCGTCCGCTCGAGTTCGCAGTAGCGTGTAGCTGCCGTCCGCGAGCGATGGAGGCTGAATGTCGATGCCGTCCCCTGCATGTCGGGCAGCACGAGGCGAGGGAGGATCCCGGATCGGGCGCCGTCATGCCCTGCTCGGCGTCGTTCCGTTGCTTGTCGTGGCGTGTGGCGGCTCGTCGCCGGCTCCCGGCGGGGTGTGTTCGACGGTCGGTGAGCAGAGCGGCATGCAGAACGGAACGCTCGTGTGCACCGAGTCGGCGAGCGGCCGTACGTGGCAGCCGATGTCGAACCAGGGCCCGCCGCCGAGCGCAGCGGCGTCGACCGGGTCGTCACCCGCGCCCGCCGGCGGGGCGGCGGCGAGCGCCCGCGTGGGCGACGTGTGCGCGAGGGACCGGGCCTTCGGGTTCGGCGACGGGATGATCACGGTCTGCTCGGGCGGGTGCTACCGCTACGCCCTGCCCGAGGACCTCCCGCCGGCCCCGGCGGGTGGCTACGCCAAGCGACCCGAGTGGTACCCGACGCTTGGGCAGATCTTCGGACCCAAGGTGGACGAGTGCACGGGGGGCCCGGTGCGGTTCAGCCAGCCGGTGATCGAGCCGGCGAAGGTCACCCGCTCGATGCCGGCCGGGATGATGATCTACGACCACGTGACACCGATCGACCATCTCTACATCGGCATCACTGCGCTCGACCGGCCGGCGAGCGAGCGGGCTGCCGACGCGGCCACGATCCGAGTTCCGGCCGCCGGCACGGTGATCGAGGTGAGCAGCCTCGGATCGCCCACATCGCACCGTGTGACGGTCGCGCACGGTTGCGGGATCGTCTCGGTGTACATGGTGGTCAACCGCCTTACCGGCGTCCTGGCGCCGTATGCCGAGCAGGTGGGCACGAAGGGTGCCGTGGCGGTGTCGTTGCCCGTGCGGGCCGGTGACGAGATCGGCACCCAGACCGACAACCCGCTCGACTTCAACATCTTCGACGGCGCGACCTGGTTGCCCCGATTCGCAAACCCGTTCTCCTACGCCGCAGGCGAGGCGTGGAAGCCGTACACCGCCGACCCGTTCCCGCTGTTCACCAACGGCGCCGGGGACGCGCTGAGGGCGGGCGTCCAGCGGGTGGTCGAGCCGCGCTGGGGCGTGATCGACCGTGACGTCCCGGGCACGGCGGCCGGAAGCTGGTTCATCGACGGCACGATCGGATACACCGGCCTCCCCGTCGAGGTGGTGCGCGCTGCGACCAGCCAATTGCCGGGGAATGCCGTTCCGGGTAAGTCGACCTATGCCTGGGGTCATCTGACGCTTGCGCCGCACCCCGTCGACGAGCAGACGTGGATCTTTTCGACCGGTTGGTGGAACGATCCGACGGGCGACCCGAAGCAGGTGATGATCGACCGCTCCGGTGGCCTGCCTGCCCCGGACCAACTCAAGCCGGCGAACGGTGCCGTCGTCTACCCGCTGGCGGCGTTCTCCGTGAAGCAGCCCGCGGGGTTCTCCCGGACGCAGCAGAGCTCCCCCGACGGGATCGGGTACACGCTCACGGCTGGTGCCGCTGTTGGGTTCGCCGTCGTGCAGGTGAACGACAACGGCACGCTCGCCGTCGAGGTGTCGACGGATCCAGCGCGCCGGCCGGCCGGGTTCACGGCAGCGAAGCGCTCGTACCACCGCTGACCCGGAGCGTCACCGGTCAGCGGCGCCGCAGCGCGCCACGCAGGCGCGCCAGGATGTCGCGAGGGTCGCCCGTCGCGAACACGCCACGTCGAGGTTCGCGTGTCGGCGCACGATCGCGGGGCTCTTGCCGCCCAACTCGAGCGTGACCGGGGTGAGGTGCTCGGCCGCTGCTCGCATGACGATCCGGGCCACCCGGCTGTCACGCACGCTTCGAAGCGGGGCTTGCCGAGATCGGCGGCAAGCCCCGCGCGCGGTGACGACGGCGTCGGCGATGGCGTCGAGGGCGGTTGCGGCGAAGGGCATGCGTGCGCCGTAGGGATAAGACCAGACAGTGCCAAGCACGGAGCCGATGGCCCTCGTCGACGCTCTGGCTCAACGAGTCAGGAGCACCTTCGCCACGGCCGCCGCCCGATCACACGACGACCGGCTGACGAGCTTGCCGTCGGCGGTCGCCTTCAGGTCACCGTCGGCCGAGGCGACGGCTGCGCCGTCGGTGGTGCTCACGTACACCACCGTGTCGCCTCGGCGTGCGAGCACCCCGACCGCCCCGGCGAGGTCCACCGTCGTGCAGAACGCCTCGTCCCCGAGGCCGTTGACGTCGTAGCCGAACCACCCTTCTCGGGTCACCGACAGCCCGCCACCGCGGTCCTCGGTCTGGGGGTTGGCCCGGGCGCGATCGGCCCGGAACTTCTTCGCTGCGTCGGGGCCCGTGTAGCGAGCGACGCGGGCGATGAAGCTGTCCTTGCTCCCGCTGATGGCGCACGACGTCTCACCGTCGAGTGCCCGCTTGTCGAGCGCGAGGCCCACCACGGCGTCGGTGACTGCACCGAGCCCCAACGCGTCCACGTCCCGGCCGAACAGCTGCGAGGCCCGTTCCTTCGTCACCAGTGTGCAGTCGCCGCCGATGACCTCGTCGACGTTGTCGCTGAGCCACTTCGCCCCGATCACGAGCGCCCCCACTGCGATGAAGGCGAACACCCCGAGCACCGCCAGGCCGATCAGCAACGCCTTCACGCACCCACTGGTCGGCGGCGCCGGTGCGGCGCCCACGGGTGGCGGCGGTGCCGTAGTCGTCGGGGGCGGTAGCGAGCCCCCCGCCGTAGGACCGGGCGATGGCGACGGTGGCGGCGGAAGGGTCATCGAATCCCCCGGATCCCTGCGGTGTGTGGTGATGCTAGTGAACGGCTCCTGCGACGTTGGATGCCGCCGGCCGAGCCGAGCGGTAGCGTCCGGAGGTGCAGCGACGGTCGGTGGTGCTCGGATTGCTGGGCAGTGGTGCGGCAGTCCTCCTGGGCGGTTCCGGTTGTGGCGACTCCGGGCCGCAGGACGAGCGCCCGACGCCGAGTGGCCGCAGCGTTCCTCGGCCCGCCGCGATGGTCCGCACCTCGTGGTCGAAGGACCCGTTCGCGTCGGGCTCGTACAGCGCGATGGTCGTCGGGGCGGAGCCGGCGACCCGCCGTGCGCTGGCGGCGCCGGTCGGCGACCGGCTGTTCTTCGCAGGTGAGGCGACGAGCCGCGAGCATCCCGGCACCGTGCACGGGGCGCGCACCTCGGGCCTGCGGGCCGCCGCCGAGGTCGCCGACCGGGCCCGCCCGGGCGACCGGGTCGTCGTGGTCGGGGCCGGCATCGCCGGGCTCAGCGCGGCGCGTCGCCTGCTCGACGACGGTTTCGCTGTCACGGTGCTCGAGGCGCGTGACCGCCTCGGGGGCCGGCTCCACACGGTGCGCCCGGCCGGGTGGGACATGCCGCTCAACCTCGGTGCGTCCTGGGTCCACGACGTCGGGGCGAGCGATCTCCCGGCGCTGCTGCGCAGTGCTGCGATCGCCACGACGCCGTTCGACTACGACGACGCTGCGCTCCTTGCCCGGGCTGCTGGCCGGCCCTCGGGATCGGACGTGGTGGGGGCGGCGATGGAGCGCGTGGAAGCTGCGGTGGCGTGGGCCGACAAGCAGGACACGGACCGTTCGATCACGGACGCACTGCGAGACAGCGGGGTCGGGGCCGAGATCGATCCGGAAGTCCTCGCGACCGCGCTGGCCAACGAGATCGCCGGCGAGTACGCCGAATCGGCGGAGCGTCTGTCGGCCTGGTGGGCGCTCGAGGAGGGGTCCGAGGGCGACGACGTGTTCGTGCTCGGCGGCTACGACGGGCTCGCCGCCGCACTGGGCGCCGGCGTCCGGGTCGAGCGGAACCGGCCGATCGCCAGCATCGCCCGGACCGCCGACCGCTTGCGCCTCACCGACACCGCGGGCCGGGTCACCGAGGCCGACCGGGTGGTCGTGACGGTCCCGCTCGGCGTGCTCCAGCAGGGGCGCATCCGGTTCGAGCCGCCCTTGCCGGACGGCCATTCGACGGCGATCGAACGGTTGGGGATGGGCCTCCTCGACAAGGTGTGGTTGCGGTTCGACCAGCCGTTCTGGACGCAAGAGGCGCTCGTGTGGATCCGGGTCGCCGAAGCCGGGACCCCGTTCACGTGGTGGGTCAACCTGCTCCCGCTCACCGGCCGGCCGGTGCTGCTGGCCGTGCTCGGCGGCGACACCGCCCGGGCGTGGGCCGCCCGCTCGGACGACGAGGTGCTCGCCGCCGCGGCGACGTCGCTCCAGCCCTTCGTCGACGCCGGCTGGTAGCGCCCGGGGGCCCGTGATCGGCCGGTGACCCTGGCGGTCAGGCCACGATCACGCCGCGGCGCGGGTGCGGCGCAGGACCGGGTCGGCGACGGCAAGGGTCCGATCGGCGAGCCGCAGGACCCGCCCGGCGGCACCCGGGGTGTCGGCGTCGACGAGGTTGCCCATCACCGCGAGCGTGAGGTTGGCGGCCGTCTGGGTGCCGATCGCCACGCGCAGCCCCGCCGAGAGCAGCCACGGGTGCCCGATCACGAACGAGAACCGGCGGCCCGTTCGCAGGAACGCGTCGAACCGCTCCCCCACCAGGCGGTCGTAGGTGTCGGGTGCGCTCGCCGGATCCGCGATCAGCCGGTCGGCCGCGAGCATCCCGGACTCGAGGCCGTAGTCGATCCCCTCGCCGTTCATCGGGTTGACGAGCCCCGCTGCGTCACCGACGGCCACCCAGCCCGGCCCGTGCCTGCGCTGCACGCTCATCGGCAGCCGCCAGGCCCGGGGCCTACCCTGCAACGGCCCGATGTCCCAGGTGTCTCGAACGATGCCGGCATAGATGTCCATGAGCCGGTTGAGGTTTATCGACTTGAACCCCTTCATCGTCGACAGTGCACCGACGCCGATGTTCACGGTCCCGTCGCCGCACGGGAACATCCAGCCGTAGCCGGGGATCGGGGTGCCATCGGCATCCTTCATGCCCAGACACGCCTCGATGAGCCGCTCGCCGTGGCGGGGGGTCTCGGCGTAGGAACGGATGGCGAGGCCGAAGGTCTCTTCGGGCACCTTCTCGGCGCCGAGCACCCGGGCAGCCGCGCCCGGCGCCCCGGTGGCCAGGATCGTGAGCGGCGCAGTGATCCGCTCCCCCCCGGCGTCGATCCCGATGCAGCGGCCGCCGTCGACCACCGGCAGCGCCTCGGTGGAGAACCGGATGTCGGCCCCGGCCTGCATCGCCGCCTCGATGAGGACGGCATCGAACCGGCGGCGGGGCCATACGGCGCCGTGGGCGCCGTAGCGACCGTGGGCCGGCCAGGGCAGCTCCCGGGTGCGACGCCCGGCAATCATGCGCAGGCCGTCGATGCGATGCGCCGGTGACAGGTCGATACCGAGTTCGTCGAGTGCAGCGACCGCTCGGGGCGTCAGACCGTCTCCGCACACCTTGTCCCGGCCGAACGGACCCTTTTCGCAGACGACGACCGACAGCCCGGCGCGAGCCGCCCGGATGGCCGCAGCGGCACCGGCCGGACCGCCACCGATCACCACGAGATCGCAACGCACGCCCACAGGTTGCCCTCTTCCACCCGCAGTTCCCACCACCGGGCGGGCGGTGACCGGCACCACGCGTGCGCAACTGGCCGCCGAACCCCTCGGACTGCGAACCGACAGGCCTCCGCTGCCACGGCGGTCACCGAAACGCGAGAGGATTCGACCGGTGTTGGCCCACGTCGTGGCAATGAGCGAGGACGATGGTGCGGCCCGGACCGGATGAACCCGTGCGAGAGACGTTGGCGGTGGCGGCGGCCCATGCCGCAGCCGCCGAGGAGAGCGGACACGACCGTGGCCGGCCGAAGCTTCGCGTTGCAGCCTTCGGCTCGAGCACCCTCGTGCTGTTGTTCCTGCTCAATCTGATCGACGAGTTCGACCGGGCCGTGCTCGCCGTCGCTCTCGACGACATCCGTGAGGAGTTCTCGCTGTCCGACACGACCGTGGGGTTGCTGCCGGCCGCCGTGATCTTCATCACGGGCCTCATCGCCGTCCCTGCCGGCACGTGGGCCGACCGGTATCGACGCCGCACGATCCTCGGTGGCGGGGCGTTCATCTGGGGGGCGGCCGGCGTGCTGGCGGCCGGCGCCCAGAGCTTCGGTCAGCTCTTCGCCACCCGTGCGCTGCTCGGTTTCGGCCAGGGCACGATCGGGCCGACGCACCTGAGCATCCTCTCCGACGCCTATCCGGCCCGCGTCCGAGGCCGGGTGCTCGGCTACCACCGGGCGGCGAACCCTGCCGGTCAGATGCTCGGCGCGCTGGTCGGGGGTGGGATCATCGCCCTCGCCGGCTGGCGGTGGGGTTTCCTGGCGGCAGCGGTTCCGGGCCTGGTGTTCGCGGCTGTCGCCATCGTCGTGCTGCGAGAACCCCGCCGAGGCGAAGCGGATCTCGCCGATGCCGTCGGGGCCGACCCGGTGCTGGCTGCGTTCCTGCGCGAGCCCGAGGACCGCTGGACGTTGCGGCGCAGCATCGGGCGGATCTGGCGCATCCGCAGTCTGCGGTACCTGATCTTCGCCAATGCCACGTTCGGGTTCGCTCTGTCCGGCATGGCGTTCTTTCTGCCCACCTACTTCGAGCGCTCCTTCGGGCTCGAAGTCGAACAGGCTGGGGCCGTGCAGGCCCTGCTCGGCCTCGCCACGTTCGTCGGAACCTGGTTCGGCGGACCGCTGGCGGATCGGAACCTCGTGAAGGGCTTCGGCTACCTGTGCCGGGTCGGGTGCGTGGCGGCGCTGGTCATCGCAGTGTGCTGGCCGCTCGCGTTCGGCATCGGGGTCGCCCCGATCACCATCGGTCTGTTGGCGGGTAGTTCGTTGGTGTCGTCGCTCGCCGTGCCTGGTGTGGTCGCCGTCGTTGCCGCTACGGCCCCACCCCGCATCCGCTCGCAGGCGTTCAGCTGCTTCGGGCTTGCGCTGTCGGTCTGCGGCGCCGCTGCGGCGCCGGTGCTCATCGGAGCGCTGTCGGAACTGTTCCAGTGGCGTGGGATCAACGACGCCGATGCCCTTCGGCTGTCGCTGCTGGTCCTGGTGGCGGTGGTGATGACGGTCGGCACGCTGCTCGTCGTCGCAGCGAGCCGGCATGCCGAGCGGGATGTTTCCGAGACCATCACCACGTTCCTGGCCGAGATGGCACCACGCCCTGCCGACGGCCCCACGGCATGAGCCGGGCGGACGCACGAAGCGGTCGACCCCGGTCCGGGCGGACGTTCGAGTCGCTCCACGTTGCGTCCTTCCGGCGGCTCTGGCTCGCCGGCGTCGCTCAGTTCAGCGCCATCGCCATGGAGAGCATCGCCCGTGGCTATCTCGCGTTCGAGCTCACGGGCCGCAACGCGGCGCTCGGCATCACCCTGCTCGCAATGGGCATCCCCATGCTGCTCCTCACGCCGATCGGAGGTGTCGCCGCCGACCGGTTCGCCAAACGGACGGTCCTGGTTGTGGCGTCAGGCCTGCTGTTGGGGTCGAGCGTCGCCGTGGCGATCGCCGTCGTGACCGACGTGCTGGCGTTCTGGATGCTCGTCGCCGGCTCGGTCGTGCAGGGCATCGCCTACAGCCTTCTGGCACCGGCACGGGTCGCGTTCTCCTATGAACTCGTCGGCCGGGAGCGACTCGGCAACGCGATCTTGCTGGCGCAGCTCGCGATGAACGGCACCCGCGTGGTCGGCCCGGCGCTCGCCGGTCTCGTGCTCGGCATCAGCTGGCTCGGAGCGGACGCCGTCTACATCGCAACCGTGGCACTGTTCGCGGTCAGCTTCGGATTCACGCTCCGCCTGCCGCCGGGGGCGGTGCGGCAACACCGTCCGACGGCGTCGCCGTGGGACGAGCTTCGCGCCGGGGTCCACTACGTGCGCCGCGAGCCCCCCGTGCTGTGGCCGGTGCTCATGGGGATCGGCATGATGGCGACGGCGTTCCCGTACGTGGCCTTTCTTCCTTCGCTCGTCGACGAGGTGTTCGCCGAGGGCCCGGGTTGGCTCGGTGTGCTCAGCACGGTGAGCGCCGTCGGTGCGATGGGGGTCTCGCTGGTCGTTGCCCGGATCGGTACCGATCGCCTCGGTGACGGATCGGTCGCCGCGGTTGCCGCGCTGTTCGCCGCGTCGGTCGTCGCTCTCGGGCTCGCCCCGTCGATCGCCGTGGCCACCGTCGGCGTGTTGGTTGCCGGTGCCGGGAATGCTGCGTTCCAGGCGCTCAACAACTCGGTCGTGCTGATGCGCTCGAGAGACGAGTTCCACGGCCGGGTCCAGTCCCTGCTCATGCTTGGATGGTCGGCGTTCGGGATCTTTGCCTTCCCGCTCGGCGCAGTCGCCGACGCAATCGGGTTGCGCCCCACGCTCGTGGGCATGGGTGCCGTCTCGCTGGTGATCGCAGTGGCGCTCCACGTGCAGATCCGGTGCAGCGCGGAGGTGCCCGGGATCCGGCCCGGAGCTGATCGAGCGCTCGACGATCCCACCGACCCGTCGACCGAGACACGAGGCTCAAGTTCGGCTCTTCGCCGCCGACCGTTTCACCGGTAACGGTTCCTCGCCGCATCGGGCGCAGCGAGGCGGGCACGGGGACGTGGAGACGAGATGAGTGACGCTGTCGCCCTGTACGCAGGGTTGCAGCGCTCGGTGTACAACCGGCACGCGACGTCTCGCAGTGCTGCGGAGGCGTTGGTGGGCCCGGACTACGAGGGCCTCGCCGCCGAAGCCCCGGTTCAGGTGAGTTGGGCGCTGAACGAGTTCCTGCGTCGCCGGCCGTACGGGTTCGACGTGGATTACGACATGCGGATCCTCGACTTCGGTTGCGGGGTCGGCCGGTTGGTCGAGGCCAGTTACGAACTCGGGTTCTCGAAGGTGGACGGTGTCGACATCAGCGAGGGCATGATCCAGTACGCGCGCTCGAACGCCCGTCTGGAGCACTCGAGATTTTGGTTGACCGGCGGGGACGACTGCGGCGACGCCCCCGAGGAGAGCTACGACCTCGTGATGTCGTTCATCACCATGCAGCACGTCAGCATGCGTCAGACCAGGATCAACATCCTGCGCTCGATGGCTCGGTGTCTGAAGCCCGGCGGGGTGATCGTGATCGAGATGTGCAGCTACCCGGGCGTGGTCGAGTCGCGGGTGCCCCGGAACCACGCGCTCTGGCGGCAGAACATGACGGCGGAGGACACCAACTCCAAGGCCGACGTGTGGATCACCCCGGACCAGTTCGGCGCGGTCTACGACGACGTGCGGCTGTTCTTCAAAGACATCCAGTTCCAGGAGTTCGATCGGCACGACAACGTGTTTGTGTACGACGAGCGGGCCATCTACCAATATCCCGGGAACACCTTCGTCATCTCGGCATCGAAGGGTCGCGGCCTGGTCGAGAAGTACCTCGGGCACCACGCGTCGGCGGCGTCACCGCCGAGCTCCCGGGCGGCCGCACGCTGGCGTGCATCGAGACCGCGCTGGGGGTTGGCCTCGCAGCCACCGTGTCAGTGTCGGGACGCGAACCAGCGGCCGAGCGCCGCGAACCCCTCGTCGAGGGTGACCGACGGTGACCAGCCCAGGTCGTCGCAGGCCGGGCGGGGATCGAACCAGTGGGCGGTGCCGAGCTGCTCGGCGAGGAACCGGGTGAGGGGTGGTTCGGTGTCGGTGCGCCGGAACGACCACACCCGTTCGGTGAGCGACCCGGCGAGTGCGGCGACCGGTAGTGGTACCCGTCTGGGACGGGCATCGACACCAGCGGCCCGCAGGATCGCCTCCACCAGTTCGCGCACGGGACGGGGCTCGCCGTTGGCGATCACGTAGGCACGGCCCGAGCAGCGCGATCCCGGATAGGCAGCATCGAGTGCCGCAACGAGCGCAGATGCGGCGTTGTCGACGTAGGTGGTGTCGACGAGGGCCGTGCCGCCACCGACGAGTGCCAGGCGTCCGCTGCGGGCGCGTTCGACGATCCGCCCAATCAGCTGCGTGTCACCGGGGCCCCACACGAGGTGAGGCCGGATGGCCACCACGGCCAGGCGTTCGTCCGCTGCGGCGAGGGCGAGGCGCTCGGCCCGAGCCTTCGATTCGGCGTAGAACGACCCGACGCGTCCCGAGACCGGGCGGCCCGTAACCGGTGGCTCGGCGATCGCGCCCACCACGGAAGATCCCGAGTGCGCCACCGACGGGGTGGAGACGTGGACGATGCTGGCGATCCCGGCGCGTCGTGCAGCGTCGAGTACGACCGTGGTGCCGTCGATGTTGATGCTGCGGTAGTCGTCCCACCGGCCGGTGACCCCGACCTTGGCGGCGGCGTGGATCACGGCATCGCACCCGGTGAGCGCCTGCTCGACGACGTTGTGGTCGCGCACGTCGCCGAGCACCTGGTCCACGTCGATGTCGGCCCGGCGGCGTTGCAGCAGCACCACCTGATCGCCTCGCCGGTCGAGCTCCTCGGCAGTCCTGCGCACGAGCAGGCTCGAGCCGCCCGTGAGCAGCACCCGCCTCGTGCTCACCACGTCACCTTGGCCGACTGGCCCGCCAGCACCGCCGTGGCCCACGCCGCCACCGCGGCCCGGTCGATCTTGGTGTTGTGGCGGATGTCCACCGGCAACGACGGTGCGGTGAGCACAGCGGCCACCGGTGCCCAGTGCACGGCGGCGCGTACCTCCGCGGTGACGTCGGCAGGGGCGAGCGACGCCTCGCCCGGGGCGACGACCACTACAACGAGCTGCTGGCATCCGACGGGCCCGACGCCCACGGCGGCAACGCGTTCGATGCCCGCAAGGGCCTCGACGGCCACCTCCACCGGTACCGGTGTGACCGGGCCGTGCACCGTGTGCACGACGTGCACGGAGCGTCCCTCGATCCAGAGCCGGCCTTCGGTGTCGAGGTGTCCGACGTCGCCCGTACGGTGCCACATGGTCCCCGTCGAGTCCGTCGGTCGAGCGTCGCGCTCGGTGCGCCAGCGCCGGTCGTAGCCGTCGGACAGCCACGGCGCCCGCACGAGCACCTCGCCGGTGGAGCCTGGTGTCAGCTCGATGACGGTGGCGGCGGCGTCGAACTCGAGCGCCGCGATCATCACGTGCGCTCCGCACACCGGGTGGCCGACGCAGACCCCACGGCCGAGCCCGGCCTGGTCGATCTCGTCGAGGGAGATGTCGGCGACGGGCAGGCACTCGGTCATCCCGTATGGCGTGTGCGCCTCGGCGCCGGGATGGCGTTGTGCCACCTGTCGAAGCGTTGCGACCGGCACCGGGGCGCCGGCCGACAGCACGAGCCGCAGGCCGGTCGCGCGCGGGTCGGGCGCGGTCGCGCCGGTGCGCAGCACGTTCGCCAGCGCAGCAGGTGAGGCGAAGGCGATCGTGGCGCCGATCGATGCGCAGGCGGCACCGAAGGCGTCGGCGGTGAGCGCACCCGGCGTGGTGACGTCCACGTCGGGGATGGTGGAGGTGATCCCGAGTGCTGGCCCATAGAGCGCGAACGGGGCGAAGGCCGCGACGAGGCGATCCCCGGCGGTGATGCCGTACGTGGCGGCGAGGGCGTCGCGCTGGGCTGCGAGCTGGCCGTGCCGGTAGCGAACACCCTTCGCAGGACCGGTCGCACCCGAGGTGTAGAGGACCGCGGCGGGCTGCTCGCGGGTGGGTTCGGGTGGCAGGGCGCCGGTGCTGCGCTCGAGCTCGTCGAGGCAGGCCACCGAGCCCGGGGCCCGTCGCAAACCGACCGTGATGCGGCGCGCCCCCGGGGTCCAGCGCAGCAGGCGCGACGCTGCGATCGCGGCAGGCGGGCCAATGACCCAGGCCGGTCGTGCGCCGCGCACCGCGGCTCGCAGGCCGCGAAGCCCGAGGCCGCGGTCGGCGATGACCGTGACGCCACCGGCACGCCATACGCCGTACACGGCGGCCAGCAGGTCGATGCCGGGCGGGGTGAGCATGGCGACGCGATCACCGGGCACGAGTCCTGCGTCGGCCAGTCCGCGCGCGATCGCCTCCACGCGGCGGTGCAGCTCGGCGAAGGTGGTGCGCCCGCCGGTTCGGCCGTCGACAAAGGCGACGTCCCCGGCCGTTGCCGGTGTATCGGCGCGCTCGGCGAGCGCCGCCCAGGTAGGCACGTAGCCGTCGCCGGCAGGCTCGGCCGCTGTCGGCTCGTCGAGCCCGGTGCGAAGCCACGTGTCGACCACCCCGGCGACGTCAGCCTCGAGGGGGCTCAGATGTCCGGTGTCGGCGAAGCGGTGGAGCCGCGCGTGGGGAAGACGCTGCGCGAGGTCGAGCGCGAAGGAGTCGTCGAACACCGGATCGTCGGCGCCCCACACGACGAGGACCGGGCGCCGGAAGGTGCGCAGCGCATCGGCCACTTCGGCGAGGGCGGCGCCCGACGGATGGCGGGGGTCGAAGGGGATGTCGTCGACGAACCCGGCGATGGCCGACCGGTCGGCCGCCGAGCGGTACGGCGCCCGGAGCGCCGCCCGGACCGGTTGCGCCAGGCGCCGGCGGGACAGCGCAATGGTGCCCTCGACGAATGCTGGCGTGCGGCGGCACGTGAGATCGGTGAGCGGACCGGCGGCGGCCAGCCGGATCAGGCGTGGTGCGGCGCGGTCCTCGGGAACGGCGATCCCGGTGTTGCACAACACCAGGCCCGAGAGCCGTCCAGGGTGTGCAACGGCGAAGCCCATGGCGATGGCGCCGCCCCAGTCGTGGCCGACGAGGGTGAACGGCTCGTCGAGGTGGAGTGCGTCCACGGCCGCGGCGAGATCACGAACCCGCTGCACGTAGGGACGTGCGTCCGTGCGGTCGCTGTAGCCCATTCCGGGTTGGTCGAGCGCGATGACCCGATGGGTACGGCCGAGTCGCTCGATCAGGTTGCGCCACAGGTACGACCAGGTGGGATTGCCGTGTACGCACACGACGGTGCCGACCGGCTGGGGCGGGCTGTTGTCGAGGGCGTGCCAGGAGACGCCCCCGACGGTGATCGTGCGGGACCACGCCGGGTCGATTCCCCAGGAGCGCCACTGCGCTGCGGAGGGCCGAGCGGGTCCGGCCCGCATCACCAGACGAGCTCGGTGAAGCTGGTGTTCAGGCCGGACCCGATGCCCATGCACAGGATCCGCTGGCCGGGGTGCAGTTGCGGTGCGAGCCCGGCGAGCGTGATGGGTATCGCGGCCGGGCCCACGTTGCCGTACTGCGGGTAGGTGAGCGGTACGCGTGCGGGATCGATGCCGAGGCGCTCGCAGATGAGCGACGTGTGCACCGAGCTGACCTGGTGCACCACGTAGCTATCCATCCCGGAGGCCCAGTCGAAGTCGTCCATCGCGTCGTTCCAGGCGGCCTGCGCAAGGTCGAGCCCGGCTTCGAGGAGCCGTTTGGTGTCGGTGGTCATGCGGTCGAGATCACCGACACAGAGCGTGTGGTGCTCGGTGCCGGCGCGGGTGACGCCGCCCACCACCCGGTGTGCCTCGGGATGCCGTTCGAGGTTGCCGAGCACCATGGCGGCCGCGCCGGAGCCGAGGGTGAGCGAGGCGAACTCGTCGAACAGATCGATGACGGTGGCCGACTCGCGCTGCAGTCGTGCGATGGTCGCCAGTTGCGTGTAGCGGCTGCCCTCGCCGTCCACGACGAGCGCGTACTCGATGAGGCCTGCGTCGATCGCGGTGGCGGCGATGTGGATCGCATTGACGAAGCCGAGGCAGGCGTTGGCCAGGTCGAAGTTCGTGCAGGACGGGGGAAGGCCGAGGTGATGGTGCACGGCGCAGGCCACCGACGGCTCGAGGTGGTGCTTGCACACCGAGGTGGAGATCAGCATGCCGATGCGGGCCGGGTCGACGCCCGAGGCCTCGATGGCGGCCCGGCCGGCCATGGCTGCGGCCTGATCGAAGGTCACGCCTTCGGGCCACCAGCGCCGTTCGATGATCCCGGCCAGGCTCGCAAGGAGCCCACCCCGGACCCCGAGGCGCTCGTAGGTTGCCTCGAGCTGCTCGTCGATCCAGCTGGAGGTGACCACCTCGGGGGCCTCCACCGCCTGCACTGCGAGGATGCCCGTGCGCGTGTGCCGGTACACCGAGTTCTTTGTCAACCGCTGCTCCATTCCTGCGTTTCGACCCTACCGCCGCTCGGGCGGACACCGAGAGGCAGACCGAGGCATCGCTTCATCGCTGCGCCGCCGAGCGGTGCTGGTCGAGCGGATGCAGGGCCGCACCGGTCCCGAGGCCTCGGTGGTGACGCCGGTCCGACCACGCCGCCGGTTGCCGGCCCTCGTGATGCTGTCCGTCGGTTTCCCGACCTGCGCACCAGGTATTTCGCGCCACCGGGCTTGGAGGACCACGTCCCACGCGAGGTAACGCAACCGCCCGATGAAGGGTCAAGTTCGGGTCCCGAAGCCTGTGGCCTGGGGGTTTGTGGAGCGGACGACGGGATTCGAACCCGCGACCCTCACCTTGGCAAGGTGATGCTCTACCAGCTGAGCCACGTCCGCGTGCGGGTTATGAGACTACCAAGCTCTCATCGCTGTGCCCAACCGACCGGGCGCGACGTTCCATCACCACGCCGGCCAGACCGACCAGTACGACCACTCCGGCGGCCAACTGCACCAGCCCCAACGGCTGGTCGTACACGATCCACGCTCCCGCAGCAGAGATGACCGGCGTCCCGAGGCCGAGCAGCGACAGCACCGACACCTCCACGTGGGCCTGGGCGTAGGTGGTGAGCCCATGGCCGGTAACCCCAGGCACGAACACGACGAACAGCACCCCGAGCCAGTCCCAGCCGTTGAGCGGAGGGATCCCTCCTTCGGCCACCAGCACGAACGGCGTCAGCGCAACCGTGCCCACCACCATCACGCCCGCGAGCAGGGGCAGGGTGTCCATCCCCCGGGTCCGCAGGCGCTTCATCTCGAGGAAGTACCCGGTCCACAACGTCAGGTTCCCCACGGCCCACAGGTCGCCCCGCAACGACGCTCCCCCGGTGTTGCCCGAGCCGAGTACGAACACCACCACCCCGGCCACGCCGAGCACGCCCCATGCGACCGCTCGCCCGGTGACCCGCTCGCCGAACAGCCGGCCCGCGACGAGGAGGATCACGATGGGCTGCAACGACGGGATCAACTGCGCATTGGCGATCGAGGTGTCGCGCAGCGACTGCCAGCCGGCGAGCAGGGAGGTGCCGAACAAGACCCCGGCGAGCGCCGCCGCCCGAAGGTCGCCCCCGCTGGGGCGCCGGGCGAAACGCGCTGAGAGCGCCGTGGTGACCACCGCCCCGATGGCCATCCGCCACCACGCAACCAGCGCCGTCGGCGCCGCAATGGCGTGGATCGCAAGCGGCCCGATCCCCCAGCACACGATGGCCAGGCACGCGCCGGCCAGCGCCCGGTGGGACGGCTCAGCCACCCGTTCTCGCCGACGGCGGGCGAAGGTCCAGACGCAGCACGAGGATCCCGTCCTCGATCGTGCCCGTGGCGTCGCCGAGGATGGCGAAATCCTGGAAGTCCAACTGCGCCTGCCGGAGGAAGTGCTGGCGTTCTGCTCCGGCCACCGGAGGCAACGGGCGGGCCTTCACGGCGGCGGCACGGTCCCGGAAACGCTGGAGCATTGCGTCGACGTCGAGGGTGTCGGCCATGCCGGCGAGGGTAACCGGTCACCACCGTCGTCCTCGCTGCCGGTCACCACCGTCGGTGCGTCCCACGGCTCCGGTGCGGCCAGGGCGACGGTGTCGTCGGGTGGTGAGCCCGGGGCCACCGGCCGATCGAGCCGTTCGTCGGGCACGAGGGTTTCGTCGATCCCCAGCCGGCGCTTCGACACACGGTCGAGGCGCGTCGATCGGCGAGCGGCCGACCCCCGGCGGAACGAGGCGCGGCTCATCAACGACAGTCCCTCGAGCGGTCGTTCGACCGGTCGGGTCGCACGGGCGTACCACCACCCGATGGCGATCAGCCCGAGCGACAGCGCGAACAGCACGAGAACGATGTGGTTGACCGCCCGAGTGGAATCCGCATCGCCGACCTGGCCGGCGGCCTCGGCCACGCTGGTCGAGGTCTGGCGGCCGAACTCGCGCGCCAGGCCGATCACGGTTCGCGAGTCTCGCGCACCTCACCGCTGATGCACGGGACACGACCTCGTCGTGCGACCTGCGATCATGCGCCGCACCAGAACGGCGCCGTCGCGTGGGCAGCGACCACCGTCGTGCCGTTCCGCTTGCAGCACACCCGTGTGCGACCCGCCCTGGACGTGTAGCTGCGGCAGCGTCGTTCGGATCGCACGCTGCAGTCGCCGCACCTCGGCCTCGGTGAGCCCGCCGGCCGGGCGTGCCGGATCGAGACCGACACGCCACAGGATCTCGTCGGTGAGCAGGTTGCCGAGCCCGGCGATGCGGGATTGGTCGAGCAGCACCGCCTTCACCGGCGACGCAGTGCCCGCCAGCGCCCGGCGCAGGGCACTCAGCCCGAGCCCCCAGGCGTCGGGCCCGAGCTGGCGCAGCTCGGGATCGAGCTCTACCCCACCGAGCCGGCGAGGATCGTTCAGGCGCAACGACCCGCCCTCGGCGAACTCGATCGACAACCGGTCCCACTCCGGTCGTTCGATCGCCGGACCGTATTCGAGCGCCTCGATCGGAGCCCGGCCGTCGACGACCAACCGGCCGGTCATCCCGAACCGCAGCCCGAGCACCGTCCCGCTGTCGAGGAACACCAGCAGCACCTTGCCGTGCCGGCCCACCCCCTCGACCGTGGCCC
>JBEIFW010000065.1:0-17114 GCA_040382215.1 Acidimicrobiales bacterium
CGGAGTGCGGCCAGGCCCGGCAGGTCGCCGAGCTCGAGGAGCTCGAGCGACGCGCCGCCGCCCGTCGATACGTGCGAAACCTGGTCATCGAGACCGAACTGGGCGAGCGCAGCAGCCGAATCCCCACCACCGACGACCGTGAAGGCCTTGGTGTCGGCCATCGCCTGGGCCAGCGCCTGGGTCCCGCGGGCGAAGCGGTCGTCCTCGAACATCCCCATAGGCCCGTTCCAGAACACGGTGCGGGCGTCCATGACCACGTCGGCAAACGCCGCCGCCGAGCCGGGGCCGATGTCGAACCCCTTGGCCCCCTCGGGCAGGTGGATCCCCCAGGTCTGCACCTGGCCCTCGGCATCGACGCCGACGACGTCGGATGGGAGGTGGATCGGCTTGCCCGACGCGAGCAGGCGCCGGGCCACGTCGAGCTGGTCGCGCTCGCAGATCGAGTCGCCCACCGGGTAACCCTGGGCGGCGAGGAAGGTGAAACACATCCCGCCGCCGATGACGAGCGCATCGACCACCCCGAGCAACGCCTCGATCACCCCGAGCTTGTCGGACACCTTGGCCCCGCCCAGCACCGCGACGAATGGGCGCCGGGGTGCGTTGCGCAGGCCGAGCAGCACCTCGACCTCACGGGCCAGCAGGCGACCCGCCGCCGACGGCAGCGTCGCCGGAGGGCCGACGATGGAGGCGTGCGCCCGATGGGCGGCACCGAACGCATCGTCGACGTACGCGTCCATCCCTGCGACGAGGCGTGCGACGAACGCCGGGTCGTTGCCCTCCTCCCCGGCATCGAAGCGGAGGTTCTCGAGCAGGTCCACCCCGGGGGCCAGCTCGGCGAGGCGGGCGCGCACGGGCGCCATCGAGTACTTCGGGGTCGGCTTGCCCTTGGGCCGGCCGAGGTGGCTGCAGCACGTTACGTGCGCCCCCTGCGCGACCAACCACTCGATCGTCGGCAGGGCGGCACGTATGCGGAAGTCGTCCGTGATCATGCGGGCGTCGTCAGGCCCATCCATCGGGACGTTGAAATCGGTCCGGACGAGCACCCGCTTGCCGGCGAGCGGCGGCAGGTCCTCCAAGACCGGGAGCCGCTCTCCCATCACGCCTTCTTCGCGTTGCGGGACCGCTTCGCCGTCTTGCGTCCGATGTGCACGGTGAGATCGACGAGCCGGTTGGAGTAGCCCCACTCGTTGTCGTACCACCCGAGCACCTTCACGAGCTTGCCCATCGACATGGTGAGGTCCGAGTCGAAGATGCAGCTGTGGGGATCGCCGACGATGTCCGACGACACGATCGGCTCGTCGCAGTAGCGCAGGACGCCCTTGAGCGCCCCCTTCGACGCAGCGGTCTTGAACGCGGCATTGATCTGGGCAACGGTCGCCTCGGTCTTCAGCACTGCGACGAGGTCGGTCACCGACCCGTCCGGCACCGGCACCCGCAGGGCGGTGCCGTCGAGCTTTCCCTTCATCGCCGACAGCACGAGGCTCGTGGCCCGCGCCGCTCCGGTCGAGGTGGGCGTGATGTTCATCGCCGCCGCGCGAGCCCGACGCAGGTCCTTGTGTGGGCCGTCGACCAACTGCTGGTCGCCGGTGTAGGCGTGCACCGTCGTCATCAGCCCCTGATCGATGCCGAATGCGTCGTCGAGCACCTTCACCAGCGGCACGAAGCAGTTCGTCGTGCACGAAGCGTTCGACACGACCTTGTGGACCTTCGGGTCAAAGTCGTTGTGGTTGACGCCGTAGACGAACGTGGCGTCTGCACCGGCCGACGGGGCCGACACGATCACGTACGGGGCGCCGGCGTCGAGGTGCATCGCTGCCTTGTCACGATCGGTGAAGATCCCGGTCGACTCGACAACGACGTCAACGCCGAGATCCCCCCACGGCAGCGTCTTCGGGTCGCGGACCTGCAGCACCTTGAGCACGTCGCCGTCCACCGAGATCCCATCCCCGGCGACCTTCACGTTCGCCGGCAGCGTGCCCAGGACCGTGTCGTACTTCAGCAGGTGGGCCATGGTCGCCAGGTCGCCGAGGTCGTTCACGGCGACGAAGTCGATGTCCGCGCCGGCCTTCTTCGCAGCCCGGAAGAAGTTCCGGCCGATCCGGCCGAAGCCGTTGATGCCCACTCGTACCGTCATTGGGGGTCCTTTCCCGAAAGGCTGTCGAAGCGCGCCGTCCGGCGAACCCTAGCGAGACGATCCCGGCGAACCAGGAGCCAGCGACTCCCCGCTCAGGACCGGCTGAGCTCGCGATGCGCCACGGTGGGCACCGCACCCCGGTGCCGCATCCGTCGAGCAAGGTCCTCGGCGACGACGACCGAACGGTGTTGCCCCCCGGTACAGCCGACGGCCACGGTCAGATAGGCCCGGCCCTCGGCGGCGTAGGCCGGCATCAGCACCCCGAGTAGTTCCACGGTGCGATCGAGGAACTCCTCGGTGACCGCCTGGTGCATCACGTATTCCCGCACGTCGGGCTCGAGCCCCGTCCGGTCACGGAGCCGATCGACCCAGTACGGGTTCGGGAGGAACCGGCAGTCCAACACCATGTCTGCGTCGAGCGGCAGGCCGTGCTTGAACCCGAACGACAAAAAGCGCACCTGTGGGCCACGCGCCAATTGGTCCGGTGCGAACACCTCCACCAGCCGGGACTTGAGCTGGTGGATCGACAGGTTCGTGGTGTCGACGACGAGGTCCGCCTCGTTCTTCAAGGTCTCCAGCCGCCGACGCTCCCGCCCGATCGCCTCGAGCGTCCCGGCATCGTCGTCACCGGCGAGGGGGTGCCGACGCCGGCTTGCGCCATATCGCTGCACGAGCATGCCGTCGGAGGCGTCAAGGAACAGGATGCGCAGGCTGTGGCCCGCCGACCGCAGCCGGCTCACGACAGCCGTGACATCAGCCGTGTGGGGCCCGGTGCCCACGACGAGGGCCAGACGGTCGATTCTCGACCCCGGGGCGTTCGCCAGTTCGGCGACCTTCTCCATCAGTTCGGTCGGGAGATTGTCGATGACGAACCAGCCGAGGTCTTCGAGGGCATCTGCAGACTGGGAGCGGCCCGCCCCCGAGAGCCCCGTGATCACCAGGATCTCGGTCATCGGGACGGATCGTAGGTGGCGATCATCCGGCGTCGCGCCCGAGTTCGCCCAAGGTTCGCCGGGCGTTCAGCAACAGCAGACGCGGGATCGACGCGGCCTCGGCGTACTCGTCGGCGCGGGCGAGGAACCCCGGCGGCGGGGCGGGTTCCTCCATCCGTTCGATCACGAGACCGTTGACCGCCATGGCGTTGACATAGCGGCTGAGCGGCCGGTGGATGAACGGGATGAACACCCCTTTCTCCACCTCCTGCAGGGACTCGTCCTCGACGAGATACGGCCCGATGCGCCAGTACTGCTCGGGTGGGTCGAGGATCTGGTCGTCGATCCAACCCGAGTTCGGCGTCTGCAGCAGTGGGTGGTTCAAGAAAAACAGGAACCGCCCCCCCGGGCGGAGCACCCGCGCCACTTCGGCGATCGCCGAGTCGACGTCGCGGATGTGTTCGAACACCAGGCATGCGACGACGGCGTCGAACGTGGCGTCGCCGAAGGGCAGCGCGCTCGCCCCGGCTCGGGCGTAGCTAGGCCCTCCCGCCCGGCCCGTCGCCACGACGAGCTGGGCCCGCGTCGGATCCACACCGATCACGCGGGTAGCGCCCTGTTCGACGGCGAGGCGTGCGATCTGGCCTTCCCCGCACCCGACATCGAGCACGTCCCTGGCACCGGCGAGCCCGGCGGCAGCGAGCGGGAGGATCTGCTCGGTGTACTCGGGATCGGCGCCGTCGGTGAAGCCTTCCTGCCACCAGTCGGCGTGCTGCTCCCACAGATCGTCGTCGGTCACGTCACGCCTCCGTGGAGCTTTGCGAACACGGCGTCGGCCACCGCGTCGGGCAACCAGGGAAGCGCCCGCAGGTCGTCCCGACTTGCTGCCCGAACCTTCGTAATCCCACCCAACTCCTTCAACAGTCGCTTCTGGCGCGTCGGGCCGAGCCCGGCGATCCCGTCCAAGGCGCTGACCGTCATCCGCTTGTTGCGCAACTCAGCGTGGAACGAGTTGGCGAATCGGTGGGCTTCGTCGCGCAGACGCTGCAGCAGGAACAGCGCCTCGGACTGGCGGGGCACCGGGACCGGGTCGAGCCGACCGGGCACGTAGACCTCCTCGAACCGCTTGGCCAGCGATGCGAGCGGGATCTCGTCGTCGAGTCCGAGCTCGCGCACCACCCGCTCCGCCACCCCGAGCTGCCCTTTCCCACCGTCGACGACGAGAAGCTGTGGCGGATAGGCGAAGCGGCCCGGACGGTCGCCCGGATCGCGGTCTCGCTCCTCGAGGTACGCCGTGAGTCGGCGGGTCAGGACCTCCTCCATGGCGGCGAAGTCGTCGTTGCCGGCGACGGTGCGCACCTTGAACCTCCGGTACTCGCTCTTGCGCGGCAGGCCGTCCTCGAACACGACCATCGAGCCCACGTAGTCGGTGCCGTGGAGATGCGCCATGTCGTAGCACTCGATGCGCAGCGGGGCTTCCGGCAGACCGAGCGCGTCCTGGAGTTCGTTGAGCGCCCGGGCCCGGCTGTTGTGGTCGGCGGCCCGGCGCAGCTTGTGGCGTGTGAACTCCTCCTTCGCGTTCCGGGTCACCGTCTCGTGCAGATCGCGTTTGTCCCCCCGTTGGGGCACGCGTACCTGCACCTTCGAGCCGCGTTGCCCGGCGAGCCACTCCTCGTATACCGCGAGCGCCTGCGGTTCGACGGGGACGAGCACCTGCTTTGGTACGCCGAGCGGGGGCTCGTCACCGTAGAGGGCCTCAAGCACCCGAGCCACGAGTTCGGCGTCGTCGAGGGCTTCCACCTTGTCGAGCACGAACCCCTTGCGGCCCACCACCCGACCCTTGCGCACGAAGAACACCTGCACTGCCGCTTCGAGCTCGTCGTCGGCGATGCCGACGATGTCGAGATCCTCGGAGCGCTCCCCCACCATCTGCTGACGCTCGACAGCACGCTGCACCGCAGCCAGACGATCCCGCAGGCGCGCCGCACGCTCGAACTCGAGCGCGCCGGCCGCCGCCTTCATCTCCTGCTCGAGCCGCCCGATGATCGGGTCGGTCTCGCCGTCGAGGAAGTCGACGAGTTCGGCAACCAACCCGGCGTAGCCCCCTTGGTCGATCTCTCCGACGCAGGGGCCCGAACACTTCTCGATGTGGAACAGAAGGCACGGCCGACCGAGCCGCTCGTGCTCACGGAACTTCGACGGACCGCACGTACGCACCGGGAACGAGCGCACCAGCAGATCGAGTGTCTCCCGGATCGCGTAGGCGTGGGCGTACGGCCCGAAGTACCGGACCCCCTTGCGCTTGCGGCCCCGCACCACCATTGCCCGAGGCCACTCCTCGTCGAGCGTGACGGCCAGGAACGGGTAGCTCTTGTCGTCGCGCAGCCGGACGTTGAAGCGCGGCCGGTGCTGCTTGATCAGGCTGTACTCGAGCATGAGCGCCTCGACCTCGTTGCGCACCTCGATCCACTCGACCGAGACCGCCGTGGCCACCATGGTCGCCGTGCGCGGATGGAGATTCCTCGGGTCCTGGAAGTAGTTCGACAGGCGTTGGCGCAGGCTGGACGCCTTGCCGACGTAGATCACCCGTCCCTCGGCGTCCTTGAACTGATACGAGCCCGGGGTGTCGGGAATCGTTCCGGCAGGCGGGCGCTCGACCATCGACCCGGAGGATACGGGTGCAGCCGGCCCTCCCGTGGGGTCACCGGCGGATGCCGGGCAGCTTCAGGCGTTCACCGGCGTGGGCGAGCACGTCCACCACCCGGTCGACGTCGTCGGTGACGATGAGCCGGTCGACGTCGGGGCGCGAGATGGCGCCGCGCTCGCACAGCGTGCCCGTCACCCAGTCGAGCAAACCGCCCCAGTAGTCCTCGCCGAACAGCACGACGGGGAAATCGTGGATCCGCCCGGTCTGCATCAACGTCAATGCCTCGAACAGCTCGTCGAGCGTGCCGTACCCGCCGGGCAGGAGCACGAAGCCGTAGGAGTACTTGACGAGGATCACCTTGCGGGCGAAGAAGTAGTGGAAGCGGACGACCTTGTCGAGGAAGGGGTTCGTCTTCTCCTCGGACGCGATGTCGATCGTCGCCCCGATCGAATAGCCCCCGACGTCCCTGGCACCCCGGTTGGCGGCCTCCATGAGACCCGGCCCGCCCCCGGTCACGACGTTGAAGCCGGTGCGGGCCACCTCGGCCGCGAGCGCCCGCGCGGCCACGTAGTACGGCGTGTCCTCCCCGAAACGAGCCGATCCGAAGAACGTGACACACGGCCCCACGAAGTGCAGGGCCCGAAACCCGTCGACGAACTCACGCGAAATACGCAGGACACGAGCGAACTCCTTGGCCCGCGAATCCCGACCGGCGAGCAGCCGAGGCTCGCGGCTCGCCTCGGCACCGAAGGTCTTCCCGAACGGTCGCAGCGGCAATGGCGGTCGATCCATCACCCGAGTCTGGCTCCGCACGACCCGGCCGGGGCAGCATGGCCGGATGGCTCCCCGCTTCGACCGAGACTTCGACGTCCCCTACGGCGTGCTCGAAGCGGTCAGCCCGCTCGTGCGCCGGATCGTCGCAGAGAACCCCGGACCGTTCACGTTCCGCGGCACTGGGACGTACGTGGTCGGCCACGGCCGGGTCGCCGTGATCGATCCGGGGCCCGACACCGCCGCCCACCTCGATGCGCTGCTCGACGGGCTGCGGGGCGAGGAGGTGGCCTGCGTGCTCGTCACCCACACCCACCGGGACCACTCCCCCGGAGCGCGCCTGGTGGCCGAACGGACCGGGGCGCCGATCGTCGGCTGCGCGCCGCACCCAACGGACGACGGTGGTCTCGTCGAGACCGCAGAGGAGTCCGAGGTGAGCACCGAGGAGCCGTGGGACTCCGCCCACACACCGCAAGACCAGCTCGGTGATGGCGATGTCGTCACCGGCCCAGGGTGGACGGTCGAGGCGGTCGAGACGCCGGGTCACATCGCCAACCATCTCTGCTTCGCCCTGCGGGAGGAGTCGACGCTGTTCTCCGGCGACCACGTCATGGGATGGTCGACCACGGTCATCGCGCCACCGGCTGGCGACATCGACGCCTACTTCCGGAGTCTCGACAAGGTTCGCGCCCGCCCGGAGACGACCTACCGGCCGACGCACGGACCTGCGATCGCCGATCCCGTCCGCCTCGTGGGGGAACTCGTCGAGCATCGCCGTGCGCGCGACGCGCAAGTGCTCGAGGCCGTGCGCTGCGGAGTCAGCGACGTGAAGGCGATCGTCGCCCTGTTGTACGTCGGCGTCGACGAAAAGCTCCACAAGGCTGCGGGCCGGTCCGTGCTCGCCCACCTGCTGTCGCTGCGCCGGCGAGGGCTCGTGCGCGCCGACGGGCCGCTCGGGGGCTCGGCGACCTGGCTCGCCGAGCGCTGAGCGGATACCCCCGGGGGAATAGAGCGTCCGGGCCGTTTGTTGGTCCGGATGCCGAGGCGACGAGGCACGACCACGAGGAGGCGACGATGGCCGCCGCACGCACGCTGTCCACCACAGAGTTCGAGCCTACGATCGCTTCGAACGACGTGGTCCTGGTCGATTTCTGGGCCAGTTGGTGCGGGCCCTGCCGTAGCTTCGCTCCGATATTCGAGGCCGCCGCTGTCGACAACCCGGATCTCGTGTTCGCCAAGGTCGACACCGAGGCCGAACAGCAGCTCGCCGCCCAGATCGGTATCTCCTCGATCCCGACGCTCATGGTCTTCCGCGAGCAGATCCTGCTCTATGCGCAGCCCGGCGCCCTGCCCCGCCATGCGCTCGACGACCTGATCCGTCAGGTCCGTTCGCTCGACATGGACGAGGTGCGGCGCCAGGTCGCCCAGGAGCAGGCTGACGGCTGATCAGCTCGGCGAGCCGAGGGCGGCGACCGCACCCCGGGCGAACAACCCCGAAACCGCTTGCCCGGCACGCTCACCCGCCCGGGCGAGCACTTCCCAGATCGCCGGCACGAGGGCCGGCGGGTAGCCATGGGCGGCGAACATCTTGGTCATCCAGCCGGCATGCTCGTCGACGAGGTTTGGCTCGCCGACCATCCCGGCGGCCGCCACGACGCGTACCCCGTCCTCCACGGCGGCCTGCGCCTCCTCGCGACGGAATGCGTCGGCGTCGATCAGTCCGCGGGCCGAGAGCGTCGCCACCGTCGTGGCGGCGAGCGTGACCGCAGCCATCTCCAGCGGTTCCCAGGTCACGAGGTCGATCGATCCGGCACGCGGCAGCGGGCGCACACCCTCGCCAAGCTCGAGCCACACCGTTGCGCCGAGGGTCGCCGCTCGGCGCCGATCCCCTGCGATGGCGCCGCCACCGACCGCCGTGTCGAACCCGAGCGCACGGGCCGCCGCGAGCGATCGGGCCGCGCCCGGCAGGTTGGCGACCCGGGTGCAGCTGACGGCGACGACGTCGGCGTCCAGATCCGCAAGCACGCGGGCGAGGTGGGCGGCCGACAGCGGCGCGCCGAGGTAGGTGACCCGAAAGCCGTCCAGCAGCAACAGTTCGGCCGCCATCCGGCCAGGGAGGCTGTGCACCTCACCCTCGGCGCAGACGACCACGGCGTGCTCGCGCCACGGCGTCGGTTCGAAGCCGACCGTCAAAGTCGACAGCACCGCATCGCTGACCGCCGTGACCGCGTGCTCCTGCCCCACGCTGCAGCGGGCCTCGGCCCACCGCTCACCGACGATCTGCTGCACCGGCGCCAGCAGCTCGACGATCAAACGCCGAGGGTCGGCACCACCCGCAAGAAGTCCGGCGGCCACGTCGGCGGCGCCACCGCGCTCGGCCAGCAGCGCACTGGTGAGGAACCGCAAGCGTCCGGCCTCCACCTCGTCGTCGATCGGTTCCACCGCAGGACCTCCCCCGAGCAGCGTAGCCACCGCCCGCCAAGGGTCACACGAGGACCGACGCAGCGGCGGTGAGGGCCGTGGCCACCAGCAGCACGAGCACGATCGTGCGGAACCAGGCCACGGGCACCCGCCCGGCGAGCCGCAGGCCGGCCCACTGCCCGGCGAGCAGGCCGGGGAGCGCAGCGACCACGGTGCGGGCGACCGTCGCGGTCACCTGACCGGCGACGGCGGCCAGGACGATCCCGACGAGATTCGCGACCAGGAACACTCGGGCCAGCGTCGCCCGGAACACCTCCGGTGGCGTTCCGCGCGCCTGCAGGAGCACGACGGCAGGGGGACCATTGGTGCTCACGCTGGTGGTGAGCACACCGACGACGAACCCGACGGCGACATCAACCCGTCCCGAGGGGCGCGCCGGACGCACCCGGCGGACGAGGAGCACCACCCCGGCGAGGACCACCCCGGCGATCAGCAGTTTGAGCACCCGGTCCGACACCACGCCGAGAAGCACTGCGCCGGGAACCAGACCGGCCAGCACCCCAACGCCCAGCCGCCGCCACGTGCCCCGGTCGTCGACCGCTCGAAGTACGTACGAGAGCACCGCCGAGTTCACCAGGCTCAGCGCGATCGACGACACCACCGCCGTCTTCGGGTCGATCAGCAGCGACAGCAGCGGAACGGTGAGCAGCGCAGCACCGAAGGCCGTCACCCGGGTGACGGTCGTGACCCCGAACACGATAGCGGTGACGGCGACCGCCTCGGCGAATGACACGGCGGCGCACGGTATCCCTGGTCCCGGCCGCCGGGACTACGGTCGGTCTGGTGCGCCCCGGCTCGATGCGTGCTGCGCCGGCTGTCCTCGCCATGCTGGCCGTGCTCACCGGCTGTGCGACGAGCCGGTCGGCCCCGCCCACCAGTTCTTCGAGCGTCACTGTCTCGCCTGCGGCATCCGCCGCGACGCCGGCCGGATCTGCCCCGACCATCGATGCCCTACTCGCGGCCGGGCGCCCCATCGCGCTCGCCCACGCCGGCGGCGACAACGCGTACCCGCACTCGACACCGTTCGCCTTCGCGTCGGCGGTCCGGGTCGGCACCGACGTGCTCGACCTCGACGTCCAATTGACCAAGGACGGCGTACTCGTCGTGCAACACGACGACACCGTCGACCGAACGACGAACGGCACCGGCCGCGTCGCCGACAAGACGTACGCCGAGCTGCGGGCACTCGACAACGCGCACTGGTGGACGGCGCGCTGCACCTGCACCGGCCGTCCGGAGTCCGAGTACGCCCTGCGCGGTGTGCGCACCGGGGCCCGTCCCGCCCCCGCCGGTGCGGTCCCCGAGGATTTCGTGATCGCCACCTTCGACGAGATCGCCCGTCGCTTCCCGGACAAACCCCTCAATATCGAGATCAAGGGCACTGCCCCGGGCGCGCTCGTCACGGTGGACGTCCTTGCGGATGCGCTGCGCCGGCTGAACCGGGAGTCGTCGTCGGTGGTCACAAGTTTCGACGACGGGGTGGTCGAGGCCTTCCGACGAAGGGCCCCTTCCGTTGCGCTCAGCCCGGGCCTGCAGGCGTCGGCCCGGTTCGTGCTCGCCGGAGAGGTCGTTCCCGGGTTCCGCATCTACCAGCTCCCGCCCTCGTTCTCGGGACTTGCGGTGGTCAACGCCGAACTGATCGCCCGCATCAAGCGTGCCGGCCTTGTGCTTTGGCTCTGGCCCAACGGCACCGGCGAGGACGTCGAGGGCTACCGGGCCTGGCTGGCGATGGGGGTGGACGGCATCAACGCCGCCGACCCGCCGGCACTCGCCCGGGCCATGCCCCCGGGGTCGCTGCGACCGGGCTGAGCCACGGAGCCCACGCGCGTCCGGGCGGGCACGGCAGGCTCCCGGCCGGGCAGACTGTCACCGTGGCTTCCAACTCCTTCGGCGCACGCGCCAGCCTCTCGGTCGGCGACCGCAGCTATGACATCTTCCGACTCGACGCCCTCGAGGCGGACTACCGGGTCTCGCGGCTCCCCTACTCGATGAAGGTGCTGCTGGAGAATCTGCTGCGCCAGGAGAACGGCGTCGACGTCACCGCAGCCGACGTGATCGCGGTCGCGACCTGGGACGGGGCCGAGAGCGACACCGAGATCTCGTTCATGCCGGCCCGGGTGCTCATGCAGGACTTCACCGGCGTACCCGCCGTCGTCGACCTGGCCTCGATGCGTGACGCCGTGGCCGAGCTCGGGGGCGACCCGCTCAAGGTGAATCCGCTCGTGCCGGTCGATCTGGTCATCGACCACTCCGTGATCGTCGACCACTACGGCGCCGCAGACTCGTTCGATCTCAACGTGAAGCTCGAGTATCAGCGGAACACCGAGCGCTACCGGTTCCTGCGCTGGGGTCAGCAGGGCTTCCGGAACTTCGGTGTGGTCCCGCCCGGCACCGGTATCTGCCACCAGGTCAACGTCGAGTACCTGGCCCAGGCGGTGTTCACCCGGGATGGGATGGCCTACCCAGACACGGTGGTGGGCACCGACAGCCACACACCCATGGTCAACGGGCTCGGCGTGGTCGGCTGGGGCGTCGGCGGCATCGAGGCCGAGGCGGCGATGCTCGGCCAACCGATCCCGATGCTGATCCCCCGGGTCGTCGGGTTCAAGATCGCAGGCGAGCTGCCCGAGGGCGCAACGGCGACCGATCTCGTCCTTACGGTCACCGAGATGCTGCGCAAGCACGGCGTCGTCGGGAAGTTCGTCGAGTTCTACGGACCCGGCGTCGGCAATGTGCCGGTGGAGAACCGGGCGACCATCGGCAACATGTCGCCGGAGTACGGCTCGACGATCACGATCTTCCCGATCGACGACCAGACGCTCGCCTACCTGCGCTTCACCGGCCGCAGCGACGAGCAGGTCGCCCTCGTCGAGGCCTACGCCAAGGCCCAGGGCCTGTGGCACGACCCGGCGGCCACCCCGCAGTTCTCCGAGACCCTCGAGCTCGACCTGTCGACGGTGCGCCCGTCACTCGCTGGTCCGTCCCGTCCGCAGGACCGGGTGCCACTCGACCGGTCGAAGGCGATGTTCCGCGAGGCCCTGCCGGCATCGAAGCCCGAGGGCGCCGCTGAAGCGCCGGTAGCGGTCACCCTCACTGACGGTCGCACCTTCGAACTCACGCACGGCGACGTCGTCATCGCAGCGATCACCTCCTGCACGAACACGTCGAACCCGTCGGTGATGCTCGCCGCCGGCCTGGTGGCCAGGAAGGCCGTC
The DNA here is from genome assembly GCA_040382215.1 of Acidimicrobiales bacterium. Lineage (GTDB taxonomy): Bacteria > Actinomycetota > Acidimicrobiia > Acidimicrobiales > Ilumatobacteraceae > JBEIFW01. The sequence continues at coordinate 12,181 of JBEIFW010000065.1, forward strand.
GAGCGCGGGTTGACCGCCAAGCCGTGGGTGAAGACCTCCCTTGCGCCCGGCTCGAAGGTCGTCATGGACTACTACGACAAAGCCGGGCTGCTCCCGTACCTCGACAAGCTCGGGTTCAACCTCGTCGGGTTCGGGTGCACGACCTGCATCGGGAACTCCGGCCCGCTGCTGTCGGAGATCTCCCAAGCGGTGAACGACAACGGACTCGCCGTGGTCTCGGTGCTCTCCGGCAACCGGAACTTCGAGGGTCGGGTCAGCCCCGACGCCCGAATGAACTACCTTGCGTCGCCGCCGCTCGTCGTCGCCTACGCCATCGCCGGATCGATGGACCTCGACCTCTACACCGAGCCGATCGGCACCGACGCCGACGGCAACGCCGTCTACCTGCGCGACATCTGGCCGAGCGATGCGGAGCTGACCGAGACGCTTCGCAGCGCCCTCGACCCCGAGATGTTCGCGAAGGCGTATGCCAACGTGGCCCAGGGGGACGCTGCGTGGCAACGCCTCGACGCCCCGACCGGCGAGCGCTACGAGTGGGACGGCACCTCCACCTACATCCGTAAGGCGCCCTACTTCGATGGGATGGACGTCGCGGTCGGGGAGATCACCGGGATCCGAGGAGCCCGGGCCGTCGCCGTGCTCGGCGACTCGGTCACCACCGACCACATCTCACCGGCCGGCAACATCAAGGCGTCCAGCCCGGCTGGGCAATGGCTGCAGTCCGAAGGCGTGACCGTCGCCGACTTCAACCAGTACGGCGCCCGGCGCGGCAACCACGAGGTGATGATCCGGGGCACCTTTGCGAACACCCGGATCCGCAACCGGATCGCACCCGGCACCGAGGGCGGCGTGACCATCCACCTACCGTCCGGCGAAACGCTGCCGATCTACGACGCAGCGCTGCGCTATGCCGCCGAAGGCACTCCGTTGGTCGTGCTCGCCGGCAAGGAGTACGGCTCGGGCTCGTCACGGGACTGGGCCGCGAAGGGCACGGCGTTGCTCGGGATCCGTGCGGTGATCGCCGAGAGCTACGAGCGCATCCACCGCTCGAACCTGATCGGCATGGGCGTGCTGCCCCTGCAGTTCCGCGACGGCGACAACGTGGCCTCGCTCGGATTGACCGGCTCGGAGGTCTTCGAGATCACCGGGCTCGAGGGCATCCCGGCCGGCGCGCCCCTCCCTCGTGAACTCACCATCACCGCCGACGGCCGGCCGATCGCGGTCCGGGTCCGCATCGACACACCGAAAGAAGCCGAGTACTACCGAAACGGCGGCATTCTCCCCTACATGGTGCGTCGGCTCCTCGCCGACTGAAACATGGTGCGTCGGCTCCTCGCCGACTGAAACAGACCCCGCTGAGCGGGCCGCTCCGACCGGCTCAGCGGGGGAGCAGCGAGGTCGAGTCCAAGTCGACCACCGCGCTGAAATGCCGCTGCGCCATGGTGCCGATGAGTTGCTTGCCCCGCTCGTTGCCGAGGTCGAACGTTGCACCGGTGAGGGTGACCGTCGCCGGTCCACCGAGCGCGTGCGCGAGGCGGTACTCGGTCCAGAACTCCTCGGGGTCCCGCTGCACCCCGTGGTCGGATGCCAGACGGCCCAGGTACTCCGCCACGAGGTCACGCTCGGCGGTACGGCGCACCTCGACAGGCAGGCTCCCGCCGAGCAGGTAGGCGAGGTCATAGCTGCCCGGGCCGCGCCCAATCGTCTGCCAGTCGACGATCACCACCTCGTCGGCGGTGCCCCGGGTGCCGAAAAACAGGTTCTCGCAGCGATAGTCGAGATGCACCAGGGTCCACGGGTAGGCCGACAGCGCCACCATGCCGTCCCAGTACCTCGCCGAGATCACCGGTGCCGCAGCGGCGCCCCCGGCGGGCAGCCAGTCGGCGAAGTTGGCGAGGAACGGCTCGGTCAGTCCCGGGTACATCTGGGCGAAGCCCTGGATCCGCTCGTGGACGACGCTGGGCGCCCACGACACGATCGGGTCCTCGGCCTTGCCCATCCACGACCCGTGCAGATCGGCGAGCGCCCGCACCGCCAACGACCCCTCGTCGGCGCTGAGGCCGGTGTGCTGGTCGACCATCCGAAGGTGGCCGAGGTCCTCGAGGACGAGCACACTGTTGGCCGTGCCGGGCTCGATACGGGCCAGGTGGCACCCAGCGAGCCGTGCGGCCGTGCGCGGGGCGATGTCCGCATAGAAGCGCACCTCGGCGTCGTACATCCCCAAGGCCAGCCCTTGCGCCCGGTTGGCCTCGAACTGGGAGGGAAGCTTCACGATCACGCTCCCCGGCCCGGCGGCACCCTCGTAGCGCAGCGAAGCCCGGAACAGTTCTCCCATGATCCCGATGCCCTGACCGATTTGCTCGATCTCGAACCCGACGACCGCGTCGGCCGTGCCGATGGCCCCCGACTTGCGCAGCACCTCCGTGAACCACAGGGCGGAGACGTCGGCGATGGTGGCGGGGATCCCGGATGCGCTCATGGAGTCCAGACGCTAGGGCGGCGGGGAATACGGTGCGTTGCCGTGCGTCGAAGGGACAAGGCCGACCGAATCGGGGCGATCCTCGACGAGCACTACCCCGAACCACCGATCCCGCTGGACCACACCGACCCTTACACGCTGCTGGTCGCCGTCGCGCTCTCGGCCCAGACCACCGACAAAAAGGTCAACCAGGTGACACCGGCGCTGTTCGTTGCTGCACCGACGCCGGAAGCGATGCTCGCCCTCGGTCCCGACGGCATTCTCCCGATCATCCGGGAGGTCGGGTTGGCGCCGACGAAGGCCCGCAACCTCTGGCTCGCCGCCCGGGCGATCGTCGCCGCCGGCGGCGTGCGACCGGATTGGGCGTTCCTCGAGTCGCTCCCGGGCGTCGGCCACAAGACGGCGAGCGTGGTGATGGCACAGGCGTTCGGCGTGCCCGCCTTCCCTGTCGATACCCACATTCATCGGCTCGCCGCCCGCTGGGGGCTGTCGAACGGCACGACGGTCGAGCGCACCGAACGGGACCTGAAGGCGGTGTTCCCGACGTCCACCTGGAACGCCCGCCACCTGCAAATCATCTTCTTCGGTCGCGAGCACTGCCCCGCGCTACGTCACGACCTGGCCGCCTGCCCGATCTGTTCGTGGGCCGCGTCCAGGCGCCGCATCGCCGCCGAGGCCATGTCCCGACCCTCGTCGACGAACCGTCGAACCGACGCCGTCGCTTCTCGGAGGAGCCCCACCTGATGACCACACCGACCCCGTTCACGATCGACGTCCCGCAACGGGATCTCGACGATCTGCGCAACCGGCTCGCCCGGACTCGGTGGGCCGACGACATCGCCAACTCGGCCTGGACCTATGGCGTCGAATCCGGCTGGCTGCGTTCGATGGTGTCGTGGTGGCTCGATGCCTACGACTGGCGAGCGACCGAGGCCCGTATGAACGCGTGGTCCCATTCCCGAGTCGAACTCGACGGGATCCCGATCCATTTCGCCCGCGTCCGTGGGGTGGGACCGGATCCGATGCCGCTCGTGCTCACCCATGGCTGGCCCTGGACGTTCTGGGACTTCGAGCAGATGGTCGGCCCGTTGACCGACCCCGCCGCCCACGGCGGTGACCCGGCCGACGCCTTCGACGTAGTGGTGCCATCGCTGCCGGGCTACGGGTTCTCGGTGCCGCTGCGCACCCCCGGGGTCAACGTGCGGCGGGTCGCCGCCCTCTGGGTGCAGTTGATGACCGAGGTCCTCGGTCATCGCCGCTTCGGCGCCCACGGCGGCGACTGGGGTGCGATCGTGACCTCGGAACTTGCGCACGCACACGCCTCGGTCCTGGTCGGCGCACATCTCAGCCTGCCCGTGATCCCCGGGGTGAGCCGTCGCGAGCTCGGGCCCGAGGCGTTCGCCACCGACGAGACGTGGATGCTCGATCGCATGGCCGAAGCGGAGCGCCTCATCCGCAGTCACGTGACCGTCCACACCCACGACCCGCAGACCCTCGCCTACGCGCTCGCCGATTCACCGGTCGGCACCGCCGCCTGGTTGTGGGAGCGCCGGCGCGCCTGGTCCGACTGCGGGGGCGACGTCGAGTCCGTGTTCGACCGGAACTTCCTGTGCACACTCGCGTCGACCTACTGGCTGACCGGTTCGATCACATCGTCGCTTCGCCTGTACTTCGAGCACTTCAACGGCGGATGGCCACGGCTCCACGACCGGTCTCCGGCGCTCGAGTGCCCGACGGCCTTCTCTCTATTTCCCAAGGAGCTCGTGCTCCTCCCGCGGTCGGTCGCCGCCGCGCACAGCGATCTGCGCCAATGGACCGTCCACGACCGGGGCGGCCACTTCGGCGCCGCGGAACGGCCCGACGCGCTCGTCGACGACCTCCGACGGTTCTTCCGCCCCCTGCGCTAGCTACAGCAACGCCAGTTGGCCGTCCGGCGGCTCCGGCAACGGCGGCAGGGCCGGCACGAGCTCGGCGACCGACGCATGGAACCGTCGGGCGAGGAGCGGGGCTGCGACGTTGTCGGGCGTGTGCAGGAACACGATCGGCTCGCGCCCCTGCGCGACCCATCGGGCCACCACCCCGAGCCATCGTTCCCAGAAGGGGGGATTGGCTTCCGGATCGGTCTGGCCGATCAGCCGGACGATCGGATGCGCTCCCAGGGCGACCGGACGCACGGGCAGTCGCGGCTTGCGCCCAAAAGCGTCCCGCTCGGCCCGGGTATCGCACGGACCGGCGAACAACGCACGGCTGTCGAGGATCACCCGGTCGACACCTCGTTCCGCCAGCATCTCGTCGACGTGACGTTCGTGGGTGCCTCCGGCGAAGAACGCAGGGTGCCGGACCTCCACGGCCCATGTGCGGTCGACCTTGGGCACCTCGCACAGGAACCGATCGAGCACTCCGAGATCGTCGGGCCCGAACGAGGCGGGGAGCTGAACCGAAACCGGGCCCAGAC
>JBEIFW010000066.1:0-17046 GCA_040382215.1 Acidimicrobiales bacterium
ACGTTGACGAGGTTGACGACGCCGAGGGCCACCCACCGGGCCAGTTGGCCGAGCGCGTCTCGAGCTCGCCCGTCACCCGCTGCGGCCGCAGCGACGACGTCTTCGCCGCGCAGCGCGCGACCGCTCGGCGCAGCCAGCCCGGCCTCGGTCCCGAACCGCGCCAACGCCGACCCCGACGCGTACCGCTCCCAGCAGCCGCGCTGCCCGCACACGCAGGGCTCCCCGCCGGCGACGACGACGGCATGGCCGGGTTCGCCCGCGAACCCGTTACAGCCCAACAGCAACCGACCGCCGGCGACGAAACCGGCGCCGATCCCGGTTCCCAGGGTGACCACCGCTGCGTCGTCGGCGCCCGCTGCGGCGCCGCCACGCCATTCCGCCAGCGTTGCGGCCGTCGCGTCGTTGAGCACCGCGAGCTGCACCTCGGCACCGAGCCTGCGGCGCAGATCGCCGGCCACATTCCACTCGAGCGTGCCGGGCAGGTTCGGCCCCATCCGCAACACCCCGGCCCGGGTGACCAGACCGGCCACGCCCACCCCGACCGCATGCGGGCGTCGGACGCCGAGAGCGTCGAGCACCTCGTCGACCGCGGCGACCAGCGCCTCGGCACCGCTCGGGGTGGGCACCCGATGCTCGGCGACCACCCGTCCGTCCGCGCCGAGCAGCACCCCGAGCGCTTTGGTGCCCCCGATGTCGATACCGACGATGCATGCACTCCGGTCGGTGCCGGCGGCGAGGTCCGGGGCGCTCACCCGAGATCGATCCGCTCGACGGGCGGGTCGCCGGGGGCCGGCGGCGCGCCCGTCGCGGTCCCGGCCCGACCGGGGGCCGCCAGGAAGGCCTCCCCCATCACCTTGAGCATCCCGGTAACCCCGCCCGCCATCGACCGCAGTGTCCCGGGGTCGCGCACGACGGCCTCGGCCGCGTCCAGGAACGAGCGGGCAGCCCCGATCAGCTCGACGGCCGCCTGCTGCAGTGCATCGCTCGGGGTGCCGTCCGCAGGCTCGGGCATGGCCGGCGATGCTAGGGCCCATCGTGGCGATCGGCGCTCACGCCGGGGCGAAGCGAACCTGCAGCCGACCGTCGCGCACCCCGCCGCCGAGCACCGGGCGCCCGGCCAGCTGGTCGGGCAGCACGACCGCCCGCCGGTACGGGCCGACCGTGATCACCAGTTCGTCACCCCTCCGGGCGAGCTCGACGGCACCCCGCTCGGCGAAGCCGAGATCGACGTCGAGCACCGTTGCGCCCTCCTCGGTCGAGAGGCGGAGGCGGGCCGCAGCGTGGAGCCGCTCGGCGGGCCGCCGCCGGCCGTAGATCTCGCGGGCGAATCGCCGCAACGTCGGGACCCCCACCGGCTCGTCGTCACCGAGCGCCGCTCGCAGCACCGGCACCGGGGCGAACCCCTCGGCGAGGACGGTCAGCTGCTCGGCCTCGCGGCGACGCCAGCGGTCGAAGAACGGGTCGACCACCCGGTCCGGCAGGAGGCGGTTGACGACGACTGCGTCGACATGGAGCCCGAACAGCGCCAGGTACGTCGCCGTGCGGCGCGTCTCGGCGACGACGACCTTCTCGGCAGTGGTGACCAGGCGCACCGAGGTGCGTTCGCCGTCGGTGAGCACGTCGCGCACGGTCGAGAGGTCCTGCTGGAGACGGCCGAGCGCCTCCCACACCCCGGCGCCGGCGACCGGGACGCCGGTGAGCGCCCGGGCAGCCGGGGCGAGGACCGCGCCGACCCGCCGACCGACGGGCAGAACCCGGTCCATCCACCACGTGAGGACCTCCGGCAGCGACAGCAGGCGCATCGTCTCCGCAGTCGGGGCGCAATCGACCACCACGAGGTCCCAACGCCCCGCGGCGAGTTCGTCGGCGACGGCGGTGAGGGCGAGCAGTTCCTCGGCCCCGGGCAGCACCGTCAGCTCCTCGGCGCCGAGCGTGGACGCGCCGGCCCAGTGCAGCAACTCGGCAAGGTATCCCCGCAGCACCGTCCACCGGCGCTCTAAGCGGAGCCGCGCGTCGAGCTGCTGCGCGTGCAACCTCGATCCGATCGCGGTCGGCTCGTCGCCGATCGAGCGGCCGAACACGTCGGCGAGCGAGTGCGCCGGGTCGGTCGACACCACCAGTGTCCGTCGCCCCTGCTCGGCAGCGCGTGCCGCAGTGGCGGCGGCAACGGTGGTCTTGCCGACCCCGCCCTTGCCGGTCACGACGACGAGCCGTACCGGGGAGACGCCGTCCGAGCCCGATGCGGTCATCGCCGTGGCCCGGTCAGTGCTCGACGCGGGCCTTGAGCTCCTTGAGCGTGTTCAGGATCCGCACCTCGGCCCGGCGCTTGACGAATCCCGGCAGGGGCACCACGAGCTCGATCGCAAGGTGGTAGGTCACGTCGGTGGCTCCCGGCGTTGCCGAGGCGACGAAGTCGTAGCTCCCGTCGATCGCCCGCATGATGTCGCCGCGGACGAGCTTCCAGCTCAACCGTTCGGGTGCCGCCGAGTAGTCGTAGTGGAGCGTGTAATGGGTGCTACGGCCCAGGGCGCTGGCCCGGAACTCGACCTCGACCGCCCGACCCGCCTCGTCGCGCTGGCGCACGATCGCTTCCTTCACGTCGCTGGCCCACTCGGGGTAGCGCTCGAACTCCGTCGCCACCTCGAAACAGCGCTGCGGGGATCCTGCGATCGCGGTGGTGTCCGTCGCCGACTCGGCCATGGGTTGCATTCTGACCCATCGGCGCCGTCAGCGGCGGTCTTCAGGTGGACCGAGGTCCGCCGGGGGCCGGCCGGACGCCCCGCACGACCCGCGACGGGAACCGTCCGTGGCGCGCCGCCCACAGACCGTTGATGCCGATCCCGACCATCGGGGCGAGCGTCCCGAAGGCCAAGGTGGTGAACGGCCGGACCGACGCACCGGCGACCGACACCGCCACCTGCACGGCCAAGGCGCCGTTGCAGAGCGCCTTCACCCGCTTCGGGGCGACCCGGCCCGCCAGGAAGTAGAGCCCGCCGATCCCGATCGCGTCGGTGCGGGACCGCTGCACGGCGATGCCGTAGGCCCACAGGAACGCAACGCATCCTGCGGCGAACAGCACGAGGGCGACGCCGACCCCCACGTAGCGCACGTCGCCGAGGAGCGCAGCGGACACGGCGGTCGACCCCGCCAGCACGGCCGTCGCCGCCCAGTCGAGGCGAACCAGGCCCGCACCGGTGCCGTCCCAGACTGCGGACGGCGCGGGGGCCGACTCGTCCGCGTCGGGTTCCTGCGGGATCTCGGGCGTGTCGGTCATCGACCCTCCTCGGTCCGAGCGATCGCGGCAGCGAGGCGGTCCACGAGCACCCCGTAGCCGAACTGCGCCTCGGCCCGGGCGCGCGAGGCCTCGCCCATGCGCCGGCGCAGCGCCGGGTCGTCGACCAGCCGGGCAAGGGCCGCCGTGACGGCCTCGACGTCGTCGGGTGCGTCGACGACGAGACCGGTCTCGCCGTGGGCGACCGCCTCGGCCGCCCCGCCGGACGCCCCGGCGACCTGCGGGGTGCCTGCGGCGGCAGCCTCGACGAACACGATGCCGAAGCCCTCCTGCTCGAGGCCGCCCCAACGGGTCCGGCAGAGCATCGCGAACACGTCGGCCGAGGCGTACAGGTCGGCGAGGTCGGCGACGGGGACGCGGCCGAGGAACCGGACCGGCGCGCCGGTGTCGCGCGCCAGGCGTTCGAGGCGCGAGCGGTCGCGCCCGTCGCCCGAGATCACCCCGATCAGGCCGGGTCGGCTCGGGGCCAGTCGGGCCAGCGCCTCGATCACGACGTCGAACCCCTTGCGGGGCACGAGCCGGCTGGCGCCGTGCACGATGACGGCGTCCTCGGGCAGGCCGAGCCGGCGGCGGACGGCCCGGCGGTCCTCGTCGCCGAGCGGGCGGAACCGGTCGGTGTCGACGCCCGGTGGGACGATCACCGTGGGAAGGGTCCGTCCGGCGGCGTGCTCGGCCTCGGCAGCCGGGTAGCCCCCTGCCGCCACGACCAGGCGGGCACCGCGCAGCACCCGGCCGAGCACCTGCCGGCTCACCGGGAGCCGGCCGGGAACGGTCACCTCGGCGCCATGCAGCACAACGCCGTAGGGGATCCGCAACCACGGACCGATCGCTCCGAGCGGCACGGCCGGGTCGAGCAGCACGAGGCGCGCGCCAAAGGTGGCCGCCACCCGCTCGATCCGCCGAGCCAGCCACGGGTACGGCAGCAGCACCGGCTCGGGCGAGCGCTGTACCGGGAACGGCTGGGCGGCGTCCCAGGCCCGATCCCCCTTGTACGGGGTGGTGTAGACGGCGAAGGAGTCTGCCGGCAAGCGCCGCCAGAGCTCCCAGAGCATGTGCTGGATGCCGCCGATCTTGGGCGGGAAATCGTTCGTGACGAGCAGGTGGGTCACCGGGCGACCGCCAGGCCGAGCCGGTCCGCGGTCCAGGCCGCCTGCTCGCGCAGCACCGGGTGGTCGTGGTCGGCGTATCGGCGCACCACGGCGACGACCGCCGGATCCTGACCGTTGCCGGTGTTGCCCAGGATGATCAACGCGTTGCGACGCAACCACGTCGGGTCGCGCTCGGCGAGGTACCAACGGCCGTGGCGCTCGAGCAGCTCGTCGTCGGTCGACTCGAGCAGCTCGACGAGCGGCACCCAGGCCTGCCCACCGGGCACAGGGCGCCGCTCGGCGAAGCGCAGGTTCGGCGGGCACACCTCCTGGCAGTCGTCGCAGCCGTAGAGCCGGTCGCCGAGCGCAACCCGGTGCTCGACCGGGAACGGGCCGGGCTTCTGCAGCAACCACGACAGGCACCGGCGGGCGTCGACGACGCCGGGGGCGACGATCGCCCCGGTCGGGCAGGACTCGGCGCACCGCCGGCACGGTCCGCACCCGTCGGGCACCGGCGCAGGGGCGACCGGCAGCGCAGCGGTGGTGACCACGGCGCCCAGCACGAACCACGATCCGGCCCCGGGCACGAGGAGGTTGGCGTTCTTGCCGAACCAGCCGATTCCCGCGCGATACGCGATCTCACGGTCGACGATCGAGTTGTCGTCGGCGAAGGCGACCGCCTTGTGGCCGGCGGCCCGCAGGTGACGCGCCATCGCCCACAGCGCCTCGCGCAGCGGGGCGTAATGCTCCACCCAGGCGTAGCGGGCGACCCGTCCCGACGGGCCCACCGGACGGGGTGGCTCATCGCCGAGGTACCGGCGGGCCCCCACGACCACCGAGCGGGCGCCGGCCACGGCCTGGCCGGGGTCGGTCGAACGTTCCGGGTTCTTGTAGGTGAACGCCATCGTGTCGGCAAGACCGGCCGTGGCCCGATCGTGTAGCGCTGCCCGCGCCCGAAGCAGCGGATCGGCCGACGCCACGCCCACGACGTCGAGCCCGGCGGCAAGTCCGACGGCCCGGACCGTGTCCCCCAACGCAGCATCGCCCGGAGCAGCGTCGGTTGCCCGTTCGGTGGCGGCGTCCGGCACGGCAGGCACGGTAGCGGCGCACCCGCGGGTGCGGCGCGGTCAGCGGGCTGCGGCGCGGCGGTGGCGCAGTGCCGGCACCAGGCCGGCCTCGGCGAACAACCGCACCGCCCGAGCCTCGGCCAGGTCCAGCACTGCGCCGTCGATCGAGCGATCGGAGCGATCGCACAGGAACGTGACGAGGCAGTCGTCACAGGCGGACGTGCGCCGCATCACGCAGGTGCCGCAATCGATCGTGTAGCTCGTGGAGGTGCTCATGAGGATGCCCTTTCGGCAACGACTGGGGGTTCCGCCCGCCCGTCCACCAGCCTGCCGACGGGGTGCTACGAAGTTCTCCGTGACCACCGCGTCGGCACCGATCCTCGACGGCATCCGTGTCGTCGACCTCACGCAGTACCTCGCCGGACCCACGGTGACCCGGCTCCTCGCCGAGCAGGGCGCCGACGTGATCAAGGTGGAGCAGGCCCCCTACGGCGACCCCACCCGCACCATCGCCGTCCTGCGCGAGGGCCGCTCCGGCTACTTCGTGCAGCAGAACCGGGGCAAGCGGTCGCTGTGCCTCGACTTCGACGATCCCGAGGGCCGGCGGATCCTCGACGCTCTGATTGCGACCGCCGACATCGTGGTCGAGAACTACGGGCCAGGGGTGCTCGAACGCCGCGGGCTCGACCACGCAAGCCTCCGGTCGCGTCATCCCCGCCTGATCGTCGCCAGCATCTCGGGGTTCGGGCGAGCACCGGGACCGTTGTCGCACAAGACGTCGTTCGACCTCATCGCCCAGGCCTACTCCGGGCTGCTCATCCAGACCGGCCCCGCCGACGGCCCGCCGATGCCGGTCGGGGTGTCGTTCGCGGACGTGATGTCGGGCGTCCACGCGGTCGCCGGCATCGGGCTCGCGCTGTTTCACCGGGAGCGCACCGGCCGCGGCCAGCACATCGACATCGCGATGGTCGACGCGCTGTTCCACGCCCACGAACTCACCGTGCAGGGGGCCCACCTCACCGGGGGCAAGTGGCGGCCCCGACGCAGCGGCGCGAAATCGGCGCTCAACTCACCGACCGGGGTGTTCAAGGGGCCCGAGGGCTGGATCGTGCTGCAGGTGATGGCCAACCAATGGCCCGGGTTCTGCCGGGCGATGGGCCGGCCCGAACTCGAACACGACGAACGATTCAGCGGCCTGCGTGAACGGGCCAAACACCGCGACGAGCTCAACGGCCTCATCGAGGACTGGATGGCAGGCTTCGCGACCGACGCCGAGGTGCTCGAGGTGCTCGAGCACGAGCGGATCCCGTGCGCGCCGGTGATCGACGCCGCCGACGCCCACGAGTACCCGTACTTCCTCGAGCGGCGCATGGTGCGCACGGTGCCCGACCCGATCCTGGGCGAGGTGCGCATCCCGGGGAACCCGCTGCGGTTGTCCGAGCAGCCCGACGACCTCCCGCTCGTCGCGCCGTTGCTCGGGGAGCACAACGCCGAGGTGCTCACCGAGCTGGGGTGGACCGCCGAGGACGCGACCCGACTCGAAGCCGCCGGCGTGTTGCGCCGCCGCCCGCGCTGAGCGGTTACTCAGGCGGGCGGGCGCCAGGCCGGGTCGCGGCCGGTCACTGCGATCATCTGCTCGACCAGCGGTGCGCTCGAGAGCAGGTCACCGGGCTCCTTGTACCGCTCGGGGCTCACCGAGCGGACGTTGGGCACCAGCGCCCGTGCCACCCGCAGGACGTAGGCGGCCTGCTCGTCGTCGATGCCGTGCGCGACCCCGCACGCCGTCGCAACGTCCCAGGTGAGAATCGTGGTGTCGAAGATCCGGGCATTGAGCACGGCCTTGGCCGGGAACTCCCCCACCGTCGACGGGGCGTTCCCGTCGAGTGCGCCCGGCGCACGCCACACCGAACGGCAGTCGGCCGCAGCCGCCAGGTAGCTGCCGAGCTCGTCGTCGCCGAGCAACTCGACCGGGTGGATCAGATCCAGGCCCGGATGCGGCTGGCGGCGGCCGAAGGCACTGAACACGATCGTGGAGGCCGTCATCTTGTTGACGATGTCGCGCACGGACCATTCGTCGCACGGCGTGGGACGAGCCCAGTCCTCGGGGCCGAGCGCAGCGATGACCGCCGCCGCCCGGGTCTGGGCCAGGTCGAGGATGCGGAGCGGATCGGGGGCCATCAGCGCTGCCACTTCGCGAGGAACGTGCGCCAGTAAGGCAGGTCAGGCTGGTGGGCGCGCTCGCCCCGCTTCAGCTCGTTGAACTGCTCGTTGCGCATCAGCCAGGCGACGTGCGTCCACAATTCGACGGCCTCGGCCGGGTCGTCGGGCGGATTGGAGATCACCGGGCCGAAGATCGACGGTCCCGAGCCGTCGTCGAGGCGCAGGAATGGCACGCCGAAGGCTTTCGTCGCCGCCACGACCTCGTCGTGCTCGGCGAGCACGGTCGCCAGCGTGGCCGGGTCGGACACGGCCTGCTCGAGCCACGCCGGGTCCAGCCCTGCGTCCGACAGCGCCCCGGTGAGGACCGCCGGGTCGCTGAGCTCCTGCTCCCGCTGGAAGTACCGGTCGCCGATCTTTTCGTAGAACGCCCCACAGGCCGCCTGGCCGACCCCGTCTCGCAGCGCAACGGCCACCCGCAGGGCCGCAAAGGCCCGGGCCCGGGCCGGATCGAACGGACCCTTGTCCGCCGGGAAGTTGTTGCGCTCCAACGAGAACACGCCCCAGGTGAGGCGCACGGCCCCGGCCCGTTCGAGCGTCAGCGCCCACCGCGAGGTCTGATAGCACCACGGACACAGCGGGTCGAAGTGGAAGCGGACGGTGTCGACGGTTCGCTCGGTCACGAATCCTCCGGTTGCGCAGGTGGGTCCCCGGCGGCGACCGTATCGGGCATGGGGGGCTTCACCGACACCGACCTGAACCTGACCGACGGCGTCACCGTCCTGACCGGATCGCTCGGCGGTAAGTACCCCTCGGGCAACACCCTGTACGTCCGGGGCAGCGAGGAGTCGCTGCTGATCGACACGTCGGTCTCGGTCGTCGCCCGGGGCGGTGCGCCGGGCCCGGTGGATCGGATCCTCGTGAGCCATGCCCACGAGGACCACGTCGCCGGTCACGGCCTGTACCCGGCGGCCAAGGTGCACGCCCATCACGAGGACCTGCCCGGGGTGCACAGCCTCGAGGGCCTGTTCGGGATCTACGTGGAGGATCCGGCCGACATCGACCCGGATCTCGCCCACACCATCGTCACCGACTTCACCTACACGGCCCGGCCCGACGCCACCGGCTTCGCCGACGGCGAGACGTTCTCGCTCGGCGGGCTGCGAGTCGAGGTGGTCCACCTTCCCGGTCACACCCGGGGACACAGCGGGTTCCTCGTCGAGCCGGCGGGGGTGTTCTTCGTCGCCGACATCGACCTGTCCTCGTTCGGGCCGTACTACGGCGACCACTGGAGCGACCTCGAGGACTTCGAGCGGGCAATGGCCCGGTGCCGCGAGATCGACGCCCGCTGGTACGTGACGTTCCACCACAAGGGCGTCGTGACCGGGCGCGAGGAGTTCCTCACGCAGCTCGACGCCTTCGCCGGGGTGATCGGCCGACGCGAGGCTCGCCTGCTCGAGTTGCTGGCCGAGCCCCGCCACCTCGAGGAGTTGGTCGAGGAGGGCATCGTCTATCGACGCGAGACCCGACCGAACTTCGCGATCGGGGTGGAGCGCCGCTCGATCGCCATGCACCTGGCGCGCCTCGGGCGCGAGGGCGGGGTCGTCGAGGTCGAACCCGGCCGCTGGCGCGCCGTCTGACCGCCCCGCCTCACCAGTAGCCGAGGCGCTCGGCGTCGGCCTGCAGGCGCGCCCGGTCGTCGGGGTGGGCGATGCCGACGAGCGCTCGGGCTCGCTCGCGGATCGAGCGTCCCCACAGCTCGGCTACACCCCATTCGGTGACGACCTTGTCCACCGTGTTCTTCGCCGTCGTCACCACGTCACCCGGGGCCAGCTGCGGCACGATCTTGGCCACCCCGTCGCCGGTTCGGGAGTGCAGCACGATGAACCCCTGGCCGCCGTCAGACGCCATCGCCCCGCGGGCGAAATCGGCCTGACCACCCGACGACGAGTAGTAACGACCGGCGATCGTCTCCGACGCGCACTGGCCGAGCAGATCGACCGCGACGGTCGCGTTGATGGACACGAACCCGGGCTCCTGAGCGATCAGGCGTGGATCGTTCACGTACCGGACCGGCCACAGCTCGAACGCTGCGTTCTCGTGCAGGTACTCGTACAGCGCAGCCGTGCCCAGCGCGAAGGTACCCACGATCTTGTTGCGGTTGTTTCGCTTCCGTACGCCGGTGACCACGCCGGATTCGATCAGTTCGATCACCCCGTCGCTGAGCAATTCGGTGTGGATGCCGAGGTCACGGTGGTCGCCGAGTGCGGACAGGATGGCGTTGGGGATCGCGCCGATCCCGGTCTGCAACGTCGCCCCGTCGGGGATGCGCTCGGCGATGAGCGCGGCGATCCGACGGTCGGCATCGTCGATCGGCGGCGGAGGCACCTCGACGAGCGGGCGGTCGACCTCGCACCAGCCGAGCACCTGGCTCACGTGGATCTGGTTGCGGCCGAACGTGCGCGGCATCCGGCGGTTGGCCTCGACGAAGAACCGGGCCCGGCCGATGAAGCTCGCCGCATAGTCGGCGTTGGTGCCCAACGAGAAATAGCCGTGACGGTCCGGCGGGGACACCGCAGCCAGCACGAGCGGATCCGTCGTTCGGCGGCGCAGGATCTCCCGCATCTCGCTGAAGTGGTTCGGCACCAGCTCGACCGTGCCGCGGTGGAACCACGGGCGCGTGACCGGCGACAGGAAGTACGAGACGTGACGAACCCGATCGCCGAGCTCACCCCGGATCGACGGTCGCTCGTGCAGGGCGTGCATCTGGTGTATGCGCACGCCGTCGAGCCGGCCGGCCGCCGCCTCGACCGCATCGAGCAGTGCGACGGGTTCGCCGTTGGACAGCGGCACGATCACGTCGGCCCCGGGACCGACGTGATCGACGACGGCTTCGGGGGCCACGGGCGGCGGGATCGGCACGCCGGCACGGTACCGGCCGCGCCAGACTGGCTTCCCCCATGGAACCCGTGCCCACCGATCACCTGACCCTGCTGGGCCGCACCGTGCAACACCCGGTCGCCCACGTCGAAACGTTCCCGGCGCCGCCCGGCTGCACCCTCGTGCGGTTCACCACCGACGAGGTGGCCTCGATGTGCCCGGTCACGAACCAGCCCGACCTGTCGCGGGTCGTGATCGAGTACGAACCGGCCGGGCGCTGCGTCGAGTCGAAGTCGCTGAAGCTCTATCTGTGGGGCTTCCGCGACCGAGCGGTGTTCGCCGAGGCGCTCGCCTGCGAGATCGCCGAGGAGATCATGACGGGCGCCGGCCCGAGCCGCGTCACCGTCACTCTCACCCAGCGGCCTCGCGGTGGCATCACCGTCGAGACCGTCGCCGAACGCCGCTCCTGACCCGCCCCGGGTTCATTCCGTGCGCATCTCGACCGCAACTCCCGGCCGTCCGACGCACGGAACGGATCGACTGACCCAGCGTGCGGGACCGAGCGCGCCGGACCCGGGTGAGCGGGGACGGTTGGGGGGGTGTCAGCGCAGGCCGGCGTTGCGGGCCTTGTACGCCGCGATCGCCTCGGCGTGGTCGACGATCGGGTCGGGGTAGCCGCACCGGCGCCGGGTGGCCAGCTCGGGGGCATGGATCTCCTTGCCGGTCACCGAACCCAGCTCAGGCACCCACCGGCGGATGTAGTCACCACGGGGGTCGAAGCGGGTGGACTGCACCGTCGGGTTGAAGATCCGGCTCGGGTTCGAGTCGGTCCCGGTCCCGGCCGTCCACTGCCAGTTGAGCTGGTTCGACGCAAGGTCACCGTCGACGAGCCAGTCGAGGAAGTGCGCAGCTCCGCGCCGCCAGTCGACGGCGAGGTCCTTGCACAGGAACGACGCCACGATCATCCGGGCCCGATTGTGCACGAACCCCTCGGCGCGCAGTTGGCGCATCGCAGCGTCGACGACCGGGTAGCCCGTGCGGGCTTCGCACCAGGCCGCGAACCCCTCATCGGCCTCGTCGCCGTCGACCCACGCGATGCGGGCGTCGCGCACGTCGCCGGTGGCGACCTGCGGGCGAGCGGCGAGCAACTGCGCGTAGAAGTCCCGCCAGCACAGCTGCCGGACGAACGGCTCCCCACCGGGCCGCTCCCGCAGTCGGGTGGCCACTTCGAGCGGCGACAGGCAACCGAAGTGCACGTCGGCCGAGATGCGCGACGTCGACGCGGCGGCGAGGTCGTCGCGCCCGGAGTCGTACCCGGCGAGGTGGTCGGCGGCCCAGCGCCGCAAGCGCTCGGTGGCAACCGTCTCGCCGCCGGCGAGCACGTCGGGCGACGGCACCCCGGCGGTGAGCTCCCCGAGGGCGGGCAGCCGCCCGGGATCGAGTCCATCGGGCAGCCGAACCGCTGCGGGCGTTGCGACGACCGCCCGCCACGGCGCCACCGCCCAGCGCTTGTAGTACGGGGTGAAGATCACCCCGGGCCCGCCCGACGCCGGCCCGACGGCGAGTGGCGGCACCACGGTGACCCCCGGATGGTCGTGGACCCCGACCCGCTCCCCGACCGCGCGGCGCAGATCGGCGAGCCGCCGGGTCGCCAGGGCCGACACGTCCGCACCGAGGTGCACCGAAGCGGCTCCGGTCTCGGCGGCCAGGGCGGCGACCGTCGGCACCCACGCACCCCGGCGCACCACGAGCGCACCCCCGAGGCGACGCAGTGAACCGTCGAGGTCCGCGAGTGCGTCGAGCAGGTAGCACACCCGGTTCGGCGCGCCGAAGCGGGCGAGCACGGCGCCGTCGAACACGAACACCGGCACGATCCGGTCGGCCGAGGCCACCGCCGCTGCAAGCGCAGGATGATCCCGCACCCGAAGGTCGCGGGTGAACACGACCATCGCGACGGTCATCGCCGGCCCCCGGCGGGACGGATGCGGATCGGGCCCCGGGCTCGCGACGGGTCGACCACCTGGCCGCCCTGGGTGATCTCCACCTCACCGGCGTCGACGAGCCGCCGCGCCGCCGCCCGGGCCGGCTCCATCAGCTCCCGCCAGTCGTCGGCGCCACCGACGACCCGCGCCGCCTCCGACGGGCAGATCGAAGCCCCGCCCGACCGTGCCGCGAGCAGCGTGCGGATCGCGGTCTCCAGCTCGCCGTCGACGTCACGCCGGCCGCGACGGCGGCAGGCGTCGCTGCACCAGCGGACCTCGTCCCACGTGCGCGCCCACGCCTTGCGCCAGGTCATGGTGCGCCCGCACCCGACGCACGTCTTCGTCGGCAGCGGGGCCGTGCGCCCGCTCACGTCTTGGCCGGCGGCCGGTAGAAGACCGCCATCTGCGCGATCCCACCGCCGACGCCGAGCCCTCCGGCCACGAGTGCGCCCCACCACCCGTAGACGTAGCCGTCCTCCACGATCCCGAACGCCGCGTCGAGCGACCACTGCCCGGCCCCGATCGCACCGACGGCGAAGCCGACGACGGCCAGCACGAACACGTACTCCCACCCCTGGCCGGGCCGGAACACGAAGAATCCCTTGTCCCGGTGCGACGTCCAGCCCGCCACCACCATCAGCCCGACGATCGAGGCACCCGCGAACGGCGTGAGCAGCCCGACGGCCAGGAGCACCCCGCCGCCGATCTCGGTGCCGGCCGCCAACCAGGCGTTGAGCACGCCCGGCTTCATGCCCATCGAGTCGAACCACTTGGCGGTGCCGGCGATGCCGTTGCGGACCTTGTTCCAACCGTGCAACGCCATCGTGACCCCGACGGCGACCCGCAACACGAACAGGGCCAGATCGACGTGCTCCATGGGCGCATCCTCGCGGGCGACACGCCGGGGGGGCCACACTGGGCGCCGTGGACGACCGGGTCGGGTTGTTCGTGCGCACGGCGGTCACCGTCGGGGTGATTCTCGACCCACCCGGCAACGTGCCGATCTTCCTCGCGCTCACCCGGGACTTCGACGCCGCCCGTCGCCGCCGGGCCGCCTGCTCGGTGACGCCGTGTTGCGCGTGCTCGGGATCTCATTGAGCGCGCTCCAGTTTTCCGGAGGTCTGCTGGCCGGCCTCGTGGCGCTGCAGCAGCTCGGCCCGTGGAAGACCGACGACGACACCCCCGCCGCCCACAACCTTGCCCTCGTCTCCCTGGGCACCCCACTGCTGGCCGACCCGCGGGCGATCGCTGCGACCATGGTGGCGGTACGAGGCGCCGGTGACGTGCCCGGCGTCGCCCTCGCCGTCGCCGGGCTGGTCGCTGCGCTCGCCGGCCTGCTCGTATGCCTGCGGTTCGCCGACGGCGTGCGCGGATTGGCTGCCGCCTAGGCCGCGCCGGGCAGGATGGCCCGGCATGCAGGAGGGGGACACATGGGTGTGACGAGGGTGCTGGTCGCGAACCGCGGCGAGATCGCCGTGCGCGTGATCCGGGCCGCAGCCGATCTCGGGATCGCGTCGGTCGCGGTCGAGTCGGGCGACGACACCGGATCGCTGGCGGGGCGGCTCGCCGATGCGGTGGTGCCGTTGGGCCGCAGCGGCGTCGCGGCCTACCTGGACCGCGACCGGCTCGTCGCGCTCGCGCTCGAAGCCGGATGCGACGCCGTGCACCCGGGCTACGGGTTTCTGTCGGAGGACGCCGGGTTCGCTGCCGCCGTCGAAGCGGCCGGGCTGGTCTTCGTCGGACCCACCCCGGCCGCGATGGCCGCCCTCGGCGACAAGGCCGCCGCCCGGCGGGCGGCGACCGCAGCCGGGGTCCCGGTGTTGCCGGCGACCGACGGGCCGACCTCGCTCGAAGCCGCCGGCGAGTTCCTGGCCGAGCACGGACCGTTGGTGCTCAAGGCGATCGCGGGTGGGGGCGGGCGGGGGATGCGGCTGGTACGCAGCGGCGACGAGCTGGCCGAAGCCTGGGAGCGGGCCCGGTCCGAGGCGCAGGCAGCCTTCGGCAACGGCGACGTGTACGCCGAGCGGCTCGTCGAGCGGGCCCGCCACGTCGAGGTGCAGGTGCTCGCCGACGCGACCGGTGCCGTGATCCACCTCGGCACCCGAGACTGCAGCCTGCAGCGCCGTCACCAGAAGCTCGTCGAGCTGGCACCCGCCCCGGATCTCGACGACGACGTGCGCGCCGCTCTGCACGACGCCGCCGTCCGCCTCGCCGCATCGGTGGGCTACCGCGGGGCCGGCACCGTCGAGTTCCTGGTCGACACCTCCGCCGGCAATGCAGCCGGCAAGGCGTCCGGCACGTTCGCCTTCATCGAGGCCAACGCCCGCCTGCAGGTGGAGCACACGGTGACCGAGGAGATCACCGGCGTGGATCTCGTCCAGGCCCAGCTGAGGATCGCAGCAGGCGCTTCGCTGGCCGAGCTCGGCCTGGCAACACCGCCGGAGGTCCGGGGTGCAGCGGTGCAGCTGCGGATCAACCGTGAGGTGCTCGCCGCCGACGGAACGGTGAAGCCGGCCGGCGGCACGATCAGCGCGCTCGACGTACCCGGCGGACCCGGCGTGCGGGTCGACACCGGGGCGTCAGTGGGCGACCGCCCGAGTCCCGCGTTCGACTCGCTGCTCGCCAAGCTGGTCGTGTCGGTCCCCTCGGGCCGTCTCGACGACCTGCTCGGCAAGGCCGCTCGCACCCTGCGGGAGCTGCGCGTCGAAGGCGTGGCGACCAACGCGGGCGTGTTGCGGGCGTTGCTCGAGCGGCCCGAGGTGCGCGCCTGGACGGCCACCACCCGCTTCGTCGACGCCCACGTCGCCGAGCTCGTCGCCGCCGCCCCGCCCCCGGTGACCGGCCCGGCCGTCGCCGGCGCCACCCGGCCGGGCCTGGCCGGGGTGCGCGTGACGAGCGACGACCCGCTGGCGGTGCTGGCGCTCGGCAAGTCCGAGGGGGCACCCACCGTCGCCGCACCGGTCGCCGTCGAGGACGGTCCGGTGGTCCGGGCCCCGATCCAGGGCACCATCGTGTCGGTCGACGTCGCCGAAGGCGACCTGATCCCCGTCGGGGCGCCCGTCGCCGTGATGGAGGCGATGAAGATGGAGCACGTCGTCACGGCCACCGTCTCGGGCCGGGTCGTGCAGGTGACCGTCGCCAAGGGCGACACGGTCTGGGAGGACCACGTGCTCGTCGTGCTCGAACCGGCCGACGTGGCCGGGACGGGCGGTGACGGGGAGCAGACCGTCGACCTCGACCGGATCCGTCCCGACCTCGCCGAGGTGATCGAGCGCCACGAGATCGGCCTCGACCACCGCCGGCCCGATGCCGTGGCCCGGCGCCGCAAGACCAACCAGCGCACGGCCCGCGAGAACGTGGCCGACCTCGTCGACGAGGGCTCCTTCGTCGAGTACGGGGCGCTCGCGATCGCCGCCCAGCGGCGGCGACGGCCATTGCAGGAGCTGATCGAGAAGACGCCGGCGGACGGCATGGTCACCGGGGTCGGCCGCGTCGGAGGCCACCCGACGGTCGTGCTGTCGTACGACTACACGGTGCTCGCCGGCACGCAAGGCCAGCAGAACCACCGCAAGAAGGACCGGCTGTTCGAACTCGCCGAGCGCCAGCGCCTTCCAGTGGTGCTGCTGACCGAGGGCGGCGGCGGTCGCCCCGGCGACACCGACGCCATCGGCGGGGGCGGGCTCGACTGCCTTGCGTTCCTCTGGTTCGCCCAGCTCTCCGGGCTCGTACCGCTGGTCGGAATCAACTCCGGCCGCTGCTTCGCCGGCAACGCCGCGCTGCTCGGCTGTTGCGACGTGGTGATCGCAACCCCGAACTCGAACATCGGGATGGGCGGCCCGGCGATGATCGAAGGCGGCGGCCTGGGGGTGTTCCGACCCGACGAGGTGGGTCCGATGGCGGTCCAGGTCCCCAACGGCGTCGTCGACATCGTCGCCGCCGACGAGGCCGAGGCGGTCTCCATCGCCAAGCAGTACCTGTCGTACTTCCACGGCCCGGAGCCCGACTGGTCCTGCGCCGACCAACGCCTGCTGCGCCACGCCATCCCCGAGAACCGTCTGCGCACCTACGACGTGCGCCAGGTGATCGCGACGATGTTCGACGAGGGGTCGGTGCTCGAGCTGCGCCGCCACTTCGGCGTGGGCATGGTGACCGCGCTCGCCAAGATCGAGGGCCGCCCGGTCGGCGTGGTGTCCAACAACCCCAACCATCTCGCCGGCGCCATCGACTCCGACGGAGCCGACAAGGCGGCCCGGTTCCTGCAGCTGTGCGACGCATTCGACCTGCCGGTCGTGTTCCTGTGCGACACCCCGGGGATGATGGTCGGGCCCGAGGTGGAGAAGACCGCGCTCGTGCGGCACTGTTCCCGGCTGTTCGTCACCTGGGCGAACCTGTCCGTGCCGTTCGTGACGATCGTGCTGCGCAAGGGCTACGGCCTGGGGGCCCAGGCGATGGCGGGAGGGAGCTTCCGGGCGCCGCTGTTCACCGTCGGCTGGCCGACCAGCGAGTTCGGCGGGATGGGACTCGAGGGCGCGGTGAAGCTGGGGTTCCGCAACGAACTCGCCGCCATCGAGGACCCGGTG
>JBEIFW010000067.1:0-16963 GCA_040382215.1 Acidimicrobiales bacterium
CGATGTGGCGGGGCCGTAGAACGAGCCGTTCGACGAACACCGAGCCGTCGCCGAAGGCGGCCTCGGCCTCCCCCCGGCAGCGCTCGAACGCCTCGGCGAGGTCCTCGGGCTGGTGCACGGCGCGCATGCCACGCCCGCCGCCGCCGGCGGCCGCCTTGAGCATCACCGGGTAACCGAGCCGAGCGGCGACGTCGGTGGCCTCCGCGGCCGACAGCAGCGGCTCTGCGCTGCCGGCCACGATCGGGATGCCGAGCGACGCGGCCAGCGCGCGCGCCCGGACCTTGTCGCCGAACAGCGCCAGCGCTGCGGGTGGCGGCCCGACGAAAGTGATGCCGTCGGTGGCGCACCACTCGGCGAACGAGGCGTTCTCGGCCAGGAACCCGTAGCCGGGGTGGACGCAGTCGCAGCCGGTCTCGGTCGCGATGCGCAGCAGCGCGCCGGCGTCGAGGTAGGCCGCCACGCCGTCGCCGGGCAGGGCGCGAGCGGTCGTGGCCAGGCGGACGTGGCGGCTGTGGGCATCGACGGGGGCGTGGACCGCCACCGACTCGATGCCGAGCGACGCCGCCGCCCGGGCGATGCGGACGGCGATCTCGCCGCGGTTCGCGATCAACACGCGTCGGTGCAGTGCCATGTGGTCCCCCTCGGAGTGGTCCCCCCGGACACAGCGAGGTTGCCGGGGCCACCCCGGCCGTGTCCAACGCGCCGCTCAGACGCCGGGCGCGGGCGCGGCCTCGATCGAGTCGATCAACAGCTCGATGGCCGCTGCGGCGAAGGCGTGCATGTTGCGGCGGCGGTCGTCGTCGCCGGTGAGCACGTGGCGGGCGGCGTCCACGGGGCCCGCCACCGCTACCCAGGCGTGTCCGGCCGGATCGCCGTAGCGGTTCCCGCTCGGGCCCGTGGCTCCGCCCTCACCGATGCCCCAGGTGGCGCCGAGCCGGGCCACGCTCGAGCGGGCCAACCAGCGGGCGAACGGCTCGGATGCGCCGCGCATGCCCGCCGGGATCTCGATGGCCCCGGCGAGCAGCGCCCGGCTGGCGGCCAGGGTGTAGATGACCGTGCCCCCGAGGTAGTAGGCGGACGCTCCCGGCACCGACAGCAGGGCCGCAGAGATGAGCCCGCCGCAGGAGCCCTCGGCGACGGCCACCGTCTCGCCGCGGGGGACCAGCAGCGCGGCGGCCCGCTCGGCGCGCCTGAACAGCGCGTCGGTGTCCACGGGACTCACGCCGGCCTCGTGCCGGCCCGGGCGATCGCAGTGGCATCGGCGACGGCGCGGTACTCGACGAGCATGCCGTCGCGCAGCCAGAACCAACTCGTCGCCACCGAGGTCGCCGGCTGCCCGTCGGCCTCACGGCCGAAGAACGGCCCCGTCAGGATCCCGGTGGCGCTCCAGTACGCCACCGCCGCCTGCCGGCCGTCGCTCTCGCGCCCGGCCACGAGGTGATGGATCGTCACCGTCGGGTCCTTGATGGTCGAGCGGAACCAGTTCACGTGGCCGACGAGGCCGGAGCGCCCGGCCCCCCAGCCGGCCATGCGGGCCGAATGGTCCACCATGTCCTCGGCGGCGAGCTCGGGGAGGAGGCCGATCTCGCCGTGCTGCACCACCCGCTCGAGGTAGGTGCGCAAGACGTACTCGCTGCGGGCCAGGTCCAGGTCGTCGCTCATGCCGACACTCGTACCATGCGCTTGCCCACGTTCTCGCCGGCCAGCAGGCCGACCAGCGCGCCCGGCGCGTGCTCGAGGCCCTCGATCACGTCCTCGACGACCTTGACCGAGCCGTCGGCCACGGCGGCCGCCAGGTCGGCTTCGGCCTGGGCCCGCTCAGCGTAGAAGTCCATGACGATGAACCCCTCCATGCGCAGGCGCTTGGTGACGAGCAGGCCGGGCACGCCCCGGGGTCCCGCCGTCGGCGCATCGCCGTCGTAGTTCGACACGGCGCCGCAGCACACGATGCGGCCGTGCATGTTCATGCGCGACAGCGCCAGGTCCAGCAGCGGGCCGGCGGTGTTGTCGAAGTAGACGTCGACGCCCTCGGGGCAGGCGTCCTTAAGCGCCCGTCGCAGTTCGGGATCGCGGTGCGACACGGTGGCGTCGACGCCGAGTTCGGTCTCGAGATAGCGGCGCTTGTCGTCGCTGCCGGCGATGCCGACGACCCGGCAGCCGGCCCGCTTGGCCAGCTGGCACACCACGTTGCCCGTCGCACCGGCGGCTGCGGAGACGAGCACGGTCTCGCCGGCGACCGGGCGACCGACGCGCAACAGGCCGAACCAGGCGGTCAGCCCGGTCACGCCGAGCACCGAGAGGTGGTTGGACAGCGCGAGCCGGGGCTGCACCACCGACAGCTTGCGGGCGGCGTGCACGGCGTAGTCCTGCCAGCCCTGGTCGGCTTCGACGATGGTGCCCACCGGGAGCGAGGCGTCCTCGGAGGCGACGACCTCGGCGAGCGCGAACCCGGCCATCACGTCGCCGCCCTCGATGGCGGAGCGGTAGGTGGCCCCCTGCATCCACGCCCGGTTGGCTGCGTCGATCGACAGCAGCTTGGTGCGGCACAGCACCTGGCCCGGGCCGGCCACGGGCATCGGCGCCTCGCGCAGCTCGAACAGGTCGGTGGTCAGATGGCCCTTGGGGAGCCGGGTGAGGACCACCTGGCGGTTGACGTCGGTCGCGGACATGGGTGCGAACGTAGCCAGCGCGCCGGACCGCCCCGGCCGCGTCCGGGCGTGCGCGAGCATCCGGGCGTGGAGCACGTTTGGCAGCCCGAGATCGACGAACTGCAGCACCGCCGGGCGCTGGCGGCCGAGCTGGGCGGGGCCGAACGGGTCGCCCGCCAGCACCGCGCAGGACGGATGACGATCCGGGAGCGCATCGACGAGCTGTGCGATCCGGGCACGTTCGACGAGGTGGGCTCGGTGTCCGGCGTCGGCCGCTACGACGACGACGGCAACCTCGTGGGTTTCATGCCGTCGAACCTGGTGTGCGGGATCGCCGACATCGACGGCCGGCCCGTGGTCGTCTCGGGCGACGACTTCACCGTGCGAGGCGGGTCGGCCGAGGCCACGCTGCCGGCCAAGCGCCACTTCGCCGAGCGCATCGCGGTCGAGCTCAAGCTGCCGCACGTGCGCCTCGTCGATGGCATGGGAGGTGGCGGATCGGTGAAGTCGATCGAGATCAAGGGCCGCACGCTCATCCCGACCGTGTCGGGCTGGGAGACCATTGTCGAGCACCTGGCCGTGGCCCCGTCGGTGGCCCTCGCGCTCGGGACGGTGGCCGGTATCGGCGCCGCCCGGGTGGCGACGTCGCACTACTCGGTGATCGTCGCCGACACTGCGCAGATGATGATCGCCGGCCCCGATCTGGTCACCCAGGCCTCGCTCGGCGCGGTGTCCAAAGAACAGCTCGGCGACGCCCGGATCCACACCGCCAACGGCGCGATCGACGACCTGGTCGACAGCGAGCAGGAGGCCTTCGAGCGGGCCCGGCTGTTCCTGTCGTACTTGCCCCAGCACGTCGACGAGCTGCCCCCGCGCGCCGAGCCCGACGACGACCCGTGGCGGCGCGAGGAGCACCTCGCGTCGATCGTGCCGCGCGACCGGCGGACCTCGTATCGGATGCGCTCGATCGTCGACGCCGTCGTCGATGGCGGGAGCTTCTTCGAGATGGGCCGCCGGTGGGGCCGTTCGGTGATCACCGGGTTCGCCCGGCTGGACGGGTGGCCGGTGGCGATCGTGGCCGAGGACCCCAACGTGTACGGCGGGGCGTGGACCGCGGACGCGTCCCGCAAGGTCACCCGGTTCGTCGACGTGGCCTCGACATTCCACCTCCCGCTCATCCACCTCGAGGACTGCCCGGGGTTCCTGATCGGGAAGACCTCGGAGGAGCAAGCGACGATCCGGCACGGCTCGGTGGCCCTCGCCGCGCTCGGGCAGTCGACGAGCCCGTTCTGCTGCATCGTGATCCGCAAGGCCTTCGGGGTGGCCGGGGCGGCGAATTCGAAGCCCGGCGCCACCCACTTCCGATGGTCGTGGCCGTCGGGGGACTGGGGCTCGCTGCCGATCGAGGGCGGCCTCGAGGTGGCCTACCGGGCCGAGTTGGCCGGGCTCGAGGGCGAGCACCATCGGGCCGAGGTGGAGCGGATCCGCGCCCGGCTGGATCGCTACCGCAGCCCGTTCCGATCGGCCGAGGTGTTCGAGATCGACGAGGTGATCGACCCGCGCGACACCCGCCCGGTGCTGTGCCGGTGGGCCAACCTGGTGGCTCCGGCTCGGCGGCCGGGGCGGATGGCCTGGACGTTCCGTCCCTGACCGCCCGCACGGCGATACTGGCCGCATGGGGGATCTGCGCTTCGACGACATCGTGGTGGGCGCCGGCTCGTCCGGCGGCGTGGTGGCTGCCCGGTTGGCCCACGCCGGCCGGCGGGTGGCGCTGATCGAGGCGGGGCCGGACTCGCCGGACCCGGCGACGGCCCATCGCACCCTGCTCGACGGCAGGCTGGCGGCCACGATCGGGTTCGACTGGGGGTACGTCGCCGAACCCGTCCCCGGCCGCCAGCCGATCGTCATGCCGCGCGGCCGGGTCGTCGGCGGGTGTTCGGCGATCAACGGCTCCAACGCGTTGCGCCCGGTCCCGACCGATTTCGACGACTGGGGGCCGGGTTGGTCGTGGGCTGAGGTCCTGCCCGTGTTCCGGGCGCTCGAGGACGACCCCGACGGTGCTGCGCTGCACCCGGACGTGCACGGCACGAACGGCCCGATCCGGATCACCCGGTTCGGTCTCGACGGCGTGGAGCTCGACCCCGTGCAGCGGGCCCAGTGGGCGGCGTGGGGGTCGCTCGGGTTCGCCGACGTCGCGGACCACAACCATCCCGACGGGCTCGGCTGGGGGCCGACGCCGATGAGCCTCGCCGGTACGGCGAGGCAGTCCGTCACCTGGCGCTACCTCGCCGCCCACCGTGAGGGCGACCGGCTCACCGTGATCGCCGATGCGCTGTGCGACAGGGTCCTCGTGACGGACCAGCGCGCCGTGGGTGTCCGCCTGGCCGACGGCCGGGAACTGTACGCCGATCGGGTGGTGGTGTCGGCGGGCGCGCTGGCCACCCCGGGGATCCTGGTGCGCTCGGGGATCGGTCCGGCAGACGACCTCCGCCGTCTCGGGCTGCCGGTCGTGGCCGATCTGCCGGTGGGGGAGGGCTTGCAGGACCATCCTGCGGTGTACTTCACCGGGGTACCCCCGGCTGGGACCTACGACGCCCGCAGTGCCTTCCTGCCGTGGGTGGCCCGCTTCACCGCACCGGGCTCTGCGCTGCCGGCCGACCTGCAGCTGATGCCCTTCAACCGTATGCCTCCCGCCCGCCGGGACGTGGGCGTGCGGCACGTCTGGTACGTGGTGCCGAGCGTGCAGCGGGTCCGGGCCCGGGGCCGGGTGAGCGTCGGTTCCACCGACCCGGCCGCCGCACCACGCATCGCCTGCAACTACCTCGGGCACCCTGAGGACCTCGAGCGCATGCTGGTCGGGATGCGCCTGGCCTGGGAGGTGCTGCGCCATCCCGCCATGCGGGCCGTCACCGATCGCTACGTCGGTCTCGACGATCTGCTCGGCCCGGACGGCGTCGACCGGGATCCTTCCGACGACGAACTCACCGCGCTGGCCTTCGCCACGGTGCAGACCAACTACCACCCGGTCGGCACCGCAGCGATCGGGTCGGTCGTCGACGCCCGCGGGGCGGTGACCGGCGTCGACGGGTTGTACGTGGCCGACGCGTCGGTGATGCCCGAGGTGGTGTCGGCCAACACCAACACCACCTGCCTGATGATCGGGGAGCGCATCGGGGCCTGGCTCGCCGCCGACGCCTGAGCGGGCCCGTTCAGCTCGTGGGGTCCTTCACGGCGACGCCGCCACCGCCCGCGTCGCGCAGCGCGGCCACGTAGGCGACGATGCGGGCTGCGCCGACGAGCGGCGGCACGCCGCGGTCGTGGATGTTGCTGATCAGGTTCCGGTCGGCATCGGTGCACCCGGGTCGGGGTCGCCAGGCCAAGTACGCCGACAAGCTGTCGGCGACGCCGAGGCCGGGCCGCTCCCCGATGAGGAGCACCACGACGGTCGGGTCGAGCAGGTCGCCGATCTCGTTGACGATGCCGACCCGGCAGTGGCGGACTGCGACGGGCCTTCCCCAGCGCCATCCCCGTTCGTCGACGAGCCGGCGCAGTTCGGGCAACAACCGGGGTACCTGGGAGCGCACCGCAGTGGCCGACAGCCCGTCGCCGATGACCGCTTGCACGTCGGCGCCGTGCGACCCGATCTGGGCGAGTTCGGCCCGCGACGCCGGGTCGAGCCGGCGGCCGAGGTCGGGTCGCAGCAGGTGCTCGGCGGGCGTGGCCGCCCGGCTGGCGAGCATCGGCATCCCGCCGAGGGCAGGGTCGTGGGGGTCGAGCCGGTCCGCGACCGCGTCGCGCGCCGCCGCATGGTCGGCCCGGAGCGCAAGTGCGTCCGCGGTGCGGTAGCCGAGCCCGGCGGCATCCCACAGCACGCGCGCCGGGGTGCGCTCGGCGGCCCACCGGATCACGTCGTCGGGTCCGTCGCTCACGGGGTCAGGGCCCGGCGAAGGTCGGCGGTCAGCGCTGCCGGGTCCGGCGGGCCCGGGGGCACCAGGCGGCCGTCGCGCCAGCGGCCGCGCTCGGTCAGCCACCGCTCGAATTCGGGGGCGGGGCGCAGGCCGAGCAGGTCGCGCACCGAGGCCGCGTCGTGGTAGCTCGTCGACTGGTAGCCGAGCATCACGTCGTCTCCGGCAGGCACGCCCATGACGTAGCTGCAGCCGGCGGTGGCGAGCAGCACCAGCAGCGCGTCGTTGTCGTCGTGGTCGGCGTCGACGTGGTTGGTGAAGCACACGTCGACGCCCATCGGGAGGCCCATGAGCTTGCCGACGAAGTGGTCCTCCAGGCCGGCCCGGATGATCTGGCGGGCGTCGGCGAGGTACTCGGGCCCGATGAACCCGACGACGGAGTTGACGAGGAACGGGTCGAACGCCCGTGCCACCGCCTGGGCCCGGGCCTCGAGCGTGAGCTGGTCGATGCCGTGGTGCGCCTCGGCCGACAGCGCACTGCCCTGCCCGGTCTCGAAGTAGGTGACCTGGCGGCCGGGGACGTCGCCGCGGTGGGCGTGGTGATCGAGCACGGCGGCGCGGCCTTCGGCCAGCAGCGCCGGGGTGACCCCGAAGCTGCGGTTGGCGGCCTCGGTCCCCGCGACGGATTGGAACAACAGGTCGACCGGGGCTCCCCGTTCGAGTGCGGCGAGCTGCGTCGTGACGTGCGCGAGCACGCAGGTCTGGGTCGGGATCTCGAGCACCTCGACGAGCCGGCGCAGTGTGCGCAGCAACGTTGCCGTGCTCTCGAGGCCGTCCTGCACCGGGTTGACGCCGATGACCGCGTCCCCGCACCCGTGGCGTAGACCGTCGAGGGCGGCGAGCACGATCCCCTCGGGATCGTCGTTGGGGTGGTTGGGCTGGATGCGCACGCCGAGCACGCCGGCGTCGCCGATCGTGCCAACGCAGCGGGTCGGGCGGCGCAGTGGCGCCGCTGCGACGACGAGGTCCTTGAGCCCCATGATCTTTGCGACGGCGGCCGCGATCTCCGGGGTGATCGCGCGCCATAGCCCGGCGCGCCAGATCGCCGGGAACGACGCCTCGAGGATCCGCTCGCGCAGGTCGCCGACGCGCCACGACGCGATCGACGCGAACATCGTCGCGTCGTGGTCGGCGAGCACGAGGTCGGTGACCCCGTCGTCGAGGACCGGGTGCTCGACCAAATCCGACAGGGCCACGTCGGCCAGTGCGAGCTTCGCGGCGATCCGCTCTCGCGCCGAGGACGCCGCGATCCCGGCGAGCTCGTCGCCGCTCTTGGGCTCGTTGGCTTTGGCCAGCACCTCGCGCAGGTCGGCGAACGAGAAGCGCTCGGCGCGCACCGTCGCCCGGTAGACCATGGGCGAACCCTAGGTGGGGTCGGCCAGCCCGGCCGGCGGTCGGGGGCGACGAACCGAGGGTGACGATCCAACCGTGCGATCAATTAGGGTCTTCGGCGTCGGATGCTCAGGGGGGCGCACATGACATTCGAGCGGGTCGTGATCGTGACAGGAGCGGCGTCGGGGATCGGTCGGGCGGCGGCCGAGCTGTTCGCCGAGCGGGGATGGGGCGTGGTCGCCGTCGACGTGGCTGCCGAGGCGCTTGCGTGGGCGGACGGCAACCCTGCCATCGCCACTCTGGCGGGCGACGTGACCAGCGAGGCCGACAACGCGGCTGCAGTGGCCCTGGCGGAGGAGCGTTTCGGTCGTCTCGATGCCAGCTTCCTCAACGCCGGCATCGTCGGCAGCCCGGCCTGGGAGGCCCCCGAGGCGCCTGACCGGCTGCGGCGCGTGCTCGAGGTCAACGTGGTCGGCGTCGCGCTGGGCATCCGTGCCGCCGCCCCGGCGCTGCGCCGCGTCGGTGGTGGTGCGATCGTGGCGACGGCATCGACGTCGGGCATGCGGGCCGATCCCGGGTCGTGGTGCTACAACGCGTCGAAGGCGGCCGTGATCAACCTCGTGCGCGCCGCAGCGATGGACTTCTCCGGCGACAACATCCGGGTGAACGCCGTCGCCCCTGGGCCGACGATGACCGGCATGACCGCTGGGCTGCAGCGGCTGCCCGAGATTCGCGACGAGATGATCCGGCGCGTCCCCATGCATCGATTCGGCGCTGCGAGGGAGGTCGCCGAGGTGGCGTATTTCCTGGCGTCGACCAACGCCTCGTTCGTCACCGGTGTCACCGTGCCCGCCGACGGCGGGATCTCGGCGAACGCCGGGCACTTCCTTCCCCAACCGCGACCGACCGCCTGAGCGCCGAGGAGGCACCACCATGGCTGACGACAAGCCGATCACCAACTACGAGGACGTCACCGTCTACGGGCTCGACCCCGACCGTGAGGTCGAGTTGATCGACCAGCAGAACGAGTGCACCTTCGGCTGGGTCACCCGCGACGGCAGCCCGATGGCGGCGATCATGAGCTATCTCGAGCACGACGGGAAGTTCTGGATGACGGCGTCGGGACAGCGCAAGCGCATCGCTGCGGTGCGCCGCGATCCGCGCTGCGTCGTCACGATCACGAGCCCCGGCACGAAGATGGGCTCGGGCAAGACCGTCACGTACAAGGGCGTCGCCACGGTGCACGAGGACGACGAGACCAAGGCGTGGTTCTACCCGGCGCTCGCCGAACGGCTGATGGGTCGCTGGGGGCCGGAGCGGGTGACGGAGTTTGCCAACATGCTGAACTCGCCCCGCCGGGTGATCATCTCGATCGAGAAGGGCACCCGCGTGGGCTACGACGGCGACAAGATGCGCGACGCCACGAACAAGGCCCGGGAGGCCGGCGCCCTCAAGTGGGTCGACTGACCAGCGGTCATGGACGCCGACTACGTCGAGCGCTTCCGGGCGCGCAGCCGTTGGGAGACCGAGCGCGCTGAGCCGCCGGCGAACTTCCCCAAGTTGCCCGATCTTCCCCTGGGTCGGTACACCGATCCGGGGTTCTTCGCGCTGGAACAGGAGCTGTTCCGCCGGGTGTGGCGCTTCGCGGCCCACGAGTCGCAGCTGCCCCGGCCGGGGTCGTATCTGCTCGTTGACACGATCGGGGCGCCGTTCCTGCTTGTGCGTGGTGACGACGGTCGGGTGCGGGCGTTCTTCAACGCCTGCCGGCACCGCGGCGCGCCGGTGGTGCGGGACGCGTGCGGCGAGTGCCGGTTGCTGGTGTGCCAGTACCACTCGTGGAGCTACGACCTGCGCGGTGATCTCGTCCGGGTGCCCGATGAGCGCGACTTCGTCGGCCTGCAGCGTGACGAGCGCTCGCTGGTGTCGCTGCGCTGCGAGACGTGGCAGGGCTGGATCTTCGTCACCGAGGACCACGACGCCGTACCGCTCGGGGAGTGGCTCGCCCCGCTCCCGACGGTCCTCGGCGAACTGCACGGCGAGGACCTGATCCTGGTGCACCACCAGAGCTACGACGTGCGGTGCAACTGGAAGATCATGGCCGAAGGGTTCTTGGAGGTGTACCACGCCCGCACCATCCACCCCGAGACCGTGGCCAAGTCGCTCGACGGCCGGGGGGCGGTGATGCGGCTCTACCCCAATGGGCACCAGTCGATGCTGACCCCGTTGCAGCCGTGGATCATCGAGGGTATGCGCGAGGCCCACAAGAGCGGTCTGCCCGAGATCCCCGACCTGCCCGAGCCGTTCTTCACCTCGAACCCGGCCCACGGCGTCTTCCCCAACCTGATCACCCCGCTCGACCGCACCGGGTTCCCGTTCCTGGTGTTCTGGCCGCTCGACATCGATCGCACCCGGCTCGACCTGTGGTGGTACGCCCCGTCCTGGGGTGACGGCCCCCGTCCCGAGGCATGGGATCGCCGCCTTGCGATGTTCGACCTCGTGATGGACGAGGACCTGAAGAACCTCGAGCCCATGCAGCGGCAGGTGGCGTTCGCGGCGCACGGCGGCGCGCCGATTAACTACCAGGAGCGGCGCATCTGGCACGTGCATGCGTGGCTGGACAAGCTGATCGGGCCGGAGCGGATTCCCGAGCACCTGCGGGTGCCGGACCTGCTCGCGGAGTGGGTCGACGGGGCCGACGGTTCGCCCGCCCGGGAGCCGGCGGAGGCGCCGGGCTGAGTCGTGCCACGATGGGGCCAACGCACGACCAAGGGGGAGTCGCCGTGCCCGCAGCTATCGACGCCGACAAGCTGAAGCTGTTCTCGTTCCAGGTGTTCACCAAGCTCGAAGGTGCGGTGACCGCAGGGATGATCCACCTCGGGGACCGGCTGGGGCTGTTCGGCGCCATGGCCGACGGCGCACGGCGCAGCTCCGCCGAGTTGGCCCGCGACGCGGGGCTCGACGAGCGCTGGGTGCGGGAGTGGCTGCACAACCAGGCAGCGGCGCGGATCGTGTCGTTCGAGGAGACCGCCGAGGGCGAGCAGTTCTGGCTGACCCCCGAGGCGGTGGCGGTGCTGGCCACCCCGTCGCACCCGGCGTACGGCATGGGCATGTTCCACCGGCTGCCGAACACGATGCAGCTGCTGCGCGACCTGCCCGAGAGCTTCCGTACCGGGGTCGGCTACGACTACGACGCCCACGGTCCGGAGGGCGCCGCCGGGATCGAGCGCAGCTTCGAGCCGTGGTATCGGAACTTCCTGCTCCCTGTCGGCCTGCCCGCGCTCGATGGGATGGTGGCCCGGCTCGAGACGGGCGCGACGGTCGCCGATGTTGGCTGCGGGGCCGGGGTCGCGATCCGGTTGATGGCCAGGGCGTTCCCGCACAGCCAGTTCCACGGCTACGACATCTCCGAGCTGGCGCTCGAGCGGGCCGAGATCCGGCGCCAGGAGGACGGCCTCGACAACGCCCACTTCCACAACGTGCGGTACCAGCCGTTGCCCGAGGACGGTCGCTTCGACCTGATCACCACCTTCGACTGCATCCACGACATGACGCACCCGCAGGAGATGATGCAGGCCATCCGCAGGGCGATCTCGCCGGAGGGCACCTGGCTGCTGGTGGACATCAAGGCCCAGGACACGTTCGGGCAGAACGTCGAGAAGAACCCGATGGCCTCGCTCATGTACGGGATCTCGGTGATTTCGTGCATGTCGTCGGCGTTGTCGGAGCCCGGTGGTGCCGGGCTGGGAACGCTCGGATTGTCCGAGGCGCGAGCGCGAGCGATGGCCGAGGCTGCCGGGTTCACCCGCTTCCGCAAGCTGGAGGTCGACCACGCCGTCAACAGCTTCTTCGAGGTGCGGCCCTGACCGACGTCGACACCCGGGGGCGTTGACGCGAGGCGCGAACGTGTGTTCGACTCTGGGGTGTGGGCTGGCGCAATCCTCCCGTGCCGTGGGCCGAGCTCGAGGCCCAGTTGTCGGGTCGGCGGGCCGACGGCCGCGCCCCGGGTTCGCCGTCGTGGAACGCCGGGGGTGACAGCCCGGCGTGGAGCCGCACTCGCCAGCCCTACGAACCGCCAGCCGATGTCGGTGCCCGTTCGGCGCCGGTGCCGTATGCGGAGCTGCACTGCCACTCCAACTTCAGCTTCCTCGACGGGGCCAGCCACCCCGAGGAGCTGGTGGAGGAGGCGGTGCGCCTCGGCCTCGAGGCCCTCGCCCTCACCGATCACGACGGTTGCTATGGGATCGTCCGGTTCGCCGAGGCGGCCCGAGCCGTCGGGCTGGCCACGGTCTTCGGGGCCGAGGTGTCGTTGGAGATGCAACGACCTCCCCACGGTGAGGCCGATCCGCACGGGCACCACCTGTTGGTGCTGGCCGATGGTCCAGACGGGTACGCCCGGTTGTCCACGGCACTCACCCGGGCCCAGATGGCCGGGGAGAAGGGCGCTCCCCGCTACGACCTCGAACGGTTGGCGGCGATCACGGCCGGTCACGTGCAGGTGCTCACGGCGTGCCGCAAGGGCACCGTGCCCGCGGCGCTCGTCGCCGACGGCCCGGCGGCGGCCCGTCGTGAGCTGGAACGGCTCGTCGCGCTGTTCGGACGGGACCGGGTGGCCGTCGAGCTGTGGGATCACGGCGACCCACTCGATTCCGCGCGTAATGACGCCCTGGCCGAGCTGGCCATCCGGGCCGACGTGGCCGTCATCGCCACCGCCAACGCCCATTACGCCACCCCGGCCCGTCGTCCGTTGGCCACGGCCCTCGCCGCAGTGCGGGCCCGCCGCAGCCTCGACGAGCTCGACCCGTGGCTGCCCGCCGCGGCCGGGGCCCATCTGCGCTCGGGCGCCGAACAAGCCCGCCGCTTCGCCCGCTACCCGGGTGCGGTGGCCACGGCGGCGGCCCTGGGGCGATCCCTGGCGTTCGACCTCGCACTGGTGGCGCCGGGGCTGCCGCCGTTTCCCTGCCCCGACGGCCTGTCGGAGATGGCCTACCTGCGTCGCCTGGCCGAGGCCGGTGCCGTCCGCCGGTACGGGCCTCGGGGCCGCGGCGACGAGCTGAACCGCCGGGCCTGGGTCACCATCGATCACGAGCTCGCCGTCATCGAGGGCCTCGGCTTCCCGGGCTACTTCCTCGTGGTGTGGGACATCGTCGAGTTCTGCCGCCGCCAGGACATCTACTGCCAGGGGCGGGGATCGGCGGCGAACTCGGCGGTGTGCTTCGCCCTCGGGGTCACCAAGGCCGATGCCGTGTCGCTCGGGCTGCTGTTCGAACGGTTCCTTTCCCCCGAACGTGACGGCCCGCCCGACATCGACCTCGACATCGAGTCCGACCAGCGGGAGGAGGTGATCCAGTACGTCTACGCCCGTTACGGGCGCGACCACACGGCCCAGGTGGCCAACGTGATCACCTACCGGGCCCGCTCGTCGGTGCGCGACATGGCCAAGGCGCTCGGCTACGCCACCGGTCAGCAGGACGCGTGGTCCCGCCAGGTCGACGCCTGGGGCCGGGTGGAGGCCACGGCGGCCCAGGCCGATCACGACATCCCTGCCTCGGTGCTCGACCTGGCCCGACAGGTGGAGGACTTCCCCCGCCACCTGGGGATCCACTCCGGCGGCATGGTGATCTGCGATCGGCCGGTGATCGAGGTGTGTCCGGTGGAGTGGGCCCGGATGGAGCACCGTTCGGTGCTGCAGTGGGACAAAGACGACTGTGCTGCGGTCGGGTTGGTGAAGTTCGATCTGCTCGGCCTGGGGATGTTGTCGGCGTTGCACTATGCGGTCGATCTGATCGCAGAGCACTGCGGCTACGCGCTCGACCTGGCCGGCCTCCCCCAGGAGGATGCGGTCTACGACATGATCTGCGCCGCCGACACGGTCGGGGTGTTCCAGATCGAGAGCCGGGCCCAGATGGCCACGTTGCCCCGGCTCAAGCCCCGCACCTTCTACGACCTCGTCGTCGAGGTGGCGCTCATCCGCCCGGGGCCGATCCAGGGCGGGTCGGTCCACCCGTACATCCGGCGCCGCAACGGGCTCGAACCGGTCACCTATCTGCACCCGTTGTTGGAGAACAGCCTGGCCAAGACCCTGGGCATCCCGCTGTTCCAGGAGCAGCTCATGCAGATGGCGATCGACGTCGCCGGGTTCACGCCGGCCGAGGCCGACCAGTTGCGCCAGGCGATGGGCTCCAAGCGGTCACGGGCCAAGATGGAACGCCTGCGCGAACGGCTCTTCGAGGGGATGGCCGAGCGAGGGATCACCGGCGAGGTGGCTGAGGAGATCTTCCACAAGATGGCGGCCTTCGCGAACTACGGCTTCCCCGAGAGCCATTCGGTCAGCTTCGCCTACCTGGTCTACGCGTCGTCGTGGATCAAGCTCCACGAGCCGGCGGCGTTCTGCGCTGCTCTCCTCAACGCCCAGCCGATGGGGTTCTATTCGCCGCAGTCGCTCGTCCTCGACGCCCGTCGTCACGGGGTCGTGGTCCACACCCCCGATCTCAACGCCTCGGCCGCCACCGCCACCCTGGCGCCGTGCGACGCCAGCCACCACGGGCTGGCCGTGCGGCTGGGGATCGGGTCGGTGCGCACGATCGGCGGTGCGCTGGCCGAAGCGGTCGCTGCCGGGCGCCCGTACACCGACCTCGAGGACCTCGTGCGGCGGGTGCCGTCGCTCACGCTCACCAACCTGGAGGCGCTCGCCACCGCCGGGGCGTTCGGGTGCTTCGGCTTCGAGCGGCGTGAGTCGCTCTGGGCGGTGGGGGCGGTGCACCAGGCCCGGCCGGGGCGTCTGGCCGGGATCGTCACCGGTGCCGAGCCTCCGAGGCTGCCCGGGATGGGGCCGCAGGACGAGGCGGTGGCCGACCTGTGGGCCACCGGCGTCGCGCCCGACGGGCACCCCACCCGGTTCGCCCGAATGGCCCTGGACCGCATGGGTGCCGTGCCGGCGGCGGGTCTGCGCCGGCGCGATCACGGAACCAAGGTGGTCGTGGGTGGGGTGGTCACCCACCGTCAGCGCCCGGCGACGGCGGGGGGAACGACCTTCCTGAACCTCGAGGACGAGACCGGGCTGATCAACGTGATCTGCTCGAAGGGGTGCTGGGCCCGGTTCCGCTCGGTGGCCCGGGGGGCGCCGGCGCTGGTGGTGCGGGGTCGGCTCGAAGTGGTCGAGGGTGTGGTCAACGTGATCGCCGAACACCTGGCGCCGCTGCCGTTGGCCGCGACCACCCCGAGCCGGGATTTCCGCTGATCGTCACGGGCTGCGCTCAGGCCGCTCGCGCGCCTCGGGCCTCGGCGAAGCGGCGGGCCACGTCGGCCCAGTTCACGACGTGCCAGACGGCGTTCACGTAGTCCGCCCGGCGGTTCTCGTACTGCAGGTAGTAGGCGTGCTCCCACGCGTCGACCGCCAGCAGCGGCACGGCGCCCGGGACGGTCGAGACGTGATGGGCCTCCACCTGCTCGACGAGCAGTCGGCCGGTGACGGGCTCGGCCACGAGCAGGCCCCAGCCCGAACCCTGCACGGTGGTGGTCACCTGGGTGAACTGGGCCCGGAAGGCGTCGAAGGAGCCGAAGGCGTCGTCGATGGCCGCCCGCAGGTCGCCGCCGGGCTCCCCGCCACCGTCGGGCGACAGGTTCGCCCAGTAGATGGAGTGCAGCACGTGACCGCCGAGGTTGAACGCCAGGGTCTTCTCGAGCCCGACGATGCCGTCCCAGCGGCCCTCGGCCCGCGCCTGCTCGAGTCTGTCGAGGGTGGCGTTGGCGCCGACGACGTAGGCCGCGTGGTGCTTGCCGTGGTGCAGTTCGACGATGCGCGCCGACAGGTGCGGCTCGAGCGCACCGGGGTCGTAGGCCAGGTCGGGGAGGGTGTAGCGACCGGACATGGCTAGACGGTACCGACGGTCGGCTGCGACACCGCCGTGACCTTCGACCGCTCGCCGGGCGGGTCCGCAGCCGGGATGCAAGGCTGCGCAGATGCCGCTGGTCGCCGGGGTCGACTCCTCTACGCAGTCCACCAAGGTCGAGGTCCGCGACGCAGACACCGGCGCGCTCGTGGCCCGGGGTTCGGCTCCGCACCCGCCGACGACCCCGCCCCGCAGCGAGCAGGACCCGGCCGCGTGGTGGGCGGCGTTCGAGGCGGCGTGGGCGCAGGCCGGATCCCCGGAGGTCGGCGCCATCGCCGTCGCCGGCCAGCAGCACGGGATGGTCGCACTCGACGCCGGCGGCGCGGTGATCCGCCCGGCCAAGCTGTGGAACGACACCGAGACCGCCCCCGATGCCGGGTGGTTGCTCAAGCAACGACCGGCCGAGGTGTGGGCCGAGGCCTGCGGCAGCGTCCCGGTGGCGGCGTTCACGATCGCCAAGCTGTCGTGGCTGCACCGCAGCGAACCCGACGCGTGGGCGCGCCTCGCCCACGTCGTGCTGCCCCACGACTGGCTCAACTTCCGCCTCACCGGCCGGCTCGTCACCGACCGCGGGGACGCCTCGGGCACGGGGTACTGGTCCCCGGCGGCGGGCACCTACCGCTGGGACCTGCTCGCCATCATCGACAAGGACCGGGACTGGTCCGGCGCCGTACCCGAGGTGCTCGGACCGCTCGACGTCGTCGGGCAGTGGCACGGCGCCCTCGTCGCCCCCGGCACGGGGGACAACATGGGCGCTGCGCTCGGCATGGGGTTGCGGCCCGGCGACGTGGCCGTCTCTGCCGGCACGTCGGGCACCGTGTTCACGGTGGCCGACCGGCCCACGGCCGACGCCACCGGTGCGGTCGCCGGCTTCGCCGACGCCACCGGCCGGTTCCTCCCGCTCGTGTGCACGCTCAACGCGACGAAGGTGACCGACGCCGTCGCCCGCCTGCTCGGCGCCGACCATGCGTCGTTCGACGGGCTGGCCCTCGGGGCCGGGCCCGGTGCCGAGGGGCTCGTGCTGCTGCCGTACCTCGACGGCGAGCGCACCCCCAACCGCCCCAAGGCGACCGGCGTGCTGTCGGGGCTGCGCTCCGACGTCTCCCGTGAGGCGCTGGCCCGGGCGGCG
>JBEIFW010000068.1:0-16789 GCA_040382215.1 Acidimicrobiales bacterium
CGGCCGATCGGTCGTGATGACCTGCGGACCCTCCGGCGCCCTCGTCGACGGCGTCGCCGTCGCCCCGTTCCCCGTCGAGCGCGTCGTGGATCCGACCGGCGCCGGCGACGCGTTCGCTGCGGCCCTCGCCGTCCATCTCGCCGAAGGCCTCCCGCTCGAGGCGGCGGCCCGCGCCGGGAACGCCGCCGGAGCCCTCGCCGTCGGGGTGGCAGGCGCCGAACCGTCGTTCCCCACCCGCGTCGCGCTCGAGACCCGCCTGGCCGGGTAGCGGCGCCGGTGCGACGGGGCGCGAAGCTGCAGCCATGAAGCTGGGGCTCACCGCCGACGAGGTCCTGACCACCACCCGCAGCGTGCGCAAGCGGCTCGACCTGGAGCGACCCGTCGAGCGGTCCGTCATCCTGGAGGCGCTCGAGATCGCCCTCCAGGCGCCGACGGGGTCGAACAGCCAGGGCTGGCATTGGATGTTCGTGGAGGATCACGACACCAAGAAGGCCCTCGGCGACCTCTACCGGAAGAACTTCGAGGACTACAAGAAGTACTCCCGCGTCTATCCCGAGGGCGACCTGCGCGCCGAGCAGCGCGACCGGGTCCGGTCCTCGGCCGACTACCTGTCGGACAACTGGGAGCGCGTCCCCGTGCTGATGATCCCGATCATCGAAGGTCGGCTCGACAACGCCGGGGTGTTCCAAGGCGCGAGCGCCTGGGGTTCGTTGCTTCCGGCGGTGTGGAGCTTCATGCTCGCACTGCGCGAGCGCGGCCTGGGTTCGGCGTGGACCACCCTGCACCTGCCCAGTGAGCGGGAGGCGGCCGACCTGCTCGGCATCCCGTTCGACCGCTACACCCAGGGCGGGCTGTTCCCGGTCGCATACACGATCGGCACCGAGTTCAAGCAGGCCAAGCGGCTCCCGATGGACGACATCGTCCATTGGGACCGATGGTGACGGCGAGGCCCCTCCCTCCCCCCTGGTCGCGCCAGGACGGGTTCGCCTACCGATTCGACTGGGGCCTGTCCGGCGTCGCCGCCATCGGCCCGGACGCCTCCGTGGTCGTCGTGGTCGACGTCCTGCGCTTCACCACCACCGTCGAGATCGCGCTCGCCCGAGGGGCGAGCGTGGTGCCCGTCGAACCCGACCGCTCGACGCCGGCGGACACGCTCTCGCTGTCGCCTGCGGTGTTGCCCCCGCTGTTGCACGGCCAGCGGTGCGCGTTGTCGTCGGCGAACGGGGCCCGGGTCGCGCTCGCAGCGATCGAGCTCGGGGTCCCCGTGCTCGCCGGCTCGCTGCGCAATGCGTCCGCCGTCGCTTCGGCGGCTCGCCAACTCGCCCGCTCCGGCGCCGTCGCCGTCGTCGCGGCCGGTGAGCGCTGGCCCGACGGCACCCTGCGCCCCTGCGCGGAGGACCTGCTGGGTGCCGGCGCCGTCCTCGCCGCGCTCGACCCGGCCGGCTCGATCTCCGACCCTCGGTGCTCGCCCGAGGCCGGCGTGGCCCGGGCAGCGTTCACCTGGGAGCGGTTCCGCATCCGCGACGCCGTGGCCGACGCGACGTCCGGCCGGGAGCTCGCCGAGCGCGGCGCCGCCGACGACCTTCGCTGGGCCGGGGCTCTCGACGTATCCGCCGTGGTGCCCGAATGGCGTGACGGGGCGTTCAGGCCGCGTTGAGCCGACCGTCGAGCGGGACCTGATGTGCACCGAGGAACGTCTCGGCCTCTCTGGTCACCCCGGTGACCCCGTCGAGGTCGATGGCGACGAGGGCGGCATTCCAGCCGCCGCGGGCAGCGTCGAGCGCCTCGATCAAGCTCCGGGCCCCTGGGAGGTCGATGCACCCGACCGGCCGTAGCCGGATCGCCCGGCCCGCACCCACGATCTCCAAGACGAACGCCGGGTCGAGCGACGGACCTTCGTTGCGCAGCCGAACACTGGTCACGGCGCCCAGTATCGGCACCTCGTGCGCGCCCGTGGTGACAAGAACTTGACGATTCAATGACAAACGCCACGCCTGGTGGTTTGCGAGGGCGAGATTCGCAGGGTCCGACGGCTCAGCGCAGGACGGTGACCGGCTCCTCCCGGATCGCCTCGTCCACGATCCGGTAGCTGCGCAGAACCGGCGCGTCGTCACGCAGGGACACGATCACGTAGTGCCACGACGGGTCCGGCGCCTGGGCCACGTCGGTCGGGCTCGGGTAGGCGTCGGTGTGGGTGTGGCTGTGCATGACCCCGATCACCTCGAGCCCTTGCTGCTCGGCGGCCCGCTCGATGCGCAGATGCTCACGGGGATCGAGGCTGTAGACCCGGGACGACGCCGCGACGTTCCGGCACGGATGGAAGTGCTCGACCACCGCTCGGCCGGGATCGCCGACGAGCAGACCGCACACCTCCTCGGGCAACCCGTCGAGGGCCAAGCCGACCATCTCCGCGTAGCACGCCCCCCGCAGCCGCAACATGTCCCAGACGTTACCGGTAGCCTCGGCGGCCCCATGGCTCGCTCCGGCACACGGGCCGGCGACGGCCGCCACGTCGTGGCGACGAATCGCCGGGCCCGCCACGACTACACGATCCTCGACGAGATCGAGGCCGGGATCGTGTTGCGCGGCTCGGAGGTGAAGAGCCTGCGCGAGGGCCAGGTGCAAGTCGCCGACGCCTACGCCGCCATGGACCGGGGCGAGTGCTGGCTGTTCGGCATCCACATCGCTCCCTACGCCCGTGCCCATGGCTGGGGCACCCATGACCCGGTGCGGCGCCGCAAGCTGCTCCTGCATGCCGATGAGATCGAGCGCCTCGGCGCCCGGATCGCCACGGAACGGGTCACGCTGATCCCGTTGTCGATCTACTTCAAGGAGGGTCGCGCCAAGGTGCTGCTCGGAGTGGCCCGGGGCCGCCAGAAGGCGGACAAGCGCCAGGCCATCGCCGAGCGCGATGCGAAGGCCGAGGCCGCCCGGGCGATCGGTCGGCAACGCAAGGGCCGGGACTGAACCCACGGGCGTGAAGCCGGTGGGGCCGGGCGCGTACGGTGCCCACCATGAGCGACGCCGAACCCGTCCCGTCCGCCCTCGACTGGGTGGCCGACCACGCCCAGCGGTACGTGGAGTCCGCCGGCGAGGATGGCCACCTTTGGCGAGGGGTGCCGTGCCTGGTCCTCGACACGCTGGGCCGCCGTTCCGGCCAGTGGCGGCGCCAGGTCCTCATCTACGGACGAGACGGCGACGACTACGTCGTGGTCGCCTCCAAGGGCGGCGCGCCGAGCAACCCGCTGTGGTACGAGAACCTCGCCGCCCACCCGACGGTGCGGGTCCAGGTGGGAGCCGAGGTGTTCGACGCCGAGGCCGAGACCGTCGGCGCCGACGACCGGGCCCGGCTCTGGCCGGCGATGGCCGCGGTGTGGCCTGCGTACGACGAGTACCAGGGCAAGACCGACCGGGCCATCCCCGTCGTACGGCTGCGCCGCCGGGGCTGAGGATGCAGTACCGCCCCACCGCCGCCGAACTGCTCGCCGACATCGCCGACCTGCTCGACGACGAGGTCCTCGAGGCCGTCGGCGGACCGTTGCAGCACAAGGTTCGCGTCGCCGGCAACCTCGCCCGGATCCTCGAACGCGAGGTACGGCTCGCGCCGGGCGCCGACGCCGCCGAAGCCGAACGGCTCCGGGCTCTGCTGGGCCGGGACGGCACCCTGGCCGAGTTGCGCGCTGCGCTCGCGATCCGGCTCGGTGACCCCACCCCGTTCGACGCCGACACCGAGCGTGCGGTCCACGCAGCGCTCGTCGCGACCACCCGGGCGGATCTGGCGATCGCCAAGCCCGGACACGACGACTGGAGCCGGGGATGAGCACACTCGCCGACGGCTTGGCCCGCTGGCTGGGGGAACGATGGGGCACGACCGTCACCGTCGCGGGCCTCGACCAGTCCTCTGCCGGCGCCCGGCGCACCAACATCGGATTCGACGCCACGGCGGACGGGGTCACGCGGCGGCTCGCCGCGACGATCCTGCCCACCGCCGACATCCAACTCATCGACCTCGGCGCCGAGGCCGACGTACGCACTCTCGCCCAGGCCAACGGGGTGATCACCCCGTTCATCCACGGTGCGTGCCTCGATCCGTCGGTGATCGGCGGCCCGTTCTTCGTGAGCGATTTCGTCACCGGGGAATCGGTCCCCCGCCGCGTGCTGCGTCTCGTCGAACAAGCCGGCAACGGTGAGCGGATCGCCGCCCAGATCGCCGACGCGCTCGCTCGCCTGCACGCCGTCGACCCGGCACTCGCCCCGGCCGGCCTGCCGCGCCCGGCGGACGGCGTCGGCCCGATCTCCACGGCGCTGGGCGGGGTGCGCGACTCGATCGGCCTGCTGCTGCAACCGGAACCGGCGCTGCTGTACGGGCTGCGCTGGCTTGAAGCGAACCGCCCCGACGAGCCGGCGCGCCGCACCATCGTGCATTCCGATGTGCGCACCGGGAACGTGATCGTCGCGCCCGACGGACTGCGCGCCATCCTCGACTGGGAAACGGCCAAGATCGGCGACCCCATGGAAGACCTCGCATGGCCGTGCCTACGCATGTGGCGCTTCCGCAACGACCACCTGCTCGTCGGCGGGATCAGCAGGATCGAGCCCTACCGGGACGCCTATCTTGCCGCCGGTGGCGCCTGGGACCAGGACCGCTTCGAGTGGTGGCGGGTGTTGGGCACGCTGCGCTGGGGGCTCGGGCTGGCCAA
Source organism: Acidimicrobiales bacterium (assembly GCA_040382215.1). Lineage (GTDB taxonomy): Bacteria > Actinomycetota > Acidimicrobiia > Acidimicrobiales > Ilumatobacteraceae > JBEIFW01. The sequence goes on from JBEIFW010000068.1 coordinate 4,701, forward strand.
CCAGGCAGCGCAGCACCTCGACGGCCGGTTCCGCACGATCGTGATGGCGGCGAGCGGCCGGCGCGTGTCGGAACTCACCTGGGACCTGCTCTGCCTGATCACCCCGCCCGGAGGGCGGATCGACTGACGGCGTCGGCCGCCGGTAGGTCCAGTTGCTGGGGTGTGCCGAACAGGTAGCCCTGCAGGAGATCGACGCCGAGGGCCTCGAGCACCTCGGCCTGGCTCTCGCGCTCGACACCCTCGGCGGTCACCCGCAGGCCGAGCGCGTGGGCCAGGCGGGTGGTCGCGTCGACGACGAGCCGGTCGTCTTCCTTCTCGTCGACACCGGCGACGAACGAACGGTCGATCTTGAGGACCTGCACCGGGAGCGTGCGCAGGTGGGTGAGCGAGGAGAACCCGGTGCCGAAGTCGTCGAGGCCGAGCCCGGTGCCCTGGGCGACGAGGCGCTCGAGCACCGAGTCGACCGCCTGGGTGGCATGGATCACGGCGGTCTCGGTGATCTCGAGTTGGATCCGGCCGTGTTCGAGGCCGTGGCGCCGCAGCGCCCCGGCGACGAGGAGGTCGAGGTCGCCGCGCTGGAGCAGCGGCGCCGACACGTTGACCGACAGCCATTCGACCCGGTGCCCGCCCAGGCTCGCCCCCTCGTGCAGCGAGCGCGCCGCGCGGTCGATCATCCACTCGTCGATCCGACCCACCAAGCCGGTGTCGAACGCCACGGGCAGGAACTCCCCCGGGGTCCACAGCCGGCGGTCGGGACCGACCACCCGCACGAGTGCCTCACCCCCGACGAGCCGACGATCGACGGCCCGTACGATCGGCTGCACGAGCAGCCGCAGGCCGTCGTGGTCGATCGCCCAGCGCAGACGCTGTTCGATCTCCATGCGGGCCAACGCGTCACGCCGCAGTTCCTCGTCGAACAACTCGACGCGGGCCCGCCCGAGGGACTTCGCCTGGTACATCGCCGTGTCCGCGTCGCGCAGCAGCCCGGACATGGTTGCGTCGGGCGATCCGAAGGCCACCCCGATCGAGACGGTCACCTCGACGTTGCTGCGCCCGAGCCGGATCGGCGCGGCGATGGCGCGACGGATCCGCTGCGCAACGGACTCGGCGGCAGCGCCGTCGCTCACCCCTGCGAGCACCACGACGAACTCGTCGCCGCCCAACCGGGCGACGGTGTCACCGGGCCGAGCGACCGCGACCAGACGCCGGGCCGTCTCCCTCAGCAGTTCGTCGCCCATGTCATGGCCGAGCGCGTCGTTGATCACCTTGAACCGGTCGAGATCCAGCAGCAGGAGCGCGAATCCGGCACCGGCACCGGCGATCGCCTCGCCGAGCCGTTCGGCGAGCAGTGCCCGGTTCGCGAGCCCGGTGAGGGTGTCGTGATGCGCGGCCCGGTAGAGCGCGTGTTCGGCACTTCGCTGGGCCGTGATGTCGACGGCCGCCAACACGGCGCCACGCAGCTCCCCGCAGGGACCGAGCAGCGCCGTGGCGCTGGCCCGGAAGACCCGGCGGACCCCGTCCGGGCCCTCGATCGCATATTCGACGTCCTTCGCCGGCTCACCCCGCAACGCACACCGCATCGGTTCGAGCCGCTCGGGCAGCGGTCGGCCGGTCGCCGGGTCGGTCAGACCGGCCCGAGCCACCCACGCGTCCAAGTCCTCCATCATCGAAGGGGCGGGATGGGTTGCGGCGAACGCATCGTTGGCGAGCGTGATCTTCCCGCTGGGCGTCGCTGCGAGGACCGCGACGCGCAGATCGCCCAGGATGGTGCGCAGGAAGCCGACCTCCCGGCTCACCCCTTCCGGTACGGCGACGTGGCTCTCGAGGAGCGGGCGGAGGCTGACGGCGAACCCGCTCTCGCCGGCGATGGTCGCCGGCAGACCGGTCAGCTCCACCGAGCTCGTCGCGCCGTCGGCCGCACAGAGACGGAACTCGAACCGACCGACGACGTGACCCGCCGATGATTTCGTCATCGCGTCGATCACGCACTCGAGATCGTCGGGGTGGACGACCTCGAGCACCGAACCGCCCACCGCCGCCTGGCGATCGACGCCGATCAGGTCGAGCATCGCCTGGTTGGCCCATCGGATCGTCCCATCGAGCGCGACGAACAGCACCCCGTCGCGGAGGTGGTCGACGAGTTCGAGTACCGCCGCCGCATCGAGGTGACCATTGAGAGCCATCACCGGCAAGGTTCGACTGCGGACCCACCTCCGATGAGGCGATTGGACGATGCCGTGAGAATCTTGTCGCTCTAAGGACGTTTCGACTCTCGTCGGGTGAGGACCGGGGAGGATCGGGCGGGGACCGGCTCAGGGGGCAAGCAGCCCGAGGCCCGCCTGCGCCTTGGCCACGTGATCGTCGAGTTCGTCGAGGCTGGTGACGGTGACCCCGAGGTCGCTCAGCAGACCGTCACGGAGGCCGTAGATCCAACCGTGGACCGACAACACCTGCCCTCGCCGCCACGCGTCCTGCACGATCGTGGTCCGGCACAGGTTCTCCACCTGCGCGATCACGTTCAGCTGCGCCAGACGGTCGACCTGGCGTTCGAACGGCAATCCTTCGAGCAGTGGCCGGTGTACCCGGGCGACGTCCTGGACGTGGCGCAGCCAGTTGTCGACCAGGCCGATGCGCGAGCCCGCCAGCGCAGCCCGCACCCCGCCGCAGCCGTAGTGCCCGGTGACGATCACGTGGCGCACCCGGAGCGCGTCGACCGCGTACTCGAGCACCGACAACGCGTTGAGGTCCGAGTGGACGACGACGTTCGCAATGTTGCGGTGCACGAACACTTCGCCCGGCGGCAGGCCGACGATCTCGTTGGCCGGCACCCGGCTGTCCGAGCAGCCCACCCACAGGTAGGCGGGGGTCTGCTGCCGGGAGAGCCGATCGAAGAACCCGGGCTCCTCGGCGATGCGCGCCGCTGCCCACGCTCGGTTGTTCGCCAGCAACTCGGACGGTTCGGCCATGGCGAGCGTCAGGTCGTGTAGTCGGCGTTGATCCGGACGTAGCCGTCGGTGAGGTCGCAACCCCAGACCGTCCAGGCGCCCGCACCGGCCCCCAGATCGACCACGATGCGGACGTCGTCGCCGCGCATGTAGGCCGCGAGCCGGGCCAGACCGGCTTCGTCGACCCGAGCGGGGTACACCTCCTGGTCGCCGAAGGCGATCACCACCCGCTCCTGGTCGACGTCGCCGCAATCGGGCGTCTTGCCGATCGCCATCGCCACCCGCCCCCAGTTCGGGTCGGCCCCGTGCACCGCCGTCTTGACGAGCGGCGAGTTCACGATCGACTTCGCCACCCGCTTGGCCTGGGCGTCGTTGCGGGCACCTGCCACGTGAACCTCCAGCAGGGTCTCGGCGCCCTCCCCGTCCCGAGCGATCGCCTTCGTAAGTGCCAGGCACACCTCGTACAGCGCCCGCTCGAGCGCGTCGCCGTCCACGGGGCCGGCTGCGCCGTTCGCAAGCACGGCAGCAGTGTCCGACGTGGAGGTGTCGCTGTCGACGCTGACCGAGTTGAACGTCTGCGCCACCACCCGGCGGAACCGGGTGTCGAGTTCGGGGGCCGGCACCTCGGCATCGGTGAGCACGAAGGCGAGCATCGTGGCCATGTCCGGCTCGATCATCCCGACACCCTTGGCGATCCCCACCACCCGGGCCGGTCCGACGGTCGCGACGGCCAGCTTCGGGACGGTGTCGGTGGTCATGATCCCGCGAGCCGCCGCCGACGCGTCGGTGCCGACCGGCGGCTGCAGGGTGTCGAGGTGCGCCCGGATCCGCTCGATCGGGTACGTCCGGCCGATCACCCCGGTCGACGCGATCAACAGCTCGTCAGGCTCGCAGCCGAGCACGGCTGCCACCCGGGCCACCACCTCACGGGCATCGGCGAGACCACGGGCCCCGGTGGCGACGTTGGCGTTCTTGGAGATCGCCACGATCCCCCGGAGGCGCCCGCCCGACGCGTGCTCCCGGCTCACCACCACGCTCGGGCCCGCGAACCGGCTCTGCGTGAACACCGCCGCCGAGGTGCACGGGCGGTCGGCGGCGAGGACGACGAAATCGTCGGTGTCGTCCTTGATCCCGATGTTCGCGACGTGCACGGCGAACCCGGCCGGGACGGCCACCATCGGATCAGGGAGCGGATCGGGGCTCGGATCGGACACGATCACGCTCCCGCTCGCTGCTGGGCCCGGTCGAACAACTCCTGCAGTTGCGTGTGCAGCCGATCCGAGAGGTCCTTCACGGCCCGCCGAGACGTCACTTTCGAGCCCTCGGCCGAGGCCTCGACCCGCAGCGGGGCACCGATGATCACGTGGACCTTGGAGGGCCGGATGAACCGAGCCCCTTTGCCCATCGCCCGCTGCGAACCCCCGATGCCGACCGGCACGATCGGGACCCCGGCCCGCGCGGCGAGATACGCGGCGCCGTCCTTGAGCGGCAACACGACCGGGCCGGACTTGCGCTCGCCCTCGGGGAACAGCACGAGCGGCTCACCCGCCTCGAGGATCTCCAGGCACCGATGCAGCGCCTCACGGTCGGCGGTGTCCCGGCTGACGGGGAAGCCGCCGAGCGCGCTGAGCAGCCACGCCGACACGGCGCTCCTCCACAGCGAGTCCTTGCCCATGTAGCGCAGGCGCCGGAAGGTGGCGACTGCGGCGTACGGGGTGTCCATGTTCGAGCGGTGAACCGGCGCCAGGACGAAGGCACCCTCGACCGGCACGTGCTCTCGGCCTTCGACGCTCAAGCGGTTCCACACCCGGGAGAACCCGACGACGACGAACCGGCCGACTTGGTAGAAGGCGCGCGATCCGGGGCCCTGCCCGGCCAGGCGGGTGCGCACCTTGGTCATGCCCGAGCCTGCCATCGGGCGCACACGTCATCGACCACGGCAACCACCGTACGCCCCGTGGTGTCCACGATCACGGCATCGGCCGCAGCCCGCATCGGGTCGTCGGTGCGACCGGCGTCGCGCCGGTCGCGCTCGGCGATCGCAACGGCGACGGCCGCTGCGTCCTCGCCGGTCTCGACCGACCGGCGACGCGCCCGCTCGTCGACCGATGCGGTCACGAACAGCTTGAGCCGGGCATGCGGGTACACGACGGTGCCGAGGTCCCGCCCTTCGGCCACGCCCCCGCCGTGCTCGATCGCCCAGCGCCGTTGCCGCCGCTGGAGTTCCCGGCGAACCCCCGGTACGACCGCCACCCGGCTCGCGCCCTGGCTGGCCTCGGCCGTGCGGATCGCCGCGGTGACGTCGTCGCCGTCGAGCAGCACGCGCCCGCCGGCCTCGACGAGCGACATCGACCGGGCCGCAGCGACGACGGCGTCGGCGTCGGCGAGGTCCACACCCCGCCGCAGCGCGGCGAGGGCGACCGTCCGGTACTGCGCGCCGGTGTCGAGGTAGGCGAGCCCGAGCCGGGCAGCGACCGCCCTGGCCACCGTCGACTTGCCCGCTCCGGCCGGGCCGTCGATGGCGAGCACCCCGCGCCAGGCCGGCGCGGCCCGCAACGAGTCGAGCATGGCCCAGTACCCGGGGAAGGTCTTGGCCACGCACCCCGGGTCCTCGATCTCGCACCCCGGCACCCGCAGGCCGATCAAGGCCGTCGCCATCGCCATGCGGTGATCGCCGTGGGTGGCGAAGCGGGCGGGGCGCACCACACCGGGGTGCACGACGAGGCCGTCGGGCTCCTCGGCGACGTCGAGCCCGGCGCGACCGAGTTCGGTGACCACCGCAGCGATCCGATCGGACTCCTTGCGGCGGATGAACCCGACGCCCGACACCCGGCTCGGGCCGTCGGCGAACGCTGCGACCGCAGCGAAGGTGGGCACGGTGTCGGACACGTCGCGCAGGTCGGCGTCGATCCCGTGCACGTGCCCGGCCCCGATCACGGTGATCGCCTCGTCGTCGACCTCGACGCAGGCGCCCATCCGGGCGAGCACGTCGACGAAGGCGACGTCGCCCTGCACGCTCGCCCGCCCGAGCCCCTCGACCCGCACCGCCGACCCGGTCAGGGCGGCCGCCGCAAACGGGTACGACGCCGCCGACGCGTCGGGCTCGACGACGTAGTCGACGGCCCGGTACCCGCCGGGCGCCACGGCGAACCGGACGCCACCGTCGTCGCGGTCGTCGTTGCGGTGCTCGATGACCGTGGCGCCGAAGGCGCGCATCACGGCGATCGTCATGTCGACGTACGGCCGCGACACGAGCGGAGTGGTCGTCTCCACGACGAGACCCTGCGCGAGGCAGGGGCCTGCGAGCAGCAACCCGGACAGGAACTGCGAGGACACGTCGCCGGCAACGGCGACGTGTCCCGCACCGGTCGGGGCGCCGGTCGGGGTGCCGGTCGTGCCGCCGGGATCCGAGGCAGCGATCGTGACGGTCACCGGCAACGCGTCGGGAGCGCCCACCGATTCGAGCCTCGCGCCAAGGGCTCGCAGCGCCCCGAAGGTCTCGCCCATCGGCCGGGCTCGCATCTGCGGGCTCGCATCCACCCGGTACCGACCCGACCCGGCGAGCAGGAGGGGCAGCACGAACCGGGCGGTCGTCCCCGACGAGCGCACGTCGAGCACGGCGTCGGATGCCGACGGGACGCGCGAGGCCCAGCCGGTGACCGTGATGTGCTCCCCCGAGCGGTCCCAGGTCAGGTCCGACCCGAGGGCGCGCAACACCCCGACCATCGCCTCGGTGTCATCGGCGTCCAGGACGCCGCGCACCGTGCTCGTGCCGGTGGCGAGCGCGGCGCAGACCAACGCCCGGTTGGTGATGCTCTTCGACCCGGGGAGGGCGACGACTGCCGACACCGGGCCGGGCAGCGGCTCGACGGCGAGCGTGTCCACCGTCAGTCCAGCCGCCGTACACCCGGGCGGAACCCGCGAGCGATCAGACCCCCACGGAACAGCTCGGTCGCCGGCGCCTCCACCACCAGATAGAGCACGCCACGCTCCCCCTCGGCGCTGTGCGTCACCTCGAAGTCGGCAATGTTCACGCCGAGCTCGGACGCGAGCGTGAACACCTCGGCCGCCGCCCCCGGCCGGTCCGGGATCGGGATACGGACCTCGGCCAGGTCCTCCGTGCGGGCCAGCCGGCTCGGCAGGTTGGCCCGGGCATGGCGGGCCCGCAGCAGCCGCGCCTCGAGCCCGCTGCGGTCGCCCTCGGCGACGATCCGGCGCACCGCACCGAGCCCGGCGATCAACCCGTCGAGGCCGTCGAGGATCGCCGACCGGTTGTCGGCACAGATGTCCAGCCAGATCCGGGGATGGCCCGACGCGATGCGGGTCATGTCGCGGAACCCGCCCGCCGCAAGGCGCAACAGCGACGCATGCTCGACGGCGCGCTCCTCGGCGAGCAGCATCAGCGTCGCCGCAGTGAGGTGCGGCACGTGGCTCACGACGGCGACGAGGGCGTCGTGGCGATCGGGCGGCAGCGCGACCACCTCGGCCCCGAGGTCGCTCACGATGGCGGCAACCGTCGAGAAGGTGGTGTCCGCGGTCGCCTCGGTCGGGGTGAGCACCCACACCGCGCCGGAGAACAGCTCTGCATCGGCGCCGTCGAGACCGTCGAGCTCACTGCCCGCCATCGGATGCCCACCGACATAGCGCGCTTCGGGGCCGACGGCCTCGACGAGCGCCGCCTTGGTCGACCCGACGTCGGTGACCACGCCGGACGTCGTGGCCAGCGCCCGGCGCACCGCGTCGGCCGCCGCGCCGACCGGGGTGGCGACGACGGTGAGTTCGGCGGCCGGATCGAGCCCGGCCGCGTCGGCGACCCCGAGCGCCACCGCGTGGTCGGCCCGCCCGGATACGGCGTCGTCCCCGCTGACGTGCCAGCCCCGGGCCCGCAGGGCTTTGGCGACGCTGCCTCCGATCAGCCCGAGCCCGATGACGTTCGCGCGCCGGCTCACGACCGGGCGGCGAGGTCGGGCCGCAAGGCCACCGCCCCGTGGAGGTAGACGTGGCGGAGCTGGTCGCGCGGCCGGTCGATCTCCACGTGTGCGAGCAGGCGCACGCACTTGGGCAGGCTGCCGTCGATCACGAGCTCCTGGGCGCCGAGGATCGCCACCTCGCCCAGCCCGCATGTCCGGGCGGCGGTGGCCGGGTGGAAGCTGTGCAGGTCGGCGGTGGCCGTCACGAACAGGCTGATCAGGTCATCGGCCCCGAGGCCGTTGCGCTCCAACAGTGCGAGCACCAGTTCACCGACGCGCGAGCGCACCTCGTCGGGGGTGTCGTTGTCGACGGTGGTGGCACCTCGGAGGGCTCGCACAGGCACGGCGGGCGAGACTAGAGGCTGCGCTCGCGCTCCGCCCCGCCCGTGTTCGGGGCGGACCCGCCCGCCTCGTACAGGGAGCGGACCTCGCGGGTGCTCAACGGGCGCCACGCACCGGGGGCGAGGGTGCGGTCGGCGATCGGGCCGATCCGGGTGCGGACCAGCCGGCGCACCGGGTGGCCGACCGCTGCGCACATCCGGCGCACCTGGCGGTTCCGGCCCTCGTGGATCACGATCCGCAGCACCGACGGACCGAGCGCGGTGACCTTGGCCGGCGCGGTCGGACCGTCGTCGAGCTCGACCCCACGCCGCAGGCGGCGCAGCGCCGTCGGGCCGGGCTCACCGTCGACCTCCACCAGGTACTCCTTGTCGGTGCCGTGCCGCGGATGCATCAACCGATTGGCGAGCTCGCCGTCGTTGGTCATCACCAGCAGTCCCTCGCTGTCGGCGTCGAGACGGCCGACGGGGAACACACGCGGCTCATTCGGCACGAGGTCGACGACCACCTTGCGGCCCTGCGGATCGCGGGCGGTGGTCACCACCCCGATCGGCTTGTTCAACAGGTAGTACACGAGCCCCGGGACGGTCGGCACCGGGATCCCGTCGACGGCGATCGCATCCTGGTCCGGGTGTACCCGGCGACCGAGGACGGCCACCTCGCCGTTGACGGTGACGCGTCTCGCGGCGATCAGGTCCTCGCACACCCGCCGGCTCCCGAACCCGACCTGGGCGAGCCCCTTTTGCAGCCGTTCACCGTCGGCCGCAGCCGCCGCAGCAAGCTGCTCCCACAGCGGGGGCTCAACCATCGGACGACGCCGGCGGCACCCGCAGACCGTGCTCGAGCGCCTCGACGACATCGGCGCCGGGTACGTGGTCGGCGAGCGGCGGCAAGTCGGCGAGCGAGTCGAGGCCGAGCTTTTCGAGGAACGTCGCCGTCGTGCCCCACAGCACCGCCTGCCCCGGACCCGGGTCACGCCCCACCTGGTCGATCCAGCCCCGGGCGGCCAGCGTGCGCAGGACCCCGTCGGGATCGACGCCGCGGATCGAGGCGATCTGGGCGCGCGAGATCGGCTGCTTGTAGGCGACGATCGCCAGGGTTTCGAGCGCAGCCGGCGACAGGCGCGCCGTTTGACCCTCGAGCACGAAACGCTCGACGACGGACGCAAGGTCCGGGTGGCTCTGGTAGCGCCACCCGCCGGCGATACGGACGAGCCGGAAGCCGTGGCCCGCCTCCTCGTACGCGGCGGCGAGCCGGCGGCACAGGTCGTCGATGGTGGAGGCCGGCACCTCGAGCAACTGGGCCAGCAGCGCGGCGGGCACCGGGTCGATCGCCACCATGAGCACCGCCTCGATGGCCCGCACCACCTCTTCGGCAACCCCGCCCGCAGGATCGGACCCGGCCGGGTCGGCCAGTCCGGACCCGGCCGGATCGATCCGCCGGGCCAGGTCGCGCAGGTCCGGGTGGAGTTCGTCGTCGCCGTTCACCGGGTCACCCCTCGTAGTCGTCCACGGCGAACGCAGTGACCAGCTCCGAGCCGAGCCAAACGACCTCGATCTCGCCGAACACGTCGAACTGCTCGAGGTCGACGAAGCCCTGTTTGAACAGCTCCAGCACTGCGAGGAAGCTGACGATGACCTCGATGCGGTCGTCCATCTCGTCGGTCAGCGCCCGGAACGTGGCCCGCCCGACCATGGCGAGCCGGGTCGCGAGGCCGTCGACGGCTTCGGCCACCGTGAGCCGGATCGGGTTGACGTGATGCAGGTCGACGGCGGCGACCGGCCTGGGCGTCGTCGCACGCAGGAACGCCTGGCGCAGGCGCTCCGGTCGCAGGCCCTCGAGCGGATCGGGAGCGAGGCTGAGGAACCGCTCCTCCAGACCGGCCTGGCGCGGCCACGAACGCCCGGCGAGATCGGCGAGGCCTTCGAGCACGGCCGCAACGTCCTTGAAGGTCTTGCACTCGAGCAGGCGCGCGAGCAGCAGATCGCGCTCCTCCCACAGGGCGAGCTCCTCGTCGACGTCGACGTCGTCCCGACCGGGCAGCAGGCGGCGGGCCTTGAGCTCCACCAGCGTGGCGGCGATCAGGAGGAACTCGGTGGCGACCTCGAGATCGACCGCCTGCATCCGCTCGATCTCGGTGAGGTAGGCGTCGACGATCCGTGTGAGCGAGATCTCGTAGAGGTCGACCTTCTCCTCGAGGATCAGGTGCAGCAGGAGATCGAACGGGCCCTCGAACACCGGGGTGGAGACCTCGACCGCCATGGGAACGTCAGGGTAGCCCGCACCCCGGCACGGCTACCCTGACGCTCCCTATGCCCCGTGTCCTGTCCTGCATCCAGCCCACCGGCGAGGTCCATCTCGGCAACCTGCTCGGCGCGCTGGTGAACTGGGTGAAAGGCCAGCGCGAGAACAGCTTCCACGGCATCGTCGACCTCCACGCACTGTCGATCCATCCCGATCCGGCCGAGCTGCGGACCAACACGGTCAACCTGGCGATGGTGCTCTACGCCGTCGGCCTCGACCCGGACCGCTGCACGGTGTTCGTCCAGAGCCATGTGCCCGAGCACCCCCAGCTCGGCTGGGTGATGGAGTGCATGGCGTCCTACGGCGAGCTGTCCCGGATGACGCAGTTCAAGGACAAGTCCTCCAAGGCGGGCGGCGGGTTCGTATCGGCCGGGTTGCTCACCTACCCGGCGCTGCAGGCCGCCGACATCGTGCTGTACGACGCCGACGAGGTGCCCGTGGGCGAGGACCAGCGCCAGCACATCGAGCTCACGCGCGACCTCGCCATCCGGTTCAACACCAAGTATGGCGACACCTTCGTCGTGCCGCGCATGGTCGCTCCGGCCGCCGGTGCCCGGGTGATGGACCTGCAGGAGCCCGCCCGAAAGATGTCGAAGTCGAACGACAGCCCGCAGGGCATCGTCTACGTGCTCGAAGCGCCGGCGACGATCGTGAAGAAGTTCAAGCGGGCCGTCACCGACTCCGACGGCGAGGTCCGCTACGACCCGGCCGCGAAGCCCGGCGTGTCGAACCTGCTGGAGATCCTCGCCGCCGTCACCGGCCGCACCCCGCAGGAAGCCGCTGCGGGCTACTCGCAGTACGGGCCGCTGAAGGCCGACACCGCCGAGGCCGTGGTCGAGTACCTGCGCCCCGTGCAGGTCCGGTACGCCGAGCTCGCCGCCGATCCCGGCGAGGTGGCCCGCCTGCTGCGCATCGGCTCCGGCAAGGCGCGGGCCGTCGCGTCGGCCACCCTCGCGCGGGCCTACCGGGCGCTCGGGCTGCTGCCCGGCTGAGCTCAGCCCTCGGCGACCAGTCGTGCGTAGGTGAGGAACCCGGTGTGCGCGACCATCCGGTGATCGGGCCGCACCGCATCACCCTCGACGTGCCACGACCGGTGGAGGATCTCGATCGTCTTGCATTCCGCCCACGGCCCGACCGCGAGCCGCTCGCGGGTTCGGGCCGCCTGCACGATCGACGGGGTGTAGGCGAGCAGGGTGCCCCCCGTGACCATGGCCCGCTCGGCGTGCGGCACCACCTGCCAGGGCTCGGGCAGATCGAGGATCACCCGCTCGACCGTGCCGTCGATCCCCTCGTAACTGTCCCGCAACTCGACGTGGTACCGCTCGAGCGCTGCCGGGCCGAGGAACTCCTCGACGTTGTGCCGAGCCCGGTTCGCGAAGTCCTCGCGGATCTCGTAGCCCGTCACGTCGGCCCCGGCCCGCAGCAGCGCGATCGACAGCGCACCGGAGCCAACGCCGGATTCGAGCACCCGCACCCCCGGACCGATGTCGGCGAGCAGCACGATCGCGCCGAGATCCTTCGGGTAGATCAC